>DAIMDR010000009.1:0-29256 GCA_036725705.1 Syntrophomonadaceae bacterium | reverse complement strand
TCAGGCGGGTAGCGCCTTCACCATCCCGGGCAATCATTTTTGCCAGGGTTTGGTTGATATAATTCAAGGCTTGTTGAAATTCTTCATAGCCTGGTGAGTTGCTGTTTTCAATAACAGGGTTGCCAGCCATACCGTTGGCCAGAATTATGGTCATGTCATTAGTGGAAGTATCCCGGTCCACACTGATCATGTTATAGGATTCATTCACTGATGCCTTGAGCATGGTTTGCAGACATTCGCTGCTGACGGCGGCATCGGTAGTTATAAATGCCAGCATGGTTGCCATATTGGGGTGTATCATTCCTGAACCTTTAGCCGTAGCACCAATAGTAACTTTTTTACCGGCTATTTCTATCACTACGGCAGCTTCTTTGCGAACCAGGTCGGTAGTCATTATGGCACAGGCCATATTTTGACCGCCATCGGCTGACAGAGTAGCCGCAGCTTCCCGGATGCCGGCTTCGATTTTATCCATGCACATAAATACGCCAATTACTCCGGTAGAGGCAACTGCTACCTGATCGGCGGCGATACCCAGGCTTTGAGCAGCCAGTTCCGCCATACGCAGGGTATCATTCCAGCCCTGTTCGCCGGTGCAGGCGTTGGCGTTACCACTGTTGGCAACAATGGCCTGAGCCGTACCACCGGACAAATGCTGACGGGTAACATCCACACAGGCCGCCCGGACCAGATTGGTAGTATATACTCCGGCTGCCGTACAGGGTTGCTGTGAATAAATAATTCCCAAATCTTTTTTATCTTTATATTTTATCTGTGCATAAACTCCCTGAGCTAAAAAGCCCTGTGGAGAGGTTACTGATCCATTTATTATTTTCATCTTCTTTCCTCCACCTTCATCAATTACGGATGTACGCCCGGGAATAACAGACCCCGGGTTTCTTCCAGACCCATAACCAGATTAAAGTTCTGAATCGCCTGACCGGAAGCGCCTTTGGTCAGATTATCAATTGCTGATACTATTATTACGGTTCCACCCTCATCAGCATAAATACCGATATCCACATGGTTACTGCCGTAGACCCATTTGGTATGGGGCATTACCCCTTCAGGCAATACGCGGATAAATGGTTCCTGTCCATAATAATCTTCCAGCACCTGACGAACTTCACGGGCCAGTTTCCCCGGTCTTAAACGGGCATAAGCAGTAGTCAGAATACCCCGGTTCATAGGCACCAGATGGGGAGTAAACACCATTGATACCTGAGTTCCGGCAGCCAGGCTCAATTCCTGGGCAAATTCCGGACCGTGACGGTGAGTTCCTACCCCGTAGGCTCTGATGCCTTCGTTAACTTCACAAAACATACTGGTGGCTTTCAGGCCTTTGCCGGCTCCGGAAACCCCGCTTTTGGAATCGATCACCAGGTTCTCGCTGCTGATAACAGCTTCCCGCAGCAAAGGTGCCAAAGGCAGAATGGCACTGGTAGGAAAACAACCCGGGTTGGCTACTATGTCAGCTTTTTTAATCTCCTGGCGGTAAAGTTCGGGCAGTCCATAAACCGCCTCTGCCAACAAATAAGGGGCTTCATGAACAGTCTCATAATAGCGCTCATAAATGGCTGCATCCTTCAGGCGAAAATCAGCCCCCAAATCAATACATTTTACTCCGGCCTTACTCAATTCCATTACAATTGGTACGGAAAGACCATGCGGCAAAGCCATGAAGGCTGCCTGGCAATCCCGTTTTATTATTTCCAGATCAGTGGCTTCACAGAGCAGCCTGCTGTAGCCGTGCAAATGGGGATAAACCTGGTCAATACGACGACCAATGTTTTCGGTAGAAAATATATGGTTAATTGCCAATTCTCCATGCAAAGCAGTTAAGCGCAGCAGTTCGGCTGCAGTATAGCCATCACCAATAATAGCTGCCGGTATCATCATCTATATCCTCCCTTAAACAGGTAATTTAGCGAGGTCAAAAATAAACTTTTATAATTATACATAATCATGCATAAAATTGCAACAATAAAAATTAATAGACGCGGATTACGCAGCTGTTTTTTTAAATAGACACAGATAACACAGATATTTAAATGATTAACACAGATTTATTTTATATTTAATATTTTTAACAGGTTTTTACATGGTGATTAATCTATGTGAAAATAACTATTATTCAATAATTTTTTAACCTGACTATACCTGACTTCACCTGACTGAACCTGACGATTATAGTTGACAGGGCTGGTTGACCAGTTTCAGTCAGGTTCTAATAATTGATAAAGATGAATTAATTTATTGGACTCCTGCTCACCATGATTCACCTGGCTCAAATTTATACAATAAAAACAGCGGGAATCAGCTTAATCTGCGTAATCCCGTCTATTGTTTGCGTCTATTAATAAAGCTCCCCGTGGGGAGCGTTTATTTTCGGGAGGCCAAAACGTTTATTAGCCGTTCAACAGAAAAAGCGGGGCCGTGGGCGGGATATATCTGCCGGGCTCCGTTATCAATTAACAGTTGCCAGCTTTCATAAACCTTTTCCGGCAGTTCGGCAAAAATAGGGTAGTTATGGGTAAAGAACTGGTTCATGGCCAGATCTCCCACGATAGCCCGTCCATCATCCAGTAAAACTGATAGTGAACCGGGCGTATGTCCGGGTGTGGGTATTACTTTCCCTGATACTCCAAAAGAGTTCAGGTCATATTCATGTTCTAGCGGATATTCTACTTTAGCTGCCGCAAATCTCCACAGTATTTTACTGTGATCACCCATCCAGCTGACCACACGTCCCAAAGTATTGGTACCGGGGGGAATAACTACTATAGCGCCTTCCGTCAGTTTTGCTTCCTGGGGGTGCATCATTATTGGACATTGGCAGTAGCCCTGAATGGCAGCCAGACTGCCTACATGATCAAAATGAGCATGGGTTATTATGATTAATTTTATATCTCCCGGCTGTATTCCCCGTTGCCGTATAGCTTGTAAAAATTTTTTGCCCCGGCGCTGCTGGCCGGTATCTACCATAATATATCCATCCCTTGCTTCGATAAGATAACAATTGGTTATTCCGAGAGTTATGGTATGCATTTTCATATTATCTCCTTTGGCCTTATCTCCTTTAAAGTATGAATTCCCCGTAAGCAGATTCCTTAAAGCCGGTGATGGCTTTTTTCCCTTTTTTCAGAACCGGTCTCAGCATGATACGGGGATTTTCCTGAATTAATTTTACTACCTCTTCATCAGTTAATCTTTCCAGGTCGATGTCCATTTTTTTAAATACCTGGCTGCGCAGGTTGACAATCCCTTTCAGGGTTAACCCGGCTGCAGCAGCTACTTCCTTTAGAGTCTCCGCCGTCGGGGGTTGTTTCAGTAAATCATAGTAGGAATATATAATTCCATTATCATCCAGCCACGCCTGGGCTTTTTTACAGGTACTACAACTGGTAACACAATAAAATATCATAGTTTGTCCCATATAAATGCTCCTTTCAATGTAAATTACCACACGCTCTTTATGTCATCCCTGTAATCATTATTAATAGACGCAGATTACGCGGATTTGCGCTGTTTTTTAAAATAGACACAGCAACATTATTTGTGTTCATACCGAAGGATTCAACACAATCAGTAGTCCCCGGCAGGGCTATTGCAGCGCCAATCAGCGTCAAAAAAAATTATAATAACCGTCAGGTTCAGTCAGGTTATAAAATTAATTATCCCTTCTCGTAACGGACATCTCACTCTCCATAGAAAACCTGACTCCAAATTAATCAAATAAAAATATCAGTGTAAATCACTAAAATATCTGCGTAAATCTGTGTCAGAAAAATTATAATAACCGTCAGGTTCAGTCAGGCGAAGTCAGGTCAGTCAGGTTATAAAATTAATTATCCTTTCTCATAACGGACATCTCACTCTCCATAGAAAACCTGACTCCAAATTAATCAAATAAAAATATCAGTGTAAATCACTAAAATATCTGCGTAAATCTGTGTCAGAAAAATTATAATAACCCCCGGTTATTCCCCTTTGTATTCCGGTTTTTCCTTGCGCAGGAAGGCTGACATACCAGTTTTCTGATCCTGGGTGGTGAAACACAGCCCGAATAAGTCGGCTTCTATCGCCATACCTGTATCTATATCCGTTTGCAATCCTTTATTTATGGCTGATTTGGAGAAACATACTGCCAAAGGTGCATTGGCCATAATCTTCATGGCCATTTTCTCCGCTTCTTCCATAAGGGTTTCCGCCGGATATACATGGTTTACCAGACCAATACGCCAGGCTTCCTGGGCGTTTATAACACTGGCAGTATAGATTAATTCTTTGGCCCGGCCTTCACCTACCAGGCGGGCCAATCGCTGGGTTCCCCCATAGCCCGGGGTTATGCCCAGGCCCGTTTCCGGTTGACCAAATCTGGCATTTTCAGAGGCCAGACGAATATCAGCCGACATGGCCAATTCACAGCCACCCCCCAGGGCAAATCCGTTTACGGCTGCAATAACCGGTTTTTCCAGTAGTTCAATTTTACGAAAGGCCAACTGACCCAGGGCCCCAAAAGCCCTGCCCTGTACACCGTTTAAGTTTTCCATGAATTTTATGTCGGCACCGGCTACAAAAGCTTTTTCTCCAGCCCCTCTGATAATTACTACTTTGATATCATCGTCTGCTGCAATTTCATCAGTTACCTTGACCAGCTCTTTAAGTAAGTCTTCATTTAAAGCGTTCATGGCTTCCGGTCGGTTAATAATTAAAGTCCCTATTCCATTACCCTTCTCCAAAACCAGATATTCATATAACATGGCTTAATCCCCCTTAGTTGTTTTTTATATCTATAGTTATGATTATATTTTAAATTATTTTCAGCTTTTGGTTAATAGTTTAGGTATTCATATGCTGAAATTTGGGTAACCTATTCATTGAACAGCCAGATGGTTTTTACCTGCGGCTTTCATATAAAGAAGGGGAGAGCCTGGCTCTCCCCGTTCTTATTAAATCCCGATGATATTACTGACGGGAAAATCACAGTATTTACAGTGTCCATTTTTTATTCCGCTTACCTCGGTTTGATAATAATTGCGACTGATTAATACTTCATTACAATTCAGGCAGCGGGTATGGTTATTGTAGAGACCAATATTCCCCAGATATACAAAGTTTAAGTGTTTACGGGTAATTTCATACGCTGTATACAGATTTTCAACCGGAGTCGCTTCACGGTCAAATTTATAAGCCGGATGATAACGGGATATATGCAGCGGAATATCAGGGTTTATTTCCGCCAGCCAGCCGGCTAAAGCTTCAATTTCTTCAGCAGCATCATTTTCACCGGGTATGAGCAGATAAGTAATTTCCACATGCGTTTCCCGGGCAGCCTCCTCGACCCTTTGTTTTACCGGTTCCAGGTCTCCTTTGCAATGGCGACGATAAAATGAAGGATTAAAGGCTTTAACATCGATATTTACGGCATTTATCAAAGGTAATAGTTCGTGCCAGGGTTGGGCTTCTATAAATCCGTTGGTCACCAGGACGACCTGATGGTTTTCTTCACGCAGCTGTCGGGCTGCCTGATACACATATTCATACCATATGCCCGGTTCATTATAGGTAAATGCCACTCCAACAGAGCCTTGCGCTTCATAATGATCAGCCAGTTCTACCAGGGCTTCTTCGTCCAGCAGTTCAGCGGGAGGTTCTCCATGAGCTATACTATAATTCTGACAAAACGGACAGGCCAGGTTACAGCCAAAGGTCCCCACCGATAAAATAAGTTTTCCGGGGAAAAAATGATACAGAGGTTTTTTCTCGATCGGGTCCAGAGCGGCAGAGGTTATCTTCCGGTAATTTATAGTACAGAGGACGCCGGCTTCGTTTATGCGTACACGGCAAATGCCCTTTTGTCCAGCTTTTAAATGGCAATGGTGGGGACATAGCCGGCATTTTACCTGCCGGTCTCCCAATTTCTCGTAGTAGCTGGCCTCTTTATAATCCATAGTCCCTCCTCCTGCGTGATTAGCTATAACGAGTTACTTTGAATCTTTGAATATTATAGTCTTCTCCCGGTTTTATACCTGCCTTTTGCAAAGCAATGTTTAACTGCCCGTCCACCGTATTTACACCTTCCAGTGCCGGTAATAACAGGCCCCTACGGGCACCGCGACTGACTATAACTCCATACTGGGCCGGGTCCAGGTCCTCGCGGGTACAGGGTTCAGCTTTTCCTAAAATATCTACCGAATAAGCCAATTGGTCAAGTTCATCAGCCTGTACGGCTGGAAAACGCGGGTCATGGGTAGCAGCGCTAATGGCGTTGGCCTGGATTTCTGCAGCAATATCATCGTAAGCTGCCTCGATGGTTCCTATACAGCCCCGCAGTTGGCCATGTTTTTTTAAGGATACAAAAACACCGGCACTTGTGTCGCGCAGCTGTTCATATTCCAGTGGCAGTTCAGGCAGGCTCCCCTGTTTAATATAGTTTTCCAGCGTCAGGCGCGCCCATTTTACCGGCAGGCTTTCTCCCTGACGGGTTTCCTCCAATTGCTGCCGTCGGGAGTTTTTTAGTTTTTCCAGCAATGAGTGGCGTTCTCCAAATGGAGTAAAACCTGCTATCAGATAGCCTACTCCGAAAGTACCTTCGTAACTGAAAATCTCGCTTTTAACCTGCAATTTATCCAGACAGCCCAACATAATTACTATGGAACGATAACCACATTCCCCGGCATTCTCCCTCAACTCTTCCGACATATTGATTATGGCTTCAAAATCATTTTCCAGCAGCAATCGTTTGATCTGTCTGTCATAAACCGGCCCATCGGGATGATAATCGTATGGGCCCTCATCCTTTAGCCGGTGTGACATGTCCCCGGAGGCTACTACGGCAATCTTTTTATCCAGTTTATTAGCGGCAGCGGCTATTATGCAACCCAGGGCATATAACTCCACCTGGGGGAGGAATCCGATACTTATTGCTGTAATGGGAATATCCTCAAGGCCTGCTTCACGCAGATAGTACAAAGGAACCATGATACCATGATCCAAATGTGGATTTAAACGGTGTCTGGCGGCATTTTCCCGGTCTACCCACAGTATATTTATTCCGCTGTCAATTGCCTTATCAGTTATTTCCCTGACTAAAAGCAGGTCATTGGCTATGTTTGTCCACTTTATATTGCTGCCAAAAGAGGCCAGATTACCTTCAAGCAAAGGTTGGCTTAATATGGAGACAGCATCCCCAAATACATTGCCGTGAGGAGTCAGAAACACAATTGTATCCGGTCTGGCAGCAGTCAGTTCTGCTGCCATCTGTTTCATGCCCCTGACTGTATCAGGTACCTCTTTTAACCGTTCTCCTCCGATTTCAGGGATAATCAGAGGGGGATGGGGCGATAATGCAGCATAAGTAAGCATATAACTCCCTCCTTGCTCAGTCTTGCTTATCAGTCAGCAGGCCGGCCTGATATTGGGTAATACCCTTAAATATGGCTGTTGCCACCCGTTGTTGATAATCCGGTTCAGATAACAGCCGGGCTTCTTCAGGATTGGATAAAAAACCAACTTCCACTATTACTGCCGGCATATTGGTTTTATCAATAATGAAATAGTGTCCTGACAATGCCTTACGGTTAGTATTCCCCAAACTTGTGGTTAATTCCTGTTGAATACTCTCCGCTAATAATTTTGCCTCCGGGCTGGACTGGTTGTAAAAAGTTTGTGCTCCGCGCCAGCGGGGACTGGGATCAGCATTGGCATGAATACTGATAAACAAATCAGCTTTGGCAGCGTTAGCCTTCTCCACACGACGGGACAGGTCCTGACGCTTGCGCTCGGACAGAGAACCTTTGGAATTGGAATCAGACAGAGCTTCATCGCTGTCACGCAGTAAAATTACCATCGCTCCGGCCTTGCTTAATTGTTGGTTTAGCTTTTGACTGATAGCCAGAGTAATTTCTTTTTCCTTAAATTCTCCGCGCTGGGCTCCCGGGTCAAAGCCACCGTGACCGGGATCAATAACAATAACCCGGTTAGCCACGGCATAAGATGCCACCTGAGCCACCGGTCTTTCTCCCCATATCACCGCTAATCCCAGTATAAATATCATAATAGCAGCCATGCCTATCCGATAAGTCCGCTGAGGTATAAATATTGCCCGCTTAAATATACTCATCATCCCCTAAAATTTTTACTTTTCATATATATAAGCAAAACAAAATATGATTATACCTTTTTGTAGCGGAGAATCAAAAGTGCCTCCTGCCCGCCTCAGGTATAATGCTTTTAATTATATCGGTTTTGATATATTATTTAATTAAATATTCAAAGATTGCCAATAGTTATCAGCTCATAAGTTTATTCAGCTAAATATTAAGTTTGGTTTTATGAATAAAATAAATTCCTGGTCTGTGCATTATATGGGGTAAACAAAATACAAGTATTCAATTCTACTTAAAACCCCTGCTTTAAATTTCTTATAATTCTATTATTAATTGCAAGGAGGTTTATTTTATGGCAACAGACGAGACTAAAAGAGGTATCTTGCTTGAAAGTGGTACCAATGAGATGGAGATAATTGAATTTGGTGTCGGTGAAAGCGCTTTTGGTATCAATGTAATGAAAGTACGCGAAATAATCAATCCGATAAAAGTAGTCCCACTGCCAGGAACCCATCCTTGTATCGAAGGTCTCATCTATCTTCGGGGTAATATAATGCCGCAAATTAATCTCGGTCAGTATTTAAACTATGAACCTTCAGCGAATCCTCAACAAGATCGGGTAATAGTTGCTGAATTTAATAAAATGAAGGTCGCTTTTCGGGTGCAGACCGTAGCTAGGATACACCGTATATCCTGGGAGCAGATAGAAAAACCTTCTGATCTTCATAGTGACGAAAGCGCAGCAGTCGGCATAATAAAAATGGGGGAAAGGATAATTCTCCTGCTAGATTTTGAAAAGATTGTGATGGATATTAATCCCGGTATGGGTTTCAAAATGGATCAAATGAATATCGACCCTACCTCCGATCATTCCAGTCAACGCATTATTATAGCGGAAGATTCCCCTACCCTCCGGCACTTTATTGAAGGGGTACTGAATAGTGTCGGGTTTACCAATCTCAGATTTTTTGAAAATGGCGCTCTGGCTTGGAATTACCTGGAGGATTTGGTGAGCAAACGCGGAAATGGCTTTACCGAAGAGGTACAGTTGTTGATTACCGATATTGAAATGCCTCAGATGGACGGGCATCACCTAACCCGCCGGGTTAAAGAACACCCGATTTTGCAACAACTTCCGGTGGTTATTTTCTCCTCGCTTATAAATGAAGATTTATTCCACAAGGGCGAGGCGGTAGGGGCTGATGCTCAGATAAGCAAGCCTGATTTCCCCGCTCTGGCTCATTCTCTGGAAACGCTGGCCCTTAAGGTTTAAATATATATAGCTGGATTCATTCCGTGCAGGAATAATCTGCTAACCATAACTGACCAGACTTTGCCCATAAAAAAAGCTCCCCTTTTGAGGGAGCCTTTTGTTTTCCCAATTAACGTTTTGAGTATTGGGGTGCTTTTCTGGCTTTGTGCAGGCCGTACTTTTTACGCTCTTTCATGCGCTGATCGCGGGTCATAAAACCTGCTTTACGCAGAGTCGGGCGCAGTTCCTCGTTGGCTCTGGTCAGAGCCCGGGCAATACCTAATTGCACCGCGCCAGCCTGCCCGCTTACTCCACCGCCATGTACACGACAAATCACATCAAATCTGCCGTTGGTATTGGTTAGTTCCAAGGGCTGTTCAACAATTAAACGGCTGGTCTTATTAGGAAAATATTCTTCGAATTTACGGTCGTTGATTATGATATTCCCGTCTCCAGGCACCAGCCTTACCCTGGCAACGGCTTTTTTTCTTCTTCCGGTTCCCCAGTATTGTACCTTTGCCATAACGCTCCTCCTTACCCTCTAAGCTCGCGAACTACTGGCTTTTGAGCCTGATGGGGATGTTCACTGCCACGATATACCTTGAGCTTTCTATACATCTGAGCGCCCAGACGATTATGGGGAAGCATGCCCTTGACGGCCGCTTCAATCGCTCTTTCCGGACGTTTATCCAGCAGAGTCTTATAGTCCATTTCTTTTAAGCCGCCTGGATAACCGGTATGATAACGGTACTTCTTCTGCAGAAGCTTGTCGCCAGTCAGCTGAATCTTCTCTGCATTGATGATAATTACAAAGTCCCCCGTGTCAATATGGGGGGTATAGGTAGGTTTATGTTTTCCCCTCAGGATGGAGGCCACTTCTGAAGAGAGTCGACCAAGAGTCTGGCCGCTGGCGTCAATTACATACCAGGCGCGGTCAATCTCTGCTGGTTTCGCCATATAGGTTTTCACGATGTTCCCTCCTGTACTTGCAATACATCTATCCTACCGGAGTCCACTAACGGGGCAGGAAGCAGATCCTTCCAGACAGACTACCTTAATATTTTATCGAAAATGTATAGTGCTTGTCAATGAATTCCCGTATTAAAGTATTATTATTCTTTATAATGAACTTTCTGCAGGTATAATCCCTGCGGCGGCGCGGTCGGTCCACCCATCATTCTTTCTCCGGAGCTTAACATTTGCTGTATGGCGGACGGAGGAAAACTGTGCCGTCCGATTTCCAGCATGGTGCCCACTATTATGCGTACCATATTGTATAAGAAGCCATTGGCCGATATTTCCAGGGTTAGGAAGGGCAATTCCTGCTTCCAGTAACAATTAATAATTTCGCGTTCATAGCCTTTGACTGAGCTGCCACTGGCACAGAAAGCCCGAAAGCTATGCCAGCCAATAAGATACTCACATGCTGTTTGCATAGCTTCCAGGTCCAGATCCTCAAAGTATAGTAACGCATATTTACGGTAAAATGTGCTTCCAGAGCGCTGACGATAGATTTTATATATATAGTTTTTACTGATGGCATCAAAGCGGGGATGGAAATCAGGTCGGGTTAAGGAGCTTTTTATTACCCTGATATCAGCCGGCAGGACACTGTTTAAGGCAAACTGCCATTTTTCAGGCGGAATGCCGGAATCGGTGTCAAATGCAATTACCTGATCCAGGGCATGTACTCCACTGTCAGTTCTCCCCGCTGATATGATCCGCACTGGATTTCCGGTCAGTTTTTCTATACTGCTTTCTATTTCCGCCTGAATAGTATGAGCATTAGGCTGGATTTGAAAACCATGATAGTTACTGCCGTCGTATTCTATTAACATTTTAATTCGATGCATGTTATTCTCCTTAAAGGATTAGAACTACTACAGCCACCACCGTTGAAAAAAGTCCGTAATCACATAAGGCCAGTTTTTGTTGATAAAGATGGGTACGATGTCCTCCCGCCTCATAACCCCGGTTTTCCATAGCTTCAGCCAGATAGGCGGCTCTTTGCATGGATGCCCGTAATAAAGGAACTATAATTGATATTATTCTTTTCATTCCTGTCAGCAGGTTCCCGGTACGCAGATTAGCACCCCGGGCGGCTTGGGCTCTATGTATTCTGACGGTTTCTTCCCCCAACAGAGGAATAAAACTTAGACTCAGGGTCATTATCATTAACAGTTCGTGTAACGGAAATCCTGTTCGTTTCAAGGGCTTAAGCAGGGTTTCCAGACTGTTGGTTAATTCCACCGGTCGGGTAGTAGCTGTCAACCAGCGGGCTAAAAGCAGTATGCCGGTTATACGCATCAATAATCCCATAGCTGCTGTTATTCCCTGCTGCGTAATAATTAACGGGTGATAGCCGGTTAAATAATCTCCCGGGGTCAGAAATAGTTGAATGGTAACCGTGATTAATATTATCGGCATAAAAGGTTTTAGATCCTGCCAGTAATGATACCCGGGTATCCGACTGACTATAACCAGAATCAGAATCATGCTCAGGATCATAATTAGTCCCCATGGGTAGGGTGCTTTAAAGCAGGCTAATCCCAGTATAATTGTAACCAGCAGTTTGGTTCGGGGGTCTAGTCGATGAATTGGTGAATCGAGAGGTAAATATTGACCCATACGCAGACCCACTTCATTCCTCTCCCTTCTTGTTCCGAATGCGTACCGCGATTTGCCGGTAAATCTCCTCCGGGTTGGCGGTTATTTCAGACCAATCTCCGCCTGCTCTGGACAGATGCTGAATCAATTCCAGACTAACCGGTAATTCGATTTCTGCCTGTTGCAATACCTGTGCAATTGATACAGCTGATTGGGTTGCCATGTCTGTAATTAATCGTCCTGATTTCAGTATTAAATAACGGTTAAATAATGGCAGCAATCTATCCGGTTTATGAGCTACTATAAGCATCGTTATACCGTACTGCTGATTTATATTATGCAAGCATTCTATTACTGCCGCAGCTGCTTCATAATCCAGTCCTGCCAGGGGTTCATCCAACAATAAATAACGAGGTTGCATAGCCAGAACTCCGGCTATGGCTACGCGTCGTTTTTCTCCACTACTAATATTATCCGTATGTCGTTCTAAAAATACCTCCGGTTTTAAACCAACACTTTGCAAAGCTTGATATACTGCCGTCTGTAATTTTTTCCCTTTCAGGCCCTGGTTTTTGGGCCCATACGCTATCTCATCATATATATTCAATTCAAATATTTGTTGTTCCGGAAATTGAAATAACATGCCAATTTCCCCATTATGTCCACCCGGGAGTTTGATGGTTCTGCCATCCAGTTTTACTGTACCCCGGTCCGGTTTTATAAGTCCGGCCATTATTTGCAGCAGCGTAGTTTTGCCGGCACCTTCAGCTCCCAATAGAGCTGCTATTTCCCCTTTATGCAGAGAAAAACTTATACTGTCCAGTACCTGTTTTTTGAATACTCCCTCGGGTTGCCAGGAGAATGAAACCTGTTCTAAAGTAAGGGGCATAATATCTCCACCAATGTATTCAGATCTGTAATGTCTGCAGGTATGGCTGTTCCTGCCTTCTGTTTTATGCTTTGAATTAATTTGGTTGTTTCCGGCGGCTCCAGACCCATTGCCTCAATTAACTGCAGTTGTGATAAAAGCTGCCCGGGAGTAGCCAGTAATTTTAACTTTCCCTGTTCAAGTACTGCCACCCGATCTGCCCACCAGATATCTTCCAGGCTTTGGGTTGTCAGCACTAATGTGGCCGCTTGCTCCCGGTTTATTTTCAGGAGCAGGTTTATCATTTCATTTCGCCCCTGCCGGGATAACATGTCCAGGGATTCATCTATGATCATACCGGCCGGTTGCATGGCCAGCATTCCTGCCAGGGCAATACGCTGTTTTTGCCCTCCGGACAAAAGATAAGGAGGATATGCAGCATAATCCTCCATTGATACCAGGTTAAGAGCAGTATCAACTCTTTTTCTTATGTCACCCGGGGGAAGCCCCAAATTTTCAGGCCCAAATGCTATGTCTTCTTCCACTAAATTAGATACAAACCCGTGATCCGGCATGGATCCCAGCAAAGATATCTGTCGGCGAATAATTCTGCGATTTTCGGCTTGCCGGGAATTGAGTCCGTTTACCGTAAGGCTGCCTGCATCAGGTACCAGGCTGGCATTCATCAGCCTGGCCAGAGTAGATTTCCCTGAGCCGTTTTTGCCCAGAACGACCAGCTTTTCCCCCGTTTCTATATTCAGGGTAATATTTTTTATTACCGGACTAATACTGTTCGGATAAGTGTAACTAACCTGATCCAGCCTGATCATGTTACTAGTCCACTAATTCAATTATCACCATCGGGGCACCGTCACCCTTGCGGAAACCAGTTTTAATTATGCGGGTATATCCACCTGTACGGTCACTGTAGCGATCTGCCAATCTGGTAAATAATTTGTAAACTACATCATCACTCATCAGGTAAGCCTGAGCCTGCCGTCTGGAATGCAGGTCGCCCCGTTTTCCCAGAGTAATCATCTGATCAGCCAGACGCCTGATGTCTTTGGCTTTGGTTTCGGTAATAGTTATCTTCTCTGCATCCAACAGTGAGGTAACTGTATTTCTAAGCATAGCGTTACGATGATCGCTTCTCAGTCCAAATCTGCGATAGCCCACTACCTTTTCCTCCCTCCTAATCTTCCGGTTTCTTGAAACCCAGTTCAAGTTCCTTCAGCTTGCGTTCAATTTCTTCCAGGGATTTTTGTCCCAGGTTACGGATTTTACTCATTTCTTCCCGGGTTTTCTCAATGAGATCTCCCACTGTATTAATGTTAGCCCTTTTCAAACCATTGGAAGCCCGTACTGACAGTTCCAATTCCTCGATGGACATCTCCAGAACTTTGTCTTTTTTCTCCTCTTCTTTTTCAACCAAAATTTCCACTTCAGCATAGGTGTCATCAATTTCAGTAAATAGCTTGAGGTATTCTATTAAGATTTGTGCCGACAAACTAACTGATTCCTCCGGACTTATACTGCCGTTGGTCCATACTTCCAAAGTAAGGCTGTCATAGTCAGTTCTTTTGCCCACCCGGGCATTATCAACCATATAGTTGACTCTGGTCACCGGAGTAAATATTGAGTCAATCGGAATTAAACCTACAATATCTTCGTTTTTGTATGGTTGTTGATCAGCAGGTACATAACCGCGTCCCCGTTCAACTGTTAATTCCATGACTAGCTTGGCATCTTTATCCAGTTTGGCAATATGCAACTCCGGATTAAGTATTTCCACCTCAGCATCCTGTTCAATACAACCCGCAGTTACTTCACCCGGACCAGTCTGTTCCAGATGAATTATTTTTCGATCATTACCATCATAGCGTAAGACCATGCGTTTAATATTGAGAATGATCTCGGTGGTATCTTCCACTACATTGGGAATGGAAGAAAATTCATGCAGCACTCCATCTATCTTAATGGAGCTTACTGCTGCTCCTGGCAGTGAAGATAACAGTACTCTGCGCAAAGAGTTACCCAAAGTAGTTCCATATCCTCTTTCCAGGGGTTCAATGACGAATTTGCCGTAGTTGGAATCCGAATCTTTTTCAACACATTCAATGCGCGGTTTTTCCATCTCTAGCATGCAATTATCTCCTCCTTTGTGTTAGAGGTGTATATTTATCTGGAGTACAGCTCAACAATGAGCTGCTCGTTTACAGCTGTATCTATCTGCTCGCGTACCGGATATGCCAGTACACTGCCAGTCAGGTTTTCTACATCCACTGTTAACCATTCCGGAGGAGTCTTATATGCTGCTTGATCTTTAAGTTCTTCAAATTTGGGTGAATCCTTACTGGTATCACGTACCTGAATTACATCCCCCACCCTGACCAGTATGGAAGGGATATTGGCTTTCTTGCCATTTATTATGAAATGGCCATGGTTAACCAATTGACGAGCTTCTTTTCTGGAACTGGCAAAACCTAAACGATATATAACATTATCCAGACGCCGTTCCAATAGTATCAGCAAATTGGAACCGGTGATTCCCTGCTGACGGTCAGCTTTTTTAAAATAGTTGCGGAATTGTTTTTCCATCAGTCCATATATGCGTTTGGTCTTTTGCTTTTCTCTCAGCTGTAGTCCATATTCACTGGTTTTTGGCCTGCGACCCTGACCATGCGCTCCCGGTGGATACGCCCGTCTTTCTACTGAACATTTTTCTGAGTAACAACGATCTCCTTTGAGAAAGAGTTTTTCTCCTTCGCGGCGACATTGCCGGCAAACAGAATCAGTATATCTTCCCACTTTATACCACTACCTCCTTAAACCCTTCTTCTTTTCGGTGGTCTGCAACCGTTATGTGGAATAGGGGTAACATCTTTGATTACACTGACTTCCAATCCGGCGGCCTGTAAAGAACGGATAGCCGCTTCACGCCCGGCCCCAGGTCCCTTTACATAGCATTCCACTTCTTTTAAGCCATGCTCCATAGCTGCCCGGGCAGCACTTTCGGCTGCTTGCTGTGCAGCAAACGGGGTACTCTTACGAGAGCCTTTAAACCCTGATGTTCCAGCACTGGCCCAGGAGATAGCATTTCCATGTCGATCAGTAATGGAAATAATTGTATTATTAAATGTTGACTTGATATGCGCTATTCCATGTTCGATATTTTTCTTTTCGCGTCTTTTTACTCTGGTCGTCGCTGTCTTTTTTGCCATCTAATAACCCTCCTTATCCCGGCTATTTCTTTTTCCCGCCTGCAGTACGCTTTGGTCCTTTGCGAGTACGTGCATTGGTCTTGGTTTTTTGTCCGCGAACCGGCAAGCCGCGACGATGGCGCAGACCTCTATAGCAACCCAAATCCATGAGTCTCTTTATATCCATACTGACCTGTCTGCGCAGATCACCTTCAACCTGATAGCTTTTCTCAATAATATCCCTGAGTTTCGCTACTTCTTCCTCGGTAAGATCTTTGACCCTGGTATCAGGATTTATACCTGCCTGTTCCAGGATTTTCCGAGAAGAAGGTCTCCCTATACCAAATATATAAGTTAGGGATATTTCAACTCGTTTTTCCCGGGGTAAGTCAACTCCTGCAATTCTCGCCAAACTCGTTCACCTCCCGTTTATTAACCCTGCACCTGTTTGTGCTTGGGATTTTCACATATTACCATTACTTTTCCGTTACGTTTAATAACTTTACACTTTTCACACATTGGTTTTACCGATGGTTTTACCTTCAAAATACTTACCTCCCTTAAATGCCTTGAGGACTACTTATTTGAAACGGTATGTTATTCTGCCGCGGCTTAAATCGTACGGTGATAATTCTACCATAACCTTGTCACCAGGCAGTATTCTTATAAAATTCATTCGCATTTTGCCAGATATGTGAGCGAGGACCTTATGGCCGTTCTCAAGTTCTACCTTAAACATAGCGTTTGGCAGTGGTTCCAGAACCTTACCTTCAACTTCGATAACATCATCCTTAGCCATTTATTAGACCCCCCTCCCGTTTAATTCTCTGGCTTCCTGTATCCGTTTCAGTTCTTTCCTGATAATGTTGTTGCCGGGTATTTCACCTTTATCCAGGTATGCCTTTACCTCTGTGGCATATAAGACGGTAAGGCTTAAATGTTTCAGGTTCTTAACCTTGGGATTCTCAATTTTTCGTATATCTCCGTCAGCAATCAGAACCAGTTTATCATTAATGGTCTTTACTATAATAAACATTCTGTCTTTATCCCGGCCAGTCTTTGAAAATACTACTCTGCCAATTAAGTCATTCAAAAGGCCACCTCCATTACCGTAGGGTTAGTATTTCCGGACCATGCTCAGTTACGGCTATGGTATGTTCAAAATGAGCAGAGTATTCTCCGTCCTGGGTTACCACTGTCCATTCGTCCGGTTTGGTTACTACCTTGAAGGTTCCTATATTAAGCATTGGTTCAATAGCCAGGGTCATACCCTGCTTTAAGGTAGGTCCCCGATCCTGCCTTCCGTAATTTGGTATAGGCGGGTCTTCATGCATTTTTTGACCAATACCATGACCCACGAATTCTCTTACTACAGAAAATCCTTGCTTTTCAGCATGGGTTTGGATGGCGTTGGAGACCATTCCCAGTCGATTTCCGATAACTGCCTGTTCGATTCCCTTCATAAGCGCTTCTTCAGTTATCTGAATAAGTTTAGCCGCGCGCGGATGCACTTCACCTACTGGAACCGTTATCGCAGAATCACCGGCAAAGCCATCAACCAATACCCCAAAATCTATGCTGAGAATATCTCCTTCTTTCAGGGTCCGGTTTCCAGGAATCCCGTGTACTACTTCTTCATTAATGGAAGCACATATAGCACCGGGAAAAGGTCTCCCCCCACGCGGGTTGGGATAATTTTTGAATACCGGAATAGCCCCTCTTTTCAGGCATTCCTCTTCGGCCAGAGCGTTTAATGCTCCCGTTGTGACTCCGGGCCTGATTTTAGCTTCCAACAGGCTCAGAACCTGGGCTACAACTGCCCCGGCCTGCCTCATCCTGACTAATTCATCAGCAGTTTTCAAAGTTATCATCTATGCGTGCTCCAGAATAGTTTTGATATCGGCAAATACTTCACGAGTTTCCCGATCACCCCTTAATGTATGCAGAACCCCTTGTTTCTCATAATAGGCCAGCAGCGGGGCAGTTTGTTCACTGTATACTTCGAGGCGCCTGCGGGCAGTTTCTTCCTGGTCATCACTGCGTTGTGTCAGTGACCCCCCGCATTTGTCACATACACCTGTTTGTGTTGGTGGATTAAATTCCAGATTATAAATGGATTTGCAATCCTTGCAGCTAACTCTGCCCACCATTCTGCGTACTAATAAATCAGTAGGAACGGTTATATTAATCGCAGCATCAATTTTTTTATCCAGCCGCTCAAGGACTTCGTCCAAAGCCTCGGCCTGTTTCGTGGTACGAGGAAATCCATCCAGCAGAAATCCCTGATTGCAATCATCCTGGGCCAGTCTCTCTTCTACTATGCCGATGGTGACTTTATCCGGCACCAGTTTACCTTCGTCCATGTACATTTTAGCTTCTTTTCCTAATGGGGTCTCATTCTGAACCGCTTCGCGGAACATATCACCGGTTGATATATGTGGTATCGGATAGGCAACCTTTATAATTTCCGCCTGCGTGCCTTTCCCTGCTCCCGGTGGACCCATGAGTATAACGTTCACGGTATCATCTCCTATTTTACAAAACCTTCATAACTGCGTAATAACAAGTGCGACTCAATCTGTTTCATGGTATCTAGTGCTACACCTACAACAATCAAAAGAGCTGTCCCGCCAAACCACATACTGGTAACACCAGTCAATTTAATGACAAAGTTTGGCATTACCGCAATTAACGCCAGAAACACACCGCCAGCCAGCGTCAGTCTCGATAATACTCTATCAATATATTCAGCGGTAGGTCGGCCCGGACGGATACCTGGAACAAAACCACCATATTTCTTTATATTCTCGGCTACATCCATGGGATTAAAGATAATTGCCACATAGAAGTAAGTAAAGAATACAATCAACAACGCATAACATAAATTATAAGCGAAACTACCAAAATTAAAATATTGGTTTAAAAGTATATTAAATTTCGATGTCTGCGGCATCCATGAAGCTATGGTTGCTGGAAACATCATTAACGACATAGCAAATATTATGGGGATAACCCCGGCAGCATTAACTTTAAGAGGCAGGAAAGTACTTTGCCCCCCATACAGTTTACGCCCTACTACCCGTTTGGCATATTGGATCGGTAATCTTCTCTGTCCTTCGTTTACCGCAATAATGGCTGCTATAATCGCCAGTGCCAGCACGACAAACAGCAGAATGTTGAAGAAACCGATAATTCCGCCGGATAATTCCTGACCTATTCCTGCTATCTGGGACGGTAACCGGGATACGATACCGGCAAAGATTATCAGCGATATCCCATTGCCTATTCCTTTTTCGGTAATCATCTCGCCTATCCACATCAGGAAAGCCGTTCCGGCAGTTAAGGAAATAGCAATTGTCATATAGGAAGCAAAGCCCGGGTTAATAATTGCACCACTTCTTCCCAACGCAATTGACATGCCAATTGCCTGGATGAATCCCAGCACTACAGTTCCGTAACGAACATACTGGGCAATAACCTTGCGGCCTTCGTCCCCTTCTTTGGATAATTGCTCCAAACGGGGTATGACAACCTGCAACAACTGCATAATAATCGAGGCATTGATATACGGAGTTATACTCATGGCGAATATACTGAATCGCTTGAATGCTCCCCCGGAAATAATATCAAAGAACCCGAATAATTGACCTGTCATCAGCTGCTGCATTGCTTCAGCGTTAATTCCAGGTACTGGTACATGAGCCCCGACTCTGAATATCAACAACATCAATAAGGTAAATAATAATTTGCTTCTTAGGTCACTTACTTTAAATGCCTGCTGAAAGGTATTTAGCATTAGATCACCTCAGCCTTGCCACCCCGGGCAGTAATTTTTTCCTCTGCCTGTTTGCTAAAGCGGTGAGCTTTGACCATAACTTTTCTTTCCAGGTCACCATCACCTAAAACCTTTACTTCGTTTTTCAGGTTTTTAATTAGTCCAGCCTGTTGAAGTAATTCCAGGGTTACTTCCGTGCCGTCTTCAAAGACATTAAAATCTTTTACATTAATAATCGAATACTCTTTTTTGAAAATGTTAGTGAATCCGCGCTTGGGCAGACGTCTTTGCAAAGGCATTTGTCCACCTTCAAAACCCGGTCTCACCCCTCCACCGGAACGGGATTTCTGTCCCTTGTGTCCACGGGTTGAGGTCTTTCCATGTCCGGAACCGGTTCCCCGGCCAACCCGTTTAATGCGTTTGTTTGCACCAGGTGGAGATTGTAGTTCATGCAGTTTCATGCCCTAACCTCCTTTTGTTAGTCAATCTCTTCAATAGTAAGAAGGTGATTTACTTTGTTAAGCTGACCCCGAAGTTGTTCGCTGTTTTCTTTTACGAGGGTCTGCTGTAATTTACTAAAACCCAGAGATTTTATGGTTTTTTTCTGAGTCTCGGGACAACCAATGGTACTTTTGCTCCAGGTCACTTTTAGTTGCTTGGCCACGTGGTTACCTCCCTAGTTCATTATCTCGTCGACAGTTTTACCCCGCTGTTTAGCTACTTCTTCAACCCGCTTCAGGTTTTTTAAGCCTTCCATCGTAGCGTGCACCATATTATTAGAGTTGGATGATCCCAGGCTCTTGGTAAGAATATCTTTAATACCAGCTGCTTCCAGAACTGCACGCACCGGGCCACCGGCGATAACTCCAGTACCGGGGGAAGCCGGCTTAAGAAGTACCTGTCCAGCGCCAAATATTCCAATAATGGTATGGGGTATGGTTCTTTCCTGTATCAAAGGAACCTCAATCATATTCTTCTTGGCATTTTCAACTGCTTTGCGTATTGCTTCCGGTACTTCATTGGCTTTCCCTTTACCGGTACCAACATTACCCTGACCATCGCCAACTACTACCAGAGCACTAAAGCTGAATCTGCGTCCGCCTTTTACAACTTTGGCCACTCTGCGAATGTTAACTACTTTTTCTATTAATTCGGGGCCAGTCTGTTCCCTTTCAAACATCATTTCCCTCCTAGCTTACTGAATTCACTTTAGAACTGCAGTCCCTTTTCTCTCGCCGCGTCAGCTAATGCCGCAACACAACCATGATATTTGTAGCCACTACGATCAAAGACTACCTCAGTAATGCCCTTTTCCTGTGCTTTCTGAGCAATTCTCATGCCTACTTCCTTTGCAGCATCAATATTGGTGCGGGAAGGGAGATCTTTCAGGTCTTTTTCCAGGGTAGAAGCAGTTGCCAGGGTTATACCCTTTTGATCATCAATAATCTGCGCGTATATATGATTCAGGCTTTTATAAACGCACAACCGCGGAATTTCACCGGTACCGGCGATTTTTCTGCGAATACGGTTATGCTTACCCTGTCTGAGTGAATTCTTGCTGGCTTTGTTTATCAATGCGGTCACTCCCTTCCTGAATTATTTACCGCCAGCTTTGCCAGCTTTGCGACGGATGACTTCGTTCTCATATTTTATACCCTTGCCTTTATAAGGTTCAGGTTTGCGGATTGCGCGAATATGTGCCGCAGTATTACCCACCAGTTGTTTGTCGATACCTTTAACCGTAATTTTGGTTACTGCCGGTACTTCAAATTGAATTCCTGCAGGTGGTTCTATTTCCACCGGATGTGAAAAGCCTATGTTAATTACCAGTTTTTCACCCTGTAATTGTGCACGGTATCCAACGCCGACTAATTCCAGCTTTTTTTCAAACCCGTTGCTTACGCCATCTACCATGTTAGCTATCAGAGAACGGGTCAGTCCATGATAGGACCTGAGCATTTTGGTATCGTTAGGTCGAGTCACCAGAATGTTACCATCTTCATTTACGATGGTGATACCCTCAGGAATAACCTGGGCCAATGAACCTTTTGGTCCTTTTACAGACACCAGATTTCCCTCTACGGTAACTTCTACACCCTGGGGTAGACTGATGGGTTTTCTACCAATTCTTGACATTGTCTATCCCTCCTTCAGCTACCAGATGTAACAGATGACTTCGCCGCCCAGGCCTTCTTTACGAGCCCTTTTGTCCGTCATCAGTCCCCGGGAAGTTGAAATAACCGCTGTTCCCAGACCACCAAGTACTCTGGGTACCTCATCTTTTCTAACATAGACCCGCAACCCGGGTTTGCTGATACGCTTAATCCCGGTAATTACTTTTTGTTTGTTGGGTCCGTATTTAAGGTATATGCGTATAACTCCCTGCTTGTCATCTTCAATATATTCGTATTCTTTGATGTACCCTTCCTGTTTCATGATATCAGCAATAGATAACTTAACCTTGGAACTGGGCACCTCAACGGTCTCATGCATGACCATATTACCGTTTCTGATCCTGGTCAGGAAATCGGCTATGGGATCAGTCATGACCATATCCTATACCTCCTTTGCAGCCTACCAGCTTGATTTGGTGACGCCGGGCAACTCGCCCCGGTGGGCCATTTCTCTAAAGCAAATCCGGCACATCCCAAATTTACGCATGTACGCTCTGGGCCGGCCACATATTTTGCAGCGGTTGTACTCACGAACTTCATACTTCTGGGGCCGCTTCTGTTTAGCAATAAGTGCTTTCTTGGCCACGGGAATGATACCTCCTATCTAAATGGCATACCCATACTTCTAAGTAACTCTCTGGCTTCTTCATCAGTCTTCGCCGTGGTAACTATGTTAACTTCCATTCCCCGGATCTTATCGATTTTATCGTATTCGATCTCCGGAAAAATGGTTTGTTCTTTGATACCCAGGGAAAAGTTACCCCGGCCATCAAACGCTTCTGGCGATACTCCTCTGAAGTCTCTTACGCGAGGCAGGGAAAGATTAATTAATCTGTCCAGAAATTCATACATTCTGTCTCCCCGCAGCGTAACCTTGCATCCAATTGGCATTCCTTCACGCAGCTTAAAACCCGCTATGGATTTTTTGGCCCGCGTAACTACCGGCTTTTGTCCGGCTATGATGGTTAAATCATTTATTGCTCCGTCTAAAGCCTTGGGATTCTGAATGGCCTCACCAACACCTATGTTGATTACTATCCTTTCAATCCTTGCGACTTGCATAACGTTTTTATATTGAAATTTTTCCATCATTTTTGGCGTTATTTCGTTTTTATAGAGCTCATACAGCCTAGCCATGCACTAACTAAGCCTCCCTTCCGGAGTTTTTAATCAATTACTTCAGAGCAATGTTTACATACTCTTACTTTCTCGTTATTGCCCAGTACTTTATGAGCAATTCGGGTTGGTTTGTCGCATTTACCACACAACAGCATGACATTGGATGCATTGAGTGGTGATTCGATCTGCAGTATTCCCCCCTGAGGAAGACTGCGACTGGGTTTCTGGTGCTTCTTCACCCGGTTGACACCTTCTACTACAACTTTATTCGTCCGGGGAAACACCCGCAGAATCTTCCCTTTTTTACCGGCGTCCTTGCCTGCGATGACATAGACAATGTCGCCTTTTTTGATTTGCATTCCTTACACCTCCATCGACTAAAGGACTTCCGGGGCCAGAGATATTATCTTCATAAAGTTTTTTTCTCTGAGTTCCCGGGCTACCGGTCCAAATATACGGGTGCCTTTGGGATTGTTGTTGTCATCAATAATAACAGCTGCGTTTTCTGAGAACGCTATATAAGAACCATCCTGTCGTCTGATTTCTTTTTTAGTCCTGACTACAACTGCTTTTACAACATCACCCTTTTTCACAACTCCACCTGGAGCAGCTTCCTTTACAGAGCAGATTATAATATCGCCTACACTGGCATACTTACGGCCTGAGCCGCCTGGAATCTTTATGCAAAGAACTTTTTTGGCTCCAGTGTTGTCTCCTACCTGAAGCATTGTTTCCTGTTGAATCAACGTGTAAACCTCCCTTCCAGACCTACTGCAATGTTTTGGCTTTACGTATGATTTCAATTAGTCTCCAGCGTTTGTCCTTACTTAAGGGGCGGGTCTCGATGATTCTAACAATATCACCGGTTTTGGCTTCATTGTTTTCATCATGAACTTTGTACTTCTTACTGGTTTTTATGGTCTTCTTATAAAGAGGATGCTGTTTTACGGTTTCTACACTGACAGTGATGGTTTTTTCCATCTTGTCACTGGTTACCGTACCGATCCTGACTTTCTTGTTTGTGCGGTTCTCAGTCACCCTTAGACCTCCTTTATTTAAACATTACTTTCTATACCAATTTCGCGTTGTCTCAGTACAGTTTTACAGCGGGCAATATTTTTTCTGACATCCCGGATGCGCATAGGGTTATCCAACTGTCCAGTTGCCAATTGAAATCTAAGGTTGAACAATTCCTCTTTATAATCCGCTACTCTTCTGTTGAGTTCCTCATCGGTTAGTTCTCTCAGCTTCTTAGCTTTCACTAACCTCACCACCTATCTCTTCTCTTTTCACAAACTTGCATTTAATGGGAAGTTTGTGAGCGGCCAGGCGCATGGCTTCACGCGCAACTTCTTCATTAACTCCGGATAATTCAAACATTACCCGCCCGGGTTTAACAACTGCTATCCAATGTTCCGGCGAACCCTTTCCTTTACCCATTCTGGTTTCAGCTGGTTTGGTAGTTAGCGGCCTGTCCGGGAAAATCTTAATCCATAATTTCCCGCCTCTTTTAATATAACGATTAATAGCTATACGGGCAGCCTCGATCTGACGATTGGTAATCCAACCAGGCTCCATTGCCTGCAAAGCATAATCACCATACGTAATGGTATTTCCTTTGTTGGCTTTACCTTTTAGATCGGGTCGATGCTGTTTTCTGAATTTAACTCTTTTTGGCGTTAGCATTACCGATCGGCCTCCTCCACTGCTTTCTGATCTGGTCGTTTTTTAGCTTCCGGCATGATCTCGCCTCTGTTTATCCAGACTTTAATACCAATCTTGCCGTAGGTGGTGTTCGCTTCAGCAAATCCATAGTCAATGTCAGCCCGTAATGTATGCAGGGGAACTTTTCCCTCGGAGTACCATTCGGTACGCGCAATTTCTGCTCCACCCAAACGACCTGAAATTGCAATTCTTATTCCTACTGCTCCAGTACGCATTGATCTTTGTACAGTTTGTTTCATAGCCCGTCGGAAAGATATTCTCTTTTCCAACTGCTGGGCAACATTCTCAGCTACAATCTGAGCATCCAGTTCCGGTTTTTTAATTTCCTGAATGTTAATGCTTACATTTTTATTAGTCATTTTGGTAAGTTCGTTTTTCAGAACTTCTACCTCTGTTCCTCCCCGGCCAATTACTATGCCCGGTTTGGCAGTATGAACAGTAACCCGCATCCGGGTTCCGGTCCGCTGGATTTCAACTTTGGCAATGCCTGCAGCATAGAAACGATCTTTAATATACTTTCTAATCTTAACATCTTCATGAACCAGATCAGAATAATCGCGGTCTGCATACCAGTTGGAGTCCCAATCCCGGATGATCCCTATGCGAAAACCTTTCGGATGAACCTTTTGACCCACTATTTAACCTCCCTTTCCCTGAGCACCACCGTAATATGGCTGGTACGGTGTCGCCTTACATCTGCTCTACCATATGCTCTGGGCTTCATCCTTTTCAGAGTAGGCCCTTCATCAATCATTATTTCTGATACATAAAGTTCATCAGAGTCCATGTCGTAGTTATGCTCTGCGTTGGCAATGGCAGACTTGAGGACTTTACTAATCAGCGGCGCTGACTTTTTATTGGTGTAGCGTAAAATTCCTATGGCCTCGTCAATATCCTTGCCACGCACCAGATCAGCAACCTGGCGAGCTTTGTTTGGTGATACCCGTATATAACGAGCTACCGCTCTGGATTCCATGACCCAGTCCTCCTTTCTACCTGGCTCTGCTGGTTTTTTCTGATTTCCCAGCATGACCTCTGTATGTTCTGGTAGGAGCAAATTCTCCCAGTTTCATACCTACCATGTCCTCAGTAACATATACAGGAACATGTCTTCTGCCATCATGAACTGCCAGGGTATGACCAACCATCTGTGGAAATATAGTTGATCTCCTTGACCAGGTTTTAATTACCTTTTTTTGACCTGACTCATTCATGTCTTCTATCTTCTTTAACAGTTTAGGTTCACAATAAGGTCCTTTCTTTAGTGACCTAGCCATTTAAAAGACCTCCTTTATTTACGTTTCCTGACTATCATGTTATCAGATGGCTTCTTTTTACGGGTTTTGCCACCGATAGCAATCTTGCCCCATGGTGATACCGGATACTTTCTGCCAATTGGCGCCCGGCCTTCTCCTCCACCATGAGGATGGTCGGTGGGATTCATAACTGAACCTCTTACTCCGGGCCTTACTCCCATCCAACGGGTGCGGCCGGCTTTGCCTATGGTCACATTCTCATGATCAAGGTTGCCTACCTGACCAATGGTAGCCCGACAGGCTAAATGTACCAGTCTGACTTCTCCGGAAGGAAGTCTGACATGTGCATATTTTCCTTCCTTGGCCATTAATTGTGCAACCGTACCGGCTGATCTTACCATTTGTCCGCCTTTGCCGGGGCGCAATTCAATGTTATGAATTAATGAGCCTACCGGTATATCTTTTAGCGGCAAAGTGTTGCCAATTTTGATATCAGCTTTGGAACCTGATACAACCGTATCCCCCACCTTGAGGTTATGGGGAGCTATTATATAAGCTTTCCTGCCGTCAGCATAATGTAACAGAGCAATATTGGCTGAACGGTTAGGATCATATTCTATAGCTGCAACCTTGGCAGGCACATCATCCTTTATGCGTCTAAAATCTACCAGGCGATAAAGGCGCTTGTGTCCTCCACCCCTATGCCTTACAGTCATACGCCCATATACATTTCTTCCAGCCTTGCTCTTTAATGGGGCAGTAAGGCTTTTTTCCGGTTCTGTTTTGGTTATTTCATCAAAAGTCAGAACGGTCATTTGTCTTCTACTGGGCGTCGTAGGTTTATATTTCTTAATAGCCATTTACAGCTTTTCCCTCCTTAGCAGCAGAGCACATTTTACATGCCCTCGAAAATACGAATCTTTTGTCCCGGTTTAAGGGTGACGATCGCTTTTTTGCGACTGGCAGTTTTTCCGGTAAAGCGACCCATCCGTTTGGGTTTGCCCTTTAAATTCAGGGTATTTACCTTTTCTACCTTTACACCGAAAATATTTTCGATGGCATTCTTTACTTCAGTTTTATTGGCTTTTCTATCAACGATGAAGGTGTATTTATTATCCGCCAGAAGATCCATTGATTTCTCTGTTATCACCGGTTTAATGATAATGTCGTGATAATTTCTCATTAGGCGAACACCTCCTCTACTTTGGCTACTGCATCTTGAGTAATAAGCAGCGTTTCGTAGTTTAACAGGTCATATACATTAATGAAGTCAGCAGTTAAAGGTTTCACTCCTGGTAAATTACGGGCTGATTTAATTACATTGTTATCAGCTGACGCAGTAATTAAGAGGGTCTTTTTACCAACCTTCAGCGCTTCCAAGGTTTGCGCCATTAATTTGGTCTTGGGTTCTTCAAATTGCAGAGCATCCACAACAATAATGTTATTATCAATTACTTTGGAAGAGAGGGCTGACTTCATGGCCAGTCTTCTTACTTTTTTAGGTAACCGGTAAGAATAATCACGCGGTTTAGGTCCAAAGGCAATTCCGCCTCCGGTCCAAACCGGGTTGCGACTGCTGCCTACACGAGCACGGCCGGTCCCCTTTTGTCTCCAGGGTTTTTTACCTCCGCCACTAACTTCAGCGCGAGTTTTGGTTGATGATGTCCCTACTCTTTTATTGGCAAGCTGCATTTTAACAAAGTCATACAGGACTGCTTGATTGGGTTTAATTCCAAAAACACTATCCTTCAGTTCCAGCTCACCGATTTGGGCACCGCTCATGTTATATAATGGAACTTTGGGCATCTAGCTAAACCTCCTTATGCGATGCGTATCGCGCTACGCTTTCACCGAATTTTTAATCATAACCAGACCTTTGTTAGGACCTGGAATAGAGCCTTTAATAAGAATAAGATTGCGCTCCGGATAGACTTTTACTACCTTTAAGCCCTGGACAGTTACTCGTTCCCCTCCCAGTCTTCCGGGGAGTTTTCTTCCTTTATATACCCGGGCCGGTCCCTTGGCTCCCAGTGATCCGGGGCGGCGGTGATATTTTGAACCGTGACCCATGGACCCCCGGGCAAAATTATGCCTTTTTACTCCTCCGGCAAAGCCCTTACCCTTGGAGGTGCCAATAACATCAACTACATCATCAGCCTGGAACAGCTCTACAGTAATATCCTGGCCAACTTCGTAGTTATCTACATTATCTATCCTGAATTCCCGGATAAATCGTAGCGGTTTTACATTGGCTTTTTTAAAATGTCCTTTTAGCGGTCTATTCGCTCTATTTTCTTTCAGGTTGTAAAAACCTACCTGAATTGCATCGTAACCATCAGTTTCATTATTCTTTTTCTGTAATACTGTACATGGCCCAGCTTCAACTACGGTTACAGGTACTGCCTTTCCGGCTTCATCAAATATCTGGGTCATACCAACTTTAATTCCCATAATTGCTTTTTTCATTATAGCCACCTAAGTTACCTCCCAGTTGAGATTTCTCTCTTGATTGGTTGGAAGTGGGCTGTCCAACATCATTTCTGTTTTTTTCCGGGTTAAACTGCCTTAAAGACTTATTTACCCCACTAGCCTCAAAGCACCGGCCCTCAACTATAACTTGATTTCAATGTCGACGCCTGAAGGTAAATCCAGGTGCATCAATGCATCTATAGTTTTGGGATTAGGATCCAAAATATCAATTAGTCTCTTGTGGGTCCTCATTTCAAACTGCTCCCGGGAATCCTTGTTAACATGCGGGGAGCGAAGAATAGTATAAATGTTTTTCTCGGTCGGTAATGGAATTGGACCGGAAACATTGGAACCATTCTTTTTTACTGTCTCAACAATTTTCTGTGACGACTGGTCGAGAAGCTTGTGATCAAAAGCTTTCAACCGAATTCGAACTTTCTGTTGGGCACTCACTCTGGTCAAAACCTCCTTAAAGACTGAGTTTATTTGTACACGCTGCCGGGCGTATGGCGGCGAAGAACCTGACGGCTCTTCGCATATCTACAGCCCAAATTTAATTTTTAAGCAATTCCAGTTACAACACCAGCGCCTACAGTTCTGCCGCCTTCACGAATGGCAAAACGCAGTCCTTCTTCTATGGCTATTGGTGTAATCAGTTCAATGGCCATCTGGATGTTGTCTCCGGGCATTACCATTTCTA
>DAIMDR010000008.1:0-29432 GCA_036725705.1 Syntrophomonadaceae bacterium | reverse complement strand
GACATCGCTACGACCTTACCCTTACTAAAACAGATGCAGCTTATCAAACTTATTTAAGTGATATGGAAGCTATTGATTGGGATTTTTCCAAGGTAATAATAGTTACCAATAATTCTTTCACTAATGTTCATGCCGCTGTTAATGAAGATAGCATACCCGGAACATTACAACCTGATGCACATCAGCAGGTAGGTTCTGCAATTCCATCTACTATTGTACCTATAGCTAATGATGGTACTGCTGGTGCTGCTGAACCCGTAAGCAATAGTCCAACCGTAGGTGCAGTATCCGGTGTAAGCCTGGATAAAGATACTCTTAGCCTGACTGCAGGCGGTGCTGCCGTTACTCTCGTTGCCACGGTCTCTCCTGCTGATGCTACCAACAAGAATGTAATCTGGAGTTCAAGCAATAAAGCAGTTGCCACCGTAGCCAATGGAGTGGTTACTCCGGTTGCTGCCGGTTCTGCAACCATTACTGTTACCACCGCTGATGGCGGTTTCACCGCTAACTGTGCGGTTACTGTTTCAGCGGCCACAATAAAGGTAACCGGTGTAAGCCTGGATAAAAATGCTCTGAATCTGACAGCTGGCGGAGCCACTGGCAATCTGGTTGCAACGGTGACCCCTTCTAATGCCACCAATAAGAATGTAACCTGGAGTTCCAGCAATGAAAGTGTTGCCACCGTAGCCAATGGAGTGGTTACTCCGGTTGCTGCCGGTTCTGCAAGCATTACTGTTAAGACCGAAGATGGCAACTTCACCGCTACCTGTGCGGTTACGGTTGCGGCAGCCACAATAAAGGTAACCGGTGTAAGCCTGGATAAAAATTCCCTGAATCTGACGGCTGGCGGAGCCACTGGCAATCTGGTTGCAACGGTGACCCCTTCTAATGCCACCAATAAGAATGTAACCTGGAGTTCCAGCAATGAAAGTGTTGCCACCGTAGCCAATGGAGTGGTTACTCCTGTTGCTGCCGGTTCTGCAAGCATTACTGTTAAGACCGAAGATGGCAGCTTCACCGCTACCTGTGCGGTTACGGTTGAAGCTGCTACAGTAGCTGTAACCGGCGTAAGCCTTAATGCAAGTACTCTGACTTTAAGTGAAGGTGGAGATACAGCAGCTCTGGTTGCTACAGTTTCCCCTGCTGATGCCACCAATAAGAATGTAACCTGGTCTTCCAGCAATGAAAGTGTTGCCACCGTAGCTGATGGAGTGGTTACTCCCGTAGCTGCCGGTTCTGCAACCATTACTGTTACTACTGAAGATGGCAAAAAGACTGCTACCTGTGCTGTAACTGTTGAAGCAGCAGCAGTACCTGCCACTCCGACCAGTTTGATTAGCAATGCTATAGCTAACTTTGCTCCAGTAACTGGAACCGTTACATTTACCGGAATAGTAAAGGCAGTTAAAGTAGTTGGTGATGTAAAAGTTAATGATGTAACTGTTAATCCTGGAAGTATAAACAGTTCTAAAACAGGCAGTTCCTCATTGACCATCGATATTGACCAAATCGGAACGGGCAATGCCACCGCAGCCACATTCCCTATGTATGAAATAATTGCCGGCCCCGAAGCAACTGGTACTAACTTGGTATCCAATGGTGTACTGACCGATGATGCCAACAACTACTATATTACTCTCACTGGTGTTAACTGTCCGCAATCACTGCTGACTATTATTAGTACTGCAGCCAATATTAATAGCAAGTTTGCAATGAACTTTGCCGACCAGAAACTGAACTGCAAGATTGTTATAAGTAAAGCTACCGGACGCATTATTTCGGTTGAAAACTTTAAAATAGTTGGTAAAACCAACATAACCAAATCAACTTTGAACATGGCTAACGGAACTTATGATAACGAGTTTAATGGTGTTAAACTAACTGTAAATTACTAGGTTGCAGCGAATCATAGTTGCCCGTTAAATTAAAAAATCTATCCATAATAAGAACGGTATTCTGTCTCCGGACAGAATACCGTTCTTTTGTTTCCAGACACGGGGACGGTTCTCTTGTCTAACCAGGGTTAGACAAGAGAACCGTCCCCGTGTCTGCTTCAACAATCAAGGTGACTTAACCCACCTACTCGCTCCGGATAGCGTCGAGAGCGCTGAGGTTCATGGCGCGGCGGGCCGGGGAGTAGCCGGCTACTATACCTACCAGTGTAGCAAAAGCTACTGCTGATATCCCCAGTAACGGCGGGATTACAGATATAGCTGACGGGGAACCCATATCGGCCATAAATCTGGCTCCGGCAGTATTTAGTATCCAGGAAATCAGGTAGCTGAAGAGCAGCCCAATCACCCCCCCACCAAAGCCAATCAGGGCAGCTTCAATCAGAAACAATCTGCGTATATCAGCCATTTCGGCTCCCAATACCTTGATTACACCGATTTCGCGGGTTCGCTCATATATACTCATTACCATGGTATTGGTAATGCCGATGGCTGCTACCAGCAGGCTGATGGCTCCAATTCCTCCCAGGATAGCCTGCAGGGTACGGGAGGTTTTTTTCATTGATTCCAGCATGTCAGTCAGGCTGAAGGTCTGGTAGCCCATGGCTTTTATCTGATCCAGGACGGGAACTACCTGATTTATGTCGGTTACTTTGACCTTAATTACATCGTACTGGCTTTGCTGCCCGGCACCCGGTTGAGGCCTGCTCTCCCGATTGCTTCGTTCATTTTCAGCAATAATTTTTTCCAGTACCGCCAGGTTCATGTAGGCATTGTAATCAGTTTCTCCATTACTCATTTCCAGAATGCCGATTCCCTTGGCCTTATAGGCTTTGGGAGGCTTGTAATTACTGTCCGTATTTGAACGGTTGCGTTGTCCGTATTCCATGTCGGCCGTTAAAATCAGACGGTCACCCAGCAGGTCTACTTGTGGTGGAGCATCTCCCCGGTATGCCCACGGGTCGCGTAAACGGGAGTTGTGAAACTGGAAGGGAATCTGGTTTCCAAATAGTATAGCCTCTTTGTCAGAGGGCAGCAGCAGCCGCCCCTCCTGCACTTTAAAGTCAAAGGCTTCCAGGTGTTGTGGATTTATGCCGATAATAGAAATGTCACCCACCATTTTACCGGATACTACGCGCATGTAGGCTGATTTTTGAGGCATGACTGCGGTTACGCCCTTTAGCTGGCTAAAGCTGTTAACCGCCTCCACATCCAACAGCTTTTTCTGGCTGTTGTCCCCGGACATGGACGGTCCGTAAAATTCTGAATGTACTTCAATAATGTTAAGGCTGCCCATTTGCTGCAGTTGGTCTTTAAAGCCTTTGTCCATGGCAATGCCCAGCGACAGCATGATAATAATCGAAGCGGTTCCTATAACTACTCCCAGGATAGTCAGCACCGTTCGGGTTTTCCTGCGCCACAGACTATTCAGGCTCATGCTGAGCAAATCAGATTTCTTCATCAAATTCCACTTCCCGGCGTTTTTTCCTAATCCGCCGGATGAACAGCCCGGTGGCTAGCAGGACTACGCCAGCAGCAGCTGCAATCATCCATTTTTTAATTTTCTTTTCTTCAGGCGGAGGTTCCATATTCCCCGGTTCCATCGGAGGCTCCTGCGCTGCCATTACTGTTAATGAAAACGGCTTTTCAATATGATAATGCTCCCCCATTTCATCATCATATTCCAATAGGATAACCCCGCTGACTTTTCCTTCCTGAGACGGAATAATGGTTACATCATAGTAGTCTTTATGACCGGCTTCCAGGTTGCCAATATATATATCCCCGTTTTGAATTTCAACGTCTCCTCTGGTGGTAATCATCAAGTTACGAATTACGGCCCGTCCGGTGTTATAAAAGTCCAGGGTAATAGCGGTCGGCATTTGTGCAAAGACCTGATCGGGAATGATTACTTCAGATGTTGTAAGTTGAAGTTTCTGATTTACCGGAATACTTATAATCTCAGTTTCTGTAAATTTATTGCCGGATTCATCCTGATAATCCAGGGTGGCAGTGATGTTGTGAGTTTCGTTTTCAGCCGTTGGTTTGGATTTAAAGGTTATGGTTTTGTCAGTGTGTTGCCCGGGCGGCAGATCAGCCACAAAGAAGGAGTTGCTACTGCCTGTCGGTGAAAATATACCTCCCTCTGAGTTGAGGCTTACCTTAAGATTTTTGATGCTTTTGCTTTCATTGGTATTTAATAGGCTCAAGAACAAGGGAAAACTCTGCCCGGCAAGGATATAATCCCCGCCAAAGTCATAATAGTCTATTATAATTCGCGGCGTGAAGTCGTCCTTAGCGCCTTTACCATCAATCGGTATGTAAACTTTGGCTTCTTTGCTATACTCGGTTTGACGCTCATCCTGGTATTTGTAAGTCAAGTCCAAAGTATAAGTGCCGCTTTCCATGGAAGGATCAATGTGGAGCTGATAAGCTACCGGTCTGGTTTCATTTTTTTTAATACTCTTTACAGTTTGAGCATCAGACCAGTTATGTAAGTTAATGCCATTAGGGGTAAATCCGGAAAGTTTCATTTCCAAATTATTTATTATTAAGTCACCATCATTAAACATGTTTAAATATATAATACTGACTTTACCTGCCGGTAAGCGTTCACCCTCAAATTTTATGTTTTGAAGAATTACATCAGGTTGCTTTAGATCATTTTCTATTTTGACATATATTGTGGCGGAATCACTACCACTTGAACCATATGGTGAGGACCAGCTGACTGATGCATTTATCGGGTAAATTTGCGGTTTGATATTGACAGGGACCTTTACCTTGAATCCAACCATCGTTTTACCGGAAATGTTACTGACATGACGAGTCAGATTCATCTTGTCAATTTCAAAAGGAGCAGTTTTGAGATCACCTAAGTCTATCGAAACTGTTACCCGGGTTGCAGCAGTACTGCTGCGGTTATAGATGGGGATATCCAGATAACCGGTCTCGCCGGCCTTAAAGACAGGCATCTCCTTGTCAGTGTCTATTATCACCATAGGATCTTCCGGAGGTATTATTGGTATATCATTTTCTCCCAGCGCCCTGTTTGAAAGATTGGTCATTAACAGTATTATTGCCAAAATTGAAATAGTTGTCCGAACAATTGCCTTCATTCTCATTCTCCTCTTTTATTAGTTTGCATGTTATTTTCAATCCGTTCAATATTTCCGTCCAGTATATGTATGATCCGATCTGCATAGCGGGCAACATAAATGTCATGCGTGACTATCACCAGGGTCTGATTATACTGGCGGGCCATGCCCATAATCAGTTGCATGATTTCCTCGCTTGTGCGCGAGTCCAGATTGCCGGTGGGTTCGTCGGCAAATACTACCGGGGGTTTGCTGACAAAGGCCCGGGCAATGCCGACTCTTTGCTGCTGCCCCCCACTTAATTGCGTGGGTTTATGGCGCATATGGGTTTTCAGCCCTACTGCTTCCAGCATTAGGCGGGCTGCCTGCTCCCGTTCATTTCCCGGTATACCGCGAAATATCAGGGGCAGCATAACATTTTCCAGAGCCGTATATGAGGACAACAAATGGTAGGATTGAAATATGAAACCCACCTTCAATTGGCGAAAACGGGCCAGTTGTTTTTCATCCATTTTATGTATCGGATATTTGCTGATAATTATACTGCCGCGGGTAGGTTTTTCCAATCCGGCCATCAGGTTTAGCAAGGTGGATTTTCCGGAGCCGGAGGTGCCCAGAATGGCGCATATTTCGCCAACAGGAATGGTAAGTGAAACCGAATCCAGGGCTACAACTGTTTCGTCTCCGATCCGGTAAACCTTACGCAAATCTTTGATGGTTATTGCCGCATCAATTATCCTCACCCCTCAACCATAATTGGTAAGTCTTACCTATAATAGACATTATACAGCTTTTTCTTTCACTTAAAGAAAGTTATTTTCAATCAAGGGGACGGTTCTTCCGGTTGATTCCCCCTAAGTAGAGCCGGAGACTAAAGTCTTCGCTACGTTCAGGGGGGAGGTAGAGCCGGAGACTAAAGTCTCCGCTACGTTCGGGGGGAAAGTTCGGGTTCACCTGGTTACGCTAAATATATCCTTCGGGGCCGTTGCCGGGAGGCGTTATGGGAGTTATGTCAGGTTTTGTGGGTTTGGGCTGGTTGATGGTTGTATCTTCCTCGCTGGTTGTATGGTCATTCCCGCCCGGGTTTTGGTCTTGCTGATATGTGGTATCACCTTTTTTATCTGTCTTTTTATCGTCAGCGGTTTTGGTGGTACTTTTTTTATCTGTTTTATTACTGCCTTCATCGGTTACATAACCTTCGTGGCCGATCATATCGTTATCTTCTTCGTCTTCATCTACTGAGTCTTTTATTGCCGGTCGGTACGGTTGCGGATTTAATTGTACTACTGCTACCACTTCACCGTCCAGCATTTTGTCTATCAGACCGGGGAGCTGCTTTTGGCTGACCTGCCAGTAACTCTGGCTGAGGTTGCCATGTTCATCAAATTCATCATAAAAACCGCCCGGCAGGGTCTGGGCTACTATGGAGTCAGTTGTAAATCCGGGCGCCCAGCTGGCCATTCTGAACATGTCCGTGATACCCATGTTGGTGTCTACATATTGATTAACCTGGGTTAGGATTTTGGGCAGCTTGGTAATAGTTTTAGGCTTCAGAACTTCTGCTGCCAGGGCTTTCATGAATACCTGCTGTTGATGCGTGCGCTCAATATCCCCCATGGTGTAGTCACGGAAGCGCACAAATCCAAGGGCATGGTGTCCGTTCAGACGCTGTTGTTTACCGGCCGGAACATTTATTCCTTCGGATAGTTTTTTCATACCCGGAGGAACATCAACCGTAACTCCCCCCAAGGTATCAACGATTTTCTCAAAGCCTTTGAAGTCTATTTTTACATAGTAGTCAATTTTGGTATCCAGCAGGCCTTCGGTTACTTTGACCGCATATTGGGGTCCGCCAATCATATTGGCATGACAAATTTTATCCACACCGCTGCCTTTTATCGCTACTTTGGTATCACGGGGTATGGAAATGACTGCCGCCCGATTGATTTTAGGATCAATGGAGACCAGCAGCATAGTATCAGAACGAGATTCATCTTCGCCTGGACGTGCGTCTACTCCCAACAACAGAATATTGGTGCGTTCACCGTCCTGACATTCCAACTCGGCGGTTTTTTCGCCTTCCTGTTTATCAACGTTGCCGGCACGCTGAACCATGCCGGTAATTCCGGCACCCACGGCAAAGAACAGGCCAAATATCAGCCCGCAGGCGATCATTAATTTTATAAATGAAGTAGTTTTAAACATAGCTTTACCACCCGATATTTTTTCTTTTAGCTATACGGCATAGATTAATGTTTTCTTACACTTACCCTTTAAAATAATAGACGCGGCAACATTAATATTAAATAATAAAACCGTCAGGTTCAGTCAGCTAGAGTCAGAATAGTCAGGTTCAAAAAAGATAGATTAAACCTATCTCTTAACCAGCATCCAACTCACCATAAATAACATGACTTCGTATTTTAAAAAAAATAAAATCCCTCTTCGAGGACTACTGATGCTCCGCCTGTTAGCTCCACAATTAATGTAGCTGCGTTAATCTGTGCCCGAAGGGCGTTATCTGCGTCAATTAAATAATCCCTGGTTACCCTTTTATGTTGCTCGGGGCTGGTTGCAGGGGCGGGGTTTCTTCCGCAGGTTGTTCGGTACTGACACCGCTGAAGATGCCAATTCGATTGCCGCCCAGTATTACCAGCAGCAGAATCAGGCCCAGTACCAGCGTAGCTTTGAATCCGGTAATAAAGGTCAGGATTACGGCTGTAGCACCAAAGAAACCGCTGATTCCGTATATAATCCATACGGTGCGACGATGGCTCATGCCCAGGGCCATTAATCGGTGGTGCAAATGGTCTTTGTCAGGCATAAAGATCGGGGTTTTTTTATTTATACGCCGGATAATGGCAAAAAAGGTATCAAATATGGGTATACCCAGTATAACAATAGGTACAAACAGAGAAATAACCGCGGCACTTTTAGCCGTACCCATTATCGCCAGACAGGCCAGTACAAAACCCAGGAAGTTGGAGCCGCAGTCGCCCATGAAGGTACGGGCCGGGTACATGTTGTAAGGCAAAAATCCCATTATGGCCGCCACCAGTATAAAGGCGACCAGCGCCACTGCCGGTTGTCCCTGCAGCAAAGCAATTATTCCCATGGTCAGAGCAGCAATTCCGGACACGCCTGCTGCCAGTCCATCCAGTCCGTCAATTAAGTTTACCGCATTGGTAACTCCCACAATCCACAGGAAGGTTAGCGGCAGACTGAAGTAACCCAAACTGAGTGGACCATCAAAGGGATTGGTAACAAAATGAACTACCAATCCAAAGTAGATGGCTACCGCAGCTGCCAGGGCCTGTCCCAGCAGTTTCAGCCAGGGGGATAAGTCATACAGGTCATCCAGCATACCGGTTAAAAATATTATCGAGGCACCAATAAGGATCCCCGGATAAGGAGAGTCCAATTGAAATACTGCCAGCATAGGCAGTAAAAAGGCAATAAATATGCCTAACCCACCCATGCGGGGCATGGTTCTGCTGTGCACTTTTCTGCTATCCGGCTGATCAACTGCTCCCAGCTTAAAGGCCAGTTTTATTACCTGAGGCATTAACAGCCAGGCTACGACAAAGGCCGACAATATAGCCAGGCCGTAAATATATGCGGGCATAAATAATTTCGCCTCCCCATACCAATGCTAGCCTCATTCTAGCACCAGCTTTTTGCCTTGTCCATATGGCAAGTTAAGGGTACTTTATCGACACGGGTAGACAAGAGAACCGTCCCCTTGTCTACCCTTGTCTATCCCCTTGTCTATCCTTATCTAAAATTACATCCAAGGCTTTATCCAATGATAATATACTTTTTCCAACAGGTAAATTCCTGCCAGGGTTACTATGCCAATAGCCACCCCGACGATTAGTCCACTCAGGGTACGACTGGCAGAAACGGTAATAGCCGTAAACACATGTGAAAAACTGTTAACCATGGAGATGCTGCCCATCATAATCCCCAAGCCCAGAATTAATACCAGTTCCCGCCAGGGATAACGACGATACAGGTAGATTAAAGCCATTAGGGCCGGATAACCAATCAGTATTTCTTTGAAACGCGGTCTGGCCAGGAAAATAGTTTCGAGGATTTCCCGCAGACGCAGTTCCAGGGATGAGACCCCTACCCCGGCAGTGTGTCCGCTGCGGCCTACATAAAGATAGAGCGCCACCAGGGCAAACAGCATAAGCACCAGGGCCATGTAACTGGGACTTTTACGCAATATAGCCGCCAGATAGGGTACTACGCCTTCTTCGCGCGTGAAACAGGCCAGATAGTTTATACCCAATAACAGCAACGGCAGCAGGAAGGCAATTTTTACCCCCCGGAAATATTCTACATTCATAATATAACGAATATCAGTCAGGCTGCTGACAATGGTATAGCCGCCCAGCATATTGACTCCCACCAGTATGGTCAGTGAGGTAATAAACATCCTCAGGAAAGAGTGCTGGCGATAGTCGCGCAGATAAATCATAAACAGCAGGATGGATAAAGACGGATATATTATGGCCGCTCCCAAAGCATAGATTTTTGCCAGATCCATCCCCATCAATAAATTGGCAACTGCCAGTAGTGCAATACCCGTACCTGCTAAAGCAATCAGCAGTTTTTTATCCATTCGTACCAGATAGCACAGGTAGAGCAGGGCTGCGAATAACAGGCTCAGCGATACCATAAAGTAATGCAGTTTGCCCGGCACGGCATTATTCATTGGCGGTAACTGCCGGCCGGTAGTAAAACCTTTGTCAGTTATGGTCTGGTGGAAGAGGTCCAGTTTGGCCGTAGTCTGTTCCAGATTTTCACTGAAGGCAAGTTTATTGTCACTAAAGGGGGTCACATACATGATACGAATGCCGCGGTCTACTACTGCCCGAATCCAACGATAGTAGCGGTCGTTGACATCCTGTAAAAATTCATCGTTGCGGGTGGAGTAAACCCGGTTGATGGGGTAGCCGCCCGCTTCCATGATTTCGTCCAGACCTTTTTGTTCCATATAACCCAGCTGAACCGAGGTTTCAATAATACCCAGGGTCAGGTTTTCTTCGGCAATTAATTTTTGCATTGCATCCAGATGCTTCGGATAACCAGGCACCTGTCCGCCATCTATAATGAGAGTATTTACCCCATATTTTTTTACCGTATCGCGGTATTCTTGCAGATATGCCAGGTTGGAGCCCCGATTTTGTCCCGGCATTAATATTATCTGCCATCCCCTCGCCTGCAGGTCATCCAGGAGGTTTTCTTCAAAGCCTAAACGGGCATCAAATACCGGCGGAAGGCTTTCCATGCTATTAGCTGGACGCGGTTGGGCAATGAGTTCGGAACGAATGAGGAAATAGTCCTGATTTCCGGCGGTAAATACCAACAGTTCTTCTTTCGTAAATCTTTTCGTGAGACGCTCCGCTAAAAATTCAGTGGTTTCCGGTTTAAAAGATACGATTATACGATTGGAAGGATTAATCTTCTCGTTTTTTAGCTGTGCTTCGACCTCAGGCCATATATCCTGATTGTAATGCTGCATCAGGGCAAGAAAATCAGCCACGGAGTAGAGGTTAATATCACCGCGCTCATCAAGATCGCGCACCGTGATTTCTTTGACTGCCACACATTTAACTCCGGCTTGCTGTAATTTATCCAGTACAGTATCTATATCCTGACTGGCAAAGTTGGCTGACTTTAAAAATTCGCGGTAATCGATAGCAGTAATAACGGTTTGATTGCGGGCTTCATTGTACCAGCGCAGGCCAAATCCCCCCAGTAAAGCGACCAATGTTACCAGTAATAATATCCACAAAATGCCCCGGCTGTTCAGCTTCATTTATACGACCTCCTTTTTGGTGAAAACCTGTATTAGTTGACATATATAGGCCAGGGCCAGATAAACCAGCCCGCTTAACATAAGAGGTAATAAGAATGCCATTATCAGTCCGGCCGCGCCCAGATATTTAAAGCCAATAACGACCCCCAGCATGCCGGCAACCGGTATTAATAATTTCAAGGCATAAATCAGCACTTCCCGGTAGGCAAATCCGCCGATGTTCTTATGTACCAGCACAAACATTATAATTGCATATAGCAGCAGAGCGACAGCAGTGGATATGCTGACTCCGGCTATTCCGTAGCCAACCAGCAACTGGTTGCCGGCTATGTTTACCGCCAGGCAGACCAGGCTGACTATCATGGGCAGCTGAAATTTCTTTAAGGCATAAAATACCCGGTTGAAAATTTCCTGACAGGCATAACCGATTACCGCAAAACTGTAAAACAAAAATGCCTGGGAGGTCACGCGCGTAGATTCACTGGTAAAAGCACCCCTTTCATATACTAAGGAGATGATTTCCTGATTATAGATAACTACCAGGATCAGATAAGGAACTAATATAAACAGCAATATTTTGAAAATAGTAGCCAGAAGTGCGCGGATGCTGTCAAAATCCTCATCCAGACAATATTTTGACAGGCGGGGAAATACCACCGTGGACATGGCTACGATAAATACGCTGGTGATGGTAACAAACAGGTTGCCGCCAAAAGATAAGGCGGCGGCGCTGCCTTCCCCCAAATGGGTTGCAAAGGTACGATCCAGAATCAAGCAAAGCTGCAGCAGCGAGTTGCCCAACAGCACCGGTACCAGCTGCCTGAGGCTGACAAAAGCCTGTCCCCCGTGACGAATAAAGCGCGGCAGGGCATATTTTTCCCGTTTGAGCACCGGTACCTGAACAAGAAACTGCAATAACCAGCCGATGGTAGTTACATAGCTAAGAATTACTATGTCGTCTCCCCGCAGATACAGGGCCAGAATAATCAACAGGTTAAAGGGGATGCTGATAGCCGCCGAACGCATGAAGTATCCGTGCACCTGCAGTATGCCGGCGGTCAGATAGGTCAGGTTTACAAATATCAGCGTTGGCATCATGATACGGGTAAGTGTAATGGCAAAATGGTCGACCGAAGAGCTGACTCCGGGGGCAATCAAGCTGGATATGGTGGGAGCAAATATGATGCCGACCACCGTAACGATGGTACTCCACACGGTTACATGTGCCATCAGATTGGACATATACTGGTTGCGTTCTTCGCGGGTTTTAGCACTGGTAAACCAGGTCAGGTTTGGTATATTTACCGATGACAGGGCTGTACCTATGCTGGAGAACAGCAGGCTGGGAAAGCTGAAGATGACCTGGAATATGTCAGCGATAACCGTGGTTCCAAAGACCCCGGCAAAGAATATATCCCGGGCAAATCCCAGCAGTTTGGATAGAAATATGATGGCCGATACGCCAATAAAAGTTTTTCCGGTTTTAGCTTCCTGATTCATACAAACATCCTTAGATTTAATAGCGTAGGTTCAGTTTTAGAACCTTATTTTATTTTCTATACATAGATCAGCATAATAGTGACCTATCTCAATCCCTCTATATAGAACTTTGATAGGGTATTCAACTTCAACTTTGAAATTGTTGCGTTTTAATTCAATCTGGAGAGCATTCCGATATACATTTTCCAGAAAGCCACTTCCCAGTTCATCAAATACATTATAGGCACAGCGAATTATCCGTTCTGTTAAATCACTATGCTTATATTTATCATCCGTATAATTCATCGCCTATTTTTCCTTTTTAAAAAGTCAGGTTCAGTCATTGAGAGTCAGTGAAAAGTCAGGTTCTAAAAAATTTGAATATTAGCTTACTTCTTAACAACCAGGGATAAGGCCAGCTTGGCGTTTAGTTGTGATTTTTGGCGTAGAGTCTGAGCTTCTTTCAGGATTTGTTCTCTTCCCTGCTGATCATTTAATAAAGACTGCAGCGCCTGCAACATTTCCTCATAATTTAATGATAAGGGTTCAAGTCTAAAATAGTTTAAAAAAGCATCTACTTTGGGGTCATAGGAAATTCCTGCAAAGGGGACTCCCCGGCTGGCAGCAAAAATCAGAGCGTGCAGACGCATGCCCACCATTAGATATAGCCGGGATATCAAGGCCAGGTGTTGCTGGCTGCTAAGATTTTGTTCTACAATCTGGTAGGGACCGGTCATAAATTTTGCTACCTGGCGCGATTCATCTATGTCATCCGGGTAAGCCATGGGAATGAAAAGTATCTGATACCCTCGGGCGTTAAGTTCATCCAGCGTGCGGGCCAATTGCTGCTGATATCCCTGCAAAGGTTCCCATTGTCGTACCGATACTCCTATAATTGGCTGGTTGGGGTCCTGCAGGCCGGCAATTATGGGTTCTACCGCTGCGAAGTCCTCTTCATCCGGTTTGAGTGAAAATACCGGATCAGCGGTTACACGAATTTCCGGACGGTTTACCCCCAGACGCAATAACAACTGACGGGATTCTTCATCCCGCAAAGTAATAAGTTCTACGCGGTTGGCAATTTTTCGCATCAGCCATTTGCTTAAAGGGCGGTTAATCGGACCTACTCCCTGGGCATAGAAGATAACCGGTTTGCGCAGCAGTTTAGCCAGAGCCACTACACTAATATAGTAAGGCAGTGAGCGAGCACTGGTAATGTCCTGAAATATGCTGCCTCCCCCGCTGATCAACAGGTCCGCCTGACCCAGTTCGCTTATCAGTCGCAGCGGATTCATGTAGTGGACGGCCTTCAGGCCATATAATCGGGTAGTCTTTTGTGGATTGCCTGATAATACTGTGATTTCCACCCCGGGCTGCAGTTGATGAAGAGAAGATGTAATCGCCGAAAGCAGGGCTTCATCGCCGGCGTTGTCAAAACCATAATATCCGGATAGTATGACTTTCATCTGATAAACACTCCCGCAGGTGATAGTTAGTCCCGATTTTGATTGCGTTTGTTAATAAATTCTCTGATTAGCATGGGTATTGACAGTACTACAAAGGCCAGTAAAATTTCCAACAGGTTACGGGCAATAGAGTGTTGGTTTACTGCCACATCAAAGGCCAGCCAGCAGAATATTATTATAGCGGTTATCCCCAGCACTCCCGGTTTTCTGACTTTATCGGGCCTATCCGGTTGTTTCTGCATGGCAACCCCTCAACCCTTCTCGCTGTAATTATTTTACCGCCTTTAATCCTTTGTATCATATAGTAAAATCGCCTCGTAATCAAGGTCAGGAATAACAGTAGCACGGGAACGGTTGAACCGTCCGAGAATGCTGAAAAAGTATCATAAATGTCATCCTGAGAAGCTGCAGGCGACGAAGGATCTCTTTTAAGGCCGTAATATTGGGATTAAGCCAATGAGATTCTTCGCTAGCGCTCAGAATGACATGTAAAAAAGGACTTTTTCAGCAGTCTCTAACCGTCCCCTTGTGTCCAGGAAACCCTTACTCAAGAAGTAGCGAAGGCTTTCAGCCTCCGATTGGAAACCCTTCCAAGACTCCTGATGCTCACTATCGTTCACAATTTATGTTGCTAAAGGTTTCCGCTACATGTAAGATCGGAAACCCTTCCAGGACTACTGATGTTTACTATTGAGTCTGGTCAAAAGGCTCTATTTGTGATATTAATGTATATATTTGTATGGGGAGAGGTGGATGTGAAGTATTTCGTCAAGGTACTAATTGTACCCGTGATATGCTGCATGATGATTGGATTGATGCTGCCGGCAGCTGTGGCGGGAAGTCCAATTTATTTTGAAGATGGGCAGCAGGTGGAACAACCTGCGGATAGACCATTAAAGGATTTGAAGGTGCTGACTCCCGCGCAGGATGGCTACCAGCGCTTCAGCGATTATGCCCTGGGTTACCGGCTGGATATTCCTGCCGGAATGCAGCTGGATATGTCACTTTCGGCCTTGCGTACCGTAGCTTATAACAATGACACCCGCATTGAGATTTATTACGATAATTTTAATAGTTCAGCTTCCTGTACCTCAGCTGTAGCTTTTATTAATTACAATAACAAATTTTTAAATAATACCCGCGATCATCATTTACTGGAAAAAAGTTTTATGCAATCAGATGATGTTTCCTATTATTTACTTAGATGGACCCGTGATAAGCTTTCCCGTGTAGATAATGATCATAATTATTATGCCCGTGCCCACTATGTGGTAAGTCCTCAGGAAGTTTATACGGTCTGGATTAAGTCTGCACGGCCTATTGAGAATTATGAGCGCATTTTTAGCTCTTTTACCCGGGTCAATAAACAGGGGGCTCCGGGCTATTTTGTCCGTTTCAAGCCAATGGAACACGAATGGAATGAATCCACCCGGGATTTTTATGAGCAATATTTTAATAAAGAAGCTGCTTTGACCTGGGGAATATTTGAGCCCACTGCTCCGGATAGTTTTAATTACCTGTTCCAGTTGGAAAAGCAATTTGATTATTCTTTTCCGGTTATTCTGGTTTACAAGTCCATGGACAGCAGCATGCCGATATCTGATTTGCAGCGGGCTTATGATCAGGGTAAAGTAGTTGAGCTAACCCTGCAGACTTCTTCTTTTGAGCTTGGCGATGCTGATAACCAGCGATTGACTTATGATATTTTGCAGGGTGTGTATGATGAATTTTTTCATCAGTATGCCCGGCAGATAAAATCTTTTGGCAAACCGGTGCTGTTCCGCCTCAATAATGAGATGAATGGCGACTGGTGCAGTTATTCCAGTTATTATACCGGCGGCGATACTGAACTTTTTAAGGCTTTATGGCGTTATGTATTTGATATTTTTGCCAGTGAGCAGATTGATAATGTTATCTGGGTATGGAATCCCCACGATTTGTCTTTCCCGGATTTTAAATGGAATCATGCCTATATGTATTATCCCGGTGATCAGTATGTAGATGTGGTGGGCTTGACCGGTTATAATACCGGTAATTATTACCCCGGTGAAACCTGGCGGGAGTTTCCGGTTATTTATGATTTGCTGGTGAGGTCTTATGCTTCGGTTTTCGATCATCCGTTTATGATTACCGAGTTTGGTTCCAATTCAGTGGGCGGCGACAAGAAGGCCTGGATTGATAATATGTTTGCTAATATTGACCGGTATCCGCAGATAAAGATGGCCGTATGGTGGAACGGAGTAGATTGGGACAGCCAGATGCGTCCGGCACGGATTTACAGGATTGATGAAAACCCGGCGGTGATCAACGCCTTCAAAAACGGCCTGGCCGATAAACAATAGACGCAGATGACGCGGATAGCGCAGATTTTCGTCGATTTTTTTCTGACACAGCAAAATATCCGGGAGCACTGAAAAAGTACCATAAATGTCATCCTGAGGAGCTGCAGGCAACGAAGGATCTCTTTCAAAGGCCGTAATATCGGGGTTAAGCAACGAGATTCTTCGCTAGCGCTCAGAATGACAGTATTGAAGGATTTATTGAATTATGCAAAAATCTTATATAGTCAGGTTGAGTCAGGCAAAAGTCAGGTTAATAGGTTCTTAAAAACCATATAACCTTCCTCAAAAGAACCCCCCCTATGAAGAACCTTACCAGATCACTGAAAACATATCATAAATGTCATCCTGAGGAGCTGCAGGCAACGAAGGATCTCTTTTAAAGGCCGTAATATCGGGATTAAGCAACGAGATTCTTCGCTAGCGCTCAGAATGACATGTAAAAAAGGACTTTTTCAACAGTTTTAAAATATCCCCTTGTTCCCGGTTACAATTCTTCCAATATAGTTACTGATATTTCTTTAATGGTTGCAAGTTTATAATCATTGGTCAAAAATACATCCGCCTGTTGAACGATTGCTGTCGCCAAGTGGATAGCATCCGGCATTTTAAAATTATAAACTGCTCTGATTCGGGCTGCCTCCTCGGCTACCCGATCATCAACCGGGTATAAAGTTAAATGGGGCATTTGAAACATAAGCCTGATCTGATCTAATGCCATCCAGTTTCCCTCCCGGTATGGCTTAACAGCACATTCTGCAAACGAGATAACCGATGCTATGAGTTCCAATTTTCCCTGGTTAGCGGCAGCATCAATTATTGGAACTACTTTTTCACCTAAAACTTCTCGGGAGAATAATGCGATAAACACATTTGTATCCAAAGCAATATATTGGTTATTTTGCAGAAAGCTTTCTAGTCCCATGCTGTTTCCCTTTCCTTCTGCAAGTAATCCAACGGTTTATCCCCCCAGGCATCTTTACAGCACCCATAAGCAGCTGATGCCCAATTGTCCGGTTTTTTCATAATCGTTATGCGTCCATTTCTATCGCTGGTCATGATTAAAATATCTCCAGGCTTTACCTCTACTTCATCACGGATTCGAGCCGGAATTACTATTTGACTTTTTACACCTACTTTTACTTCTTCAACCACACCAAACATTTATAACCCCCCCTCACTATGTTGTATTCCTATTATACAAAATAGTATGACGGTTTACAATATCGTAAGCCAAATGTCATCTATTTTCCTACGCTTTGGCCATTATAAAAGGGGGCTATCCCCCCCTTGGTTAGTAACCTCAAAAGAAAATCCAACTCACCTGTGAAGAACCTTACCAGATCACTGAAAAGTGCCATAAATGTCATCCTGAGGAGCTGCAGGCGACGAAGGATCTCTTTTAAAAGCCGTAATATTGGGGCTAAGCAACGAGATTCTTCGCTAGCGCTCAGAATGACAGTATTGAAGGATTTATTGAATTATGCAAAACTCTTATATAGTCAGGTTGAGTCAGGTTGAGTCAGGCAAAAGTCAGGTTAATCAGGTTCTTAAAAACCATATAACCTTCCTCAAAAGAAAACCCAACTCACCTGTGAAGAACCTTACCAGATCACTGAAAAAGCACCATAAATGTCATCCTGAGGAGCTGCAGGCGACGAAGGATCTCTTTCAAAGGCCGTAATATCGGGATTAAGCAACGAGATTCTTCGCTAGTGCTCAGAATGACATGTAAAAAAGGACTTTTTCAGCAGTCTCGAACCTTACTCTTAATTAATCCGCGGATATCTGTGCCCGAAGGGTCTGTGTAATCTGCGTCCATTTTTAAACAAGCTACTCAGTTTTCGGGCGCAGGGTGGGGAAGAGGATTACATCACGGATAGAGGATGAATTGGTAACCAGCATTATCAGGCGGTCGATGCCGATTCCCAGTCCTCCTGCGGGAGGCATACCGTATTCGAGAGCATTCAGGTAATCCTCGTCCATCATGTGGGCTTCGGCATCGCCGCCGGCCCGTTTTTGCACCTGCTTGACAAAGCGTTCCCGCTGGTCAATAGGGTCGTTAAGTTCGGAAAAGGCATTGGCAATTTCCCGCTGCATGATAAATACCTCAAAGCGGTCAGTAAATTCCGGATGTTCCATATTGCGTCTGGCCAGCGGTGAAATTTCCACCGGATGTCCATATATAAAAGTAGGTTGTACCAGTTTTTCTTCTACAAAGGTTTCAAATATTTCATTGATTATTTCTCCGCGGGGAGTAGCTTCCTTAACCTCCAGCTTAACGGTTTGCGCCGCCTGGCGGGCAGCTTCATCATCTAAAATGGCGGTAAAGTCCAGACCGGTATGTTCGCGGATGGCTTCCAGCATCGGTACCCGCTTCCATGGGGGTTTAAAGTCGATGGTTATTCCCTCAAATTCCACCTGCATGGAACCAGTTACTTTTTCCACTACCGTAGCTATCATGTCTTCGGTAAGCTCCATCATAACTTCATAGTCGGCATAGGCCTGATATATTTCCAGCATGGTAAATTCCGGATTATGACGGGTTGAAATACCCTCATTACGGAAGTTGCGGTTGATTTCATAGACTCTTTCCAGACCGCCTACTATGAGACGCTTCAGATACAGTTCCGGAGCAATACGCAGGTAGAGATCAATGTCCAGCGCATTGTGATGAGTTATAAACGGGCGGGCAGTAGCTCCCCCGGCAATCGGCTGCATCATCGGGGTTTCTACTTCCAGAAAACCACGGTTGTCCAGGTAGTTGCGCATTTCCTTGATGAAACGGCTGCGCTTCATAAATACATCTTTTACCTCGGGGTTTACAATCAGATCCACATAGCGCTGCCGGTAGCGAAGTTCAACATCTTTGAGTCCATGCCATTTTTCCGGCAGGGGATTAAGGGATTTGGACAGGTATGTAAAGTCGCGTACATGAACGCTGATTTCACCCTTTTGAGTACGGAATACTTCGCCTTCTACACCTAATATATCGCCTATGTCCAGCTTTTTAAACAGCTCGTAGCGTTCTTCGCCCACATCTTCTTTGCGAAAGTAGAGCTGTATGGACCCGCTTATATCGGAAAGGTCAGCAAACCCGGCTTTCCCATGACGGCGTTTGGACATAATACGCCCGGCAATGCGGACGGTTTTGCCTTCCATCTGTTCAAATTGCTCATTGATTTCTGCGGTCATAGCGGTACGGTCAAATCGCTGTCCAAAGGGTTCAACCCCCATTTCCCGCATTTCCTGCAGTTTTTCCCGTCTTACCTTCTTAAGTTCATTTAGTTCAATATTGGTGATTTCCTGATCTGCCATCAAATAAACACTTCCTCAAAAACACAGCACAACAGCTCACCTGAGGCCGCTGTGCTGTGCGAATTACATAATAATCAAAATCAGTCCGGGATTATTTTTCCACTTTCAGTATTTTGTATTTTAATACACCTGCCGGGGTTTCGGCCTGAAATACTGAATTAACTTTTTTCCCCATCGCTCCGCGTCCTACCGGTGATTCATCCGAGATTTTACCGTCGCGCAGTTTGCATTCCACCGATGATACTACTGTAACATTGAATTCGCGACCGGATTTCATTTCTTTTAATCTTACTTTGGAACCCAGCGAAACAACATCGGTACGAATCTCATTATCTTCCATCAGGCGGGCTTTTTTCAGGGTTTTTTCCAGAGTAATGATACGGCCTTCGATGAAAGCCTGTTCATTTTTAGCATCTTCATACTCGGAGTTTTCAGATATATCACCAAAGGCAATGGCCTGCTTGATACGCTCAGCTACTTCTTCGCGTTTGACTGATTTTAGAAACTCCAGTTCAGTTTCCAATTTGTCAAGTCCCTCTTTAGTAAGCAGGACTTCTTTTTCGTCTGTCATGATATCTCCCCTTATCTAAATAACTTCAAAAAGCGAGGCCCGGCTCGCTTAAGATCATCTTATCGTTACCCATTCACAAGGGTAACTATTCTTTTCCTTTAAGGTATTATAAATACCTGTTCAGGCCTTGTCAAGAAAGTGGTCCCACAGCCCTATTTGTTGACCATGTTTTTGCAGGTCCAGAAATTTATGCGAATTCTCTTTTTGCTGTTCGCTATTGGAAAGCATTTCTCCTGCTGGAAGTAAACAACTTTCCAGAATTGGTGCCAGTGTTCCCAATTGAGGATTAATACCGCCGCGACTGAGATGAGCTTCCAGTTCCGGAGCCAGGTTTTGAGTTTCACAGGTCAGAAATCGGTAACATATGCCCGGCGCTGCCATTGAAAATCGTGAAGATAAGCCGTCAAAGGCAATAACTACATCGCCATGCTTCCATTCATGGGGTTTAATAAAGCTGTTGCTGATAGCACATCCTTTTTCATATAAAAGCCGATAAGTCATCAATTCGTAGTTAGCCGGCACATCAGTCTGAATGGAAATGGGCACCCGAAAGGTAGCAGCCGTTTCCAGTAAATCCTCGGCACCGGCCATTTCTCCTGTCAGTATAATCTTTCTTACCGCAGTGCGGTCTATGCTTTCTTTAATAAAAGTATAGGCCAGGGCTTTAATAAACTGGTCGCCAAACAACAGGGAAAGCTGTTTTGACCACGGCCGAATATTTCTCTGTAGGCGCCGGTCAACCGCCAGCTTGCTGAGGTTTAATTCCTGTAAAATGTCGCCGGTTCTATCCAACATCTGTTTCTGGACTTCTTCATGCATATTTATAAAGTTTCCTCCACCCAGCGGAAGATGAATATTGCAGCCGGCACCCAGGCCTGGAATCTCTATTAGTCGCTGGATTCGGGGAGTAAACAGTAAAGGGGCCAACCTGTCCAAAAAATATTTCCGGTAGATTAGCCCCTGCCTATCCTGTTCTATTAAGTTAAAGAAAGCAAAATCCAGATTAAGCATCCAGTTTACTCAGGTCTACTACTCCGGGCTTAAAGTCCAGTTCTTTTAGCATGGCATAATAATCCTCCGCTGCAATCTGGTCAAGTGGCCGGCCCATCAATGTAATCATCAGAGCTTCAATTACATTGGTGCCAAAGGAGCGTCCTCCCATATCCGGAGTTGTGGTAATAACTTTACTGATTCCCCGTTGTTTGAGCATTTTCATGTCTTCCGCGGTAGTGGTGTTGGTTATTATCACCTGACCGTTTAATTTTTCCGGCAGATAACGGCGAATATAGAGGAAGTCTCCGGCCAGAATCTCGGCATTATAATAATATTTGGAGTGTTTCGGAATTATGACATCCTGCTGTTTTCCAGTGGGATAGAGCTTATCAAAGGGCATGTTAACTACAAATGGAGCAGCCATGCGTCCAAAAATTTTCAGCGTATTAAGGGAATGCAGCGGCATGGGTAATCCCAGCGTATAAATAAAATCGCCCAGCGTAAGTTTGGCTCCTACTTCACTGAAAGCCTCCGCCATACCAAAACGGTCAACTCCACATACCATCAGGACTTTTTTGCCGCGTAAGTCCATGATGCCTTCATTCTGAACATCCAATATGCACTTGCGTTCCAGCGTGTTTTTCAGCCCGCTGCCATCCACCATCGGTGTTTTACGCGCCTCCGCAATCAGGCGTTTGGCATCTTTTATCACATAGGGTTTACCGGCAATATGAATATAAAGATCGATGCCTCCCATGCCAAAGGCATCAACTTTGCCATCCAGGTCCCGGATTAACTGAATGGCTTTGTCCCAGTCACCATCAGTTCCAATCCGCTCAATACGAAATTGTTCTCCCATAAAATCAGTTTCAAAAGCATGGTCGCGTTTGGATGCACCGAGGCTGACACTGACAATATGTTTCATATTGGACTCCTCCTTAAGTGCTAATGTATGATTAATTTTTTTTTCAAATTAGCGGGCGTTTTTTACTGACTTCAGAGCTTTTTGCAACCAGGTGGGATCCAGCCACTTGTCTTCAGTAATAGGTGACTCTCCTATTTCTATGGATATAATCTGGGCATCCAGAATGCCTTCCAGCAGTTTGAGCCGTTCATCAGAACCGGCCAGAATTACAGTTGTATAGGCTCTGACCTGAGCAATCAGGTCCATCATTTCATTCATCAGCTCTTTACCGCTGCGTTTGTTAACAAATTCCAGCCGTTCCTGTTCACTCATAATAATAATGAACTCAACGCCGGCTTTTTCCAACATGATCCTGATTTCATCCTTATTGGCAATAGGAAAGCCAATAAAAGCAATGGATTGTCCTTTGCGTATTTCACCTATAGTCTCCAGACGGGATATAAAGGTGCGGTCAATTTGCAAACGATCTGCTACCTCCTGCTGGGAAAAGCCTCTGGACCTTAGTTGCAGGGCTTTCTGCAGGGTGCGTTCGATTTTCTGCCAGCTGATAATTTTGTCCTGAATCCGATAAATCTCCATAGATACCCCTTGCACAGTTTTGTGTACAACTCTGGAAATATTTTATCACCTGCGGATAGGGATGACAAGGTGTTTTAATAGACACAGATTACAGGGATTTTAAGGGATTTTCGCAGATTTTGATTAATAGGGCGATAGATTATTTATGAGTAAGTTTGGTTTTTCAGGAAAGTAATTTATAAGTTTTAGAACCTGACTTTTTTCTGACTTTTAACTGACTTAACCTGACGGTTATTTTTTAATTTTTATATAGTCAGGTCAAGTCAGCTAAAGTCAGGTTGGTCAGGTTATAAATTTTTAAAATTCCCTCGTTAATAACAAATAATTTTCACCATAAATAACCTAACACAATATTAATTGGGAGATAGATTATTTATGAGTGAGTTTGGTTTTTCAGGAAAGTAATTTATAAGTTTTAGAACCTGACTTTTTTCTGACTTTTAACTGACTTAACCTGACGGGTTATTTTTTAATTTTTATATAGTCAGGTCAAGTCAAGTCAAGTCAGCTAAAGTCAGGTTATAAATTTTTAAAATTCCCTTGTTAATAACAAGTAATTTTCACCATAAATAACCCAACACAATATTAAAATAAATAATAAATCTGTGTTATCTGTGTCAGAAAAAACAGCGGCCCCCCTACCGGGGACTACCGATGTGTTCAAGCCTTTGGCTATGAACACAATTAATGTCGCTGCGTTAATCCGCGTTATCCGCGTCTATAAGAATTCTGATGAGGTCGATTAGTTGCTGGCGGGTGGTGGCGCGGTTTATTTCTTCGCGCAGGCGGGCGGCGCCGCGCATGCCTTTTATGTACCAGGAGAAGTGTTTGCGCATTTCCCTTACGCCTACGGCTTCACCTTTGAACTCACAAACCAGCTCCAGATGTTTTATAGCCGTGGTGATGCGTTCTTCTGCATTGGGATGCTCAAGACGGAGGTTTTTTTCCAGCAGAGCCACACTTTTACGAATAATGAAGGGATTGCCCATAGTTGCGCGGCCAATCATAACTGCATCACAACCGGTCTCTTCTTTCATGCGCAGTGCATCCTGCGCACTCCAGATATCACCGTTACCGATTACTGGAATGGTCAGCTGCTGTTTGAGCTGGCGGATATAACTCCAATCTGCTGTACCGGAATAATATTGGTCCCGCGTACGGGCATGAAGGGTTACTGCGGCTGCACCTTCTTCCTGGGCAGCCTGTGCCAGGTCCAGACAGTTTTTATTATCTGCATCCCATCCCAGACGCATTTTTACTGTAACCGGTATTTTGACAGCTTCAACTACCGCACGAATAATCGTACGACTGCGGGGTATATCACGCATCAGGGCTGATCCTTCACCGTTCTTTACGATTTTGGGAGTAGGGCAACCCATATTTATGTCTATTATAGCCGCACCCTTGTTGGCAACCTCGCTGGCAGCGATGGCCATTGGTTCCGGTTGTGAACCAAAGATTTGCACCGCAACCGGCGGCGTTTCTCCGGTAATGTCAATCATACGCAGGGTTCTTTCCTGTTGATGCACCAGTCCCATATCGCTGATCATTTCGCTTACTACCAGGCCGGCTCCAAATGATTTCAGTATGATGCGAAAAGCCTGGTCGGTTACTCCCGCCATAGGAGCAGCAACTACCGCATTATCTATACATACATCGCCAATTTTGAACATAACTACCCCCGGTTGATTTCATATATAAGGCGCAGTCCATCCAGGGTTAAAAACTCATCGACCAGATCAATTACATCCGTTTCACCAGCCACAGTTTCCGCCAGTCCTCCGGTTGCAATAACCTTTGGATTGCATCCTATTTCCTGTTTTATGCGGTTGACAATTCCTTCTACCTGGCCTACGAAACCAAAGATTACTCCGGATTGCATGCTGGCTACGGTATTGCGGCCAATGATGCTTTTAGGCCTGATTAGTTCGACTCGGGGCAGTTTGGCGGCTCGGGAAACCAGTGCTTCAGTTGAGAGACGAATGCCGGGTGCAATTGCGCCGCCCAGATATTCACCCCGTTCATTGACTACACAGAAAGTTGTTGCCGTGCCAAAGTCTATAATTATTAATGGCCCGCCATATTTATTGTATGCGCCAACTGCATTTACTACCCGGTCAGCTCCTACTTCACGGGGGTTTTCATATTTTATGGCCAGCCCGGTTTTGATGCCAGGTCCCACCACCAGTGGTTTACAGTGAAACCAGGTCTCACTCATCATTTCTAATTCCATCATAAGGCTGGGGACTACCGAGGATATTACTACCGCTTTGATTTCTTCTTTATGAAGATGATGATAATCGAAGAGAGCGGTAAGCGTTATGCCATATTCGTCACTGGTACGCATGGTATCCGTTCGCAGCCGCCAGTGCGTCAACAGTTCTTCCCCGGCATATACTCCTACTACAATATTGGTGTTTCCCACATCAAAAACCAGAATCATTTCTTTCTATCCTCCATTTAGTTTACCAGTAGAACCGTCTGAGACCACTGAATAAGTATTCTTATACTGTCATGCTGACTCTGATCCGCTGATGATCCAAAATACGGTCTCCTGACAGAGATCCTTCGTCGCCTGCTGCTCCTCAGGATGACATTTATGATTCAGCAGTCATGTGAAGCAGGTATAGTCAGGTTCAAAAAATGAACCCGGGTTCCCCTTCGACTCACGCCTCACTCCTATTATGTCCACAACCGATTATTTTCTCTGTTGATTCCTAATCTCCTGCCTGTCTCCAAAGCCAGCCAGGCAGCTACACCGGCTTTAAGCAAATCAAAAATAAAAAAGGGCAGAAACCCGATTTTAATTATCTGTATTACATCGATGGTGCGGCCCAGGTAAAAATTAAGAATAAAGTACATGTAAGGAAGTCCAATTAAATAGTAGATTAAAATAGCCACTACGCCAGCCGCAAAATAAATCAGTCCGCCGGTTCGGCGGATAAGACGCGACTGCACCCAGCCAGCTATGGGAAACGCCAGCAGGAATCCAAATGAAGGTACTAATATATAGGCCGGTCCTCCATAGGGAGGCAGCGAAAATACCGGCAGACCAATCAGTCCTAACAGCAGGTAGGCCAGCATGCTTAAAAATACTCCCCGTGGAGAGAGCATTATGGCCGCCAATAACATCACCAGCGGCTGCAAACTAAACGGAATAACTACTACCGGCTGCAGCATTCTTACTATAACGGTCAAAATACACATCAATGCAGTAAATAGAGCTGCCATAACCAGTTCCCGGGTTGACAAGGTCATTTAGTATACCTCTTTGGAATTTTATTAGTTAACCTGTATCATAACATATGGTTAACTGTTTTGAACAGGTTTTTCCATTACCTGATTTGCTGCAGGTGCTTTTCAAGATTTTCCAGAGTTACGCGTACACCAAAGTTCTCGGGTATGGTATGGGTTTCTGCACCTGATAACCGCTTAGCCATAAGGGTTCCTGTCTCAGGATAAACATGACTGGCATCATAGTAGTTGTCAAGTGAGGTAGTTATACTGTTGGGCGTCATAAAATCATATAGTTCACCGTTAACTAACACACAGTCGCGAATCCAACGTTTGTAATCGTTTATCAGGTTATGGTTGATTATGAGTTCAAATAGCGGTTGGGCTTCCGGAGTAGTAAATATTATGATACGGGTACCCGGATGTTTTTTCTTTATGGTTGATAATATTTCTCGCGGACTTTCATAGCTATAATTAACTCCATAGGCTTCTTTTCCATACCATTCGAGGTTTTGGGCGATGCGCTGCTGCTTTTCCTCCTGGCTGCCGGGGAGTAATGATTTGCAGTTGTGGCGATTATAGGCAAAGTTAATTTCCGCTCCCTTGCGCGAGGCATTAAAGTTCTGCCAGGAATAACGCAGGGTGTCCGTTGACAGTAAAGTAAAGTAACGGCATCCAAAACGGTTGGCGGTATTAATATAGAATTCGGGGTCTTCAAAGCGATTGGGCAAAGTCAGGTTACGATTGGTGGCAAAGAAGTCCAATCCAATATATATGGTCTCAAATTCCCGCTGGTTGCATTTTACTGCATAATCAATATAGGCAGGATATTCGCTGGGCAGCATATTGTTTACCGCATAGTTATATACCTGCTGATCAGGAAAGTCAGCCTGATTTATATAGGTAATACGACTGCTGCCCAGCAGGAGTGCATCATATTTTTCTCCGGTAAATGTCAGATGATTGGTTTTTTGCTGACGTTCATTAAATGACATCTGCATTTGGTTAAAGCGGTGAGCATGGTCAAAGTTCCAAAGAGGATCTATATAGAAATTGATGCCCGCAATTGCCAATAGAGGAAGGGCTATCAGTATTAATGTCACTTTGAACCATTTACGATAGGATTTCATGTCTGCCTCTCCTTTAGAAATTAAAGTAAAGGAATTCACTGATTCGGGTCAGGCTTAATATCGAAGCCACCATTATTATGGCTATGAAAATACTGTTGATCAAACCGGGTTTAAATTTTAATGCCAGCTCGATTGAGTTTTTCATTGTTAATACTACTACCAGGAATATTAGCAACATAGGTATGGCCTGAGTGAGATACTGGCTCATGGCTATTTCGCCAATCAAGTAAGTGCCCGCGCCTAATTTGCTCAAATATGGAGCCCAGGCTTGCGGCAGTACTACCCCGTTCATACCGGCCATGGCCCGTAAAACGGTCAGGGCTTCCCCAAAACTCTCAGCCCGGAAAAATACCCAGGCAAAATTAACGAAATTAAAGGTAAGAAACCAGGCCAATATAATATTCATTTTTAAACCCATTTCGTGCCAGATACGGTGTACAACCAGGGCCAAACCATGCAGAAATCCCCAGAATACGAAGGTCCAGGCAGCTCCATGCCATAACCCTCCAATCAGAAAGGTAATCATCAGGTTACGATATACACTCCCTTTTCCACCCCGGTTCCCTCCCAGCGGAATATAGATATACATGCGCAGGAAACGTCCCAGAGTAATATGCCAACGACGCCAGAATTCCTGAATGTTTAAAGATTTATAGGGTGAGTTGAAGTTAATAGGCAGATTAATATTAAACATCATCGCTGCACCCAGAGCCATATCGGTATAAGCACTGAAGTCAAAGTAAAGCTGCATGGTATAGGAAAGCGAAGTTATCCAGGCGTCTATAAGTGTCAAAGAGGCCACATCACCATACCCAAAGTTGGTCCAGACACCAAAGGTATCTGCGATGAGGACTTTTTTCGCCAGTCCCAGCGCAAACAGGAATAACCCGCGGGACAGGTTGTCAAATCGAGGCAATTTTCTTTCCGGATCTTTAAACTGACCCATCATTTCCCAGTAATGTACAATTGGTCCGGCAATTAGCTGAGGAAAGAATACTACAAACAGCGAATAGTTCAGTAAACTGTATTCCCCCCGTGTATTTCCCCGATATATATCTACCTGGTAAGCAATTTGCTGAAAGGTAAAAAAGCTGATGGATAAAGGCAGTATGATGCCCAGGGGCGTAAGATGAATCGGTAGCAGGGCATTAATATTGGTAATGAAAAAGTCAGCATATTTGAAATAGCTTAATAACCCAACATTAAAAATTATTCCGGCGGCCAAAATAATTCTGCGACGCCCGGCCATGGACAAATCAGTTTTAGCCAGCCAAATACCGGCTGAATAATTTACGATAATAGAAGTCAGAATCAGAGGCAGATATTTTATATTCCACCAACTGTAAAAAAACAGTGAGCCTATTATCAACCAGGATTTAGCCAAAATATGATATCCCTGCCGATTAATCACGAAGTAAATAATCAGCATTATAGGCAAGAACAGCAATATAAATTCGTATGAATTAAACAGCACCTATTTATAGCTCCTTTTTGGAAGCATTTTTATTATGGATTTCCTATGCCCGGATAATGTTAATTTGCATAAATAGTTTTAGTTTAATAATTTCTTTAATATTTGACTTTAAGATGTATCTAATGAGATCCTTCGTCGCCTGCAGCTCCTCAGGATGACATTTATGGTACTTTTTCAGCAGTCCCTAACCTTCCCGTGACAATTAAAGCAAGTTAAAGCTGATGTCCAGACTGCCGGCTGAATGGGTCAGGGCACCGATGGAGATGAAGTCTACTCCGGTTTTTGCAACCTCTACTATAGTCTGTTCATTAATGCCGCCCGAGGCTTCCAGCAAGGCCCGGCCATTGACTATCTCCACCGCTTTTTTCATGGTTTCCGTATCCATGTTGTCCAGCATAATTATGTCAACCTTGGCTTCCAGGGCTTCCTGAAGCTGTTCCAGGTTTTCCACTTCAACTTCAATTTTTATTGTGTGAGGAATTCGGGCTCGCAGGGTGGTTACAGCTTTGAGGATGCCCCCGGCTGCTTTGATATGGTTGTCCTTGATCATGGCGCCGTCATAAAGTCCAAACCTGTGGTTGCGGGCTCCTCCCGTGGTTACTGCATATTTCTCCAGCCTTCTCATTCCGGGCGTAGTTTTACGCGTATCAACGATCTGGGCTTTCTGGTAACGAATCAGCTCCACCATTTTTTGTGTACGGGTAGCAATTCCGGACATGCGCTGCATAAAATTCAGGGCGGAGCGTTCACCAGTCAATAACACCCGGGTCTTGCCTTTTACCCGGGCAATAGTATCTCCTGCTGCCACAGCCTGACCGTCTTCAATCAGGGCGGTAAATTCAATTTCGTGGTCCAGATAATGGAATACTGCCCGGGCTACGGTAATACCCGCTATAATTCCCGCCGCTTTAGCAGTAAATATGCCTTCGGATTCAGCCTGGGCATCTACCAGGTTGTCGGTAGTAATGTCTCCATGCCCAATGTCTTCGGCCAACGCCCGGGAGATTATTTCCTGCAGATACAATGGTTCCATTATTTATCGCCTCC
>DAIMDR010000007.1:0-29599 GCA_036725705.1 Syntrophomonadaceae bacterium | reverse complement strand
AAAATCAAATTTTTTAGACGTTTTTAGATTTATTCATGATGTTGCAAAGCAAGAGGGTGGCGGTTTACAGAAGGCTATTTCTCAACGCGGAGGCGTTTCTAAAATCCGCTGTCTTGCAGCACGCAACCTGCCTGAGATTAAAATTGAAATTCATTTATCGGAATCAATTGATAGTGAGCCTAAATGGAAATATATATTGGAAATTGTACAGCAATCCAGGGGACATCGAAGAGCGCGGGTTAATAAAGAAGAAGTCTATTTAAACGGAAAACAGATACTGAAAAGACCCGATGCTAATGATAAAAAAGATGACTTACGTCTTACACAAACCCATTTAGAACAGATTAATGCGAATGCAGCTTTTCGGGAAATTGCTGATTTTTTTGATTCAATTTCTTATCTCCATTTGGTGCCGCAATTACTTAGGAATCCAGAGTCTTTCCCTGGGCCTGCTATTCCAGAGGATCCTTATGGTCGTAGCTTTTTAGAGAAGGTTGCTAGAACAAGTGAGAATACTCGTAAAACGAGACTTAAAAAAATTGAATCTGCGTTAAGGATAGCAGTACCACAACTCCAACAACTCACAGATACAAAAGACGAAGCAGGGGTTCCGCATCTCGAGGCAGTTTATAGTCATTGGAGGCCTCGTGCCGGCAAACAACAAGAGGATCAATTTTCTGACGGTACATTACGACTTATTGGACTATTATGGTCTTTACTCGAAAGCGACTCTTTGTTGTTATTAGAAGAACCGGAGCTTTCATTAAACGGTAGTATAGTTTCGCAACTGCCATCTGTATTTAGCAAAGTTAGAAGTAGAAAGAAACGTCAGTTAATACTAAGTACGCATAGTGTGGACCTATTATCCGATAAAGGAATTGGAGGCGAAGAAATACTATTATTAACTCCAAGTTCTGAAGGTACTACAGTTACTGTCTCTTCCTCAATAGAGGAGGTAAGGCTGTTATTGGAAAATGGCGTAAGTCCTGCTGATGCTATTTTATCCCGAATACATCCAAATAACATCGAAGAACTGAGTCTGTTTTAATGAGTATTAAAAAAAAACAAATCATAAATATTAATATAATATTTGAAGATATTTTAAGTGAAGCTGTAATTAGGAAAATAATAGCTCAATCGGGTTGTTCCTTTCAGATTGCTGGTTCTATTAATGGACGCGGAAATGGTTTTATAAAAAGAAATATCAATGGCTTTAATAAGGCGGCCCAAGGCATGCCCTATTTTGTATTAACCGACTGTGACAGATATAACTGCGCAATAGCTCTTATTAAAGATTATCTACCCGATAAGATTCATCCGAATATGCTATTTAGAGTCGCTGTAAATGAGGTGGAGTCTTGGTTGTTAGCAGATCGAGAGGGGTTAGCAGAATATCTGGGTATAAACATTAATCTTATACCTATTGATGTCGAAAGCTTGTCAGATCCAAAACAGTCTTTAATAAATTTGGCAAACAAATCACGAAAAAAGGATCTACGAATAGGTATTGTTCCAAGAAGTAACAGCACGGCTGTTCAAGGGCCTAATTATAACGATTGTTTGATCCCTTTTGTTAAATATTCCTGGAGTTTAGAAAATGCATGCAAGAATTCTGAGAGCTTATTAAGAGCATTGAATTCATTATTGCGCTTCAATAACCAGATTGATTAAAAATACTGAATTAGCATCTATACAATATCAAGCATTTATATTGAGATTTTACCCATTAAGGCCCTTTGGTGTAACTATTCGTATAAAATGGCAATCATCCTGCAAAAATTCCATTACATATAATTGGCTTTTTTGATACTGATCCAGCGGGATAGCAAGGTTAATGTGTGCGGGATACGCAACAGCGGAGTTTATAAAAAGTTGATAGGTGGTCAATTTTCAAGAGAGTATGTGGTTAAGGCTAATGCCATAAATGCGGAAGGGAAACCGAATAACGATTGGGTACGTGCCCGGTTGAGAGTTGGTGTTGCTCAGGGCGGAGTCCTGGTGCAGAATAACCATGCATCCCAACCAGGACATAAAAACAACCTGTTGCCGATAAAAATGGCAGCAGGTTGTTGTATCTCCTTTAAATCCCCAATATATATGGCGGAGGCGTGTGCGAATCGAACACACCAGCGGCAGGATCACTACCGCACGACTGGATTTGAAGTCCAGGCGGCCCACCAGGACCGATCCGCCTCCTCATCTTGCGCTTTGCGTATATGAGTATATATACCCAAAGTCTCCTTGTCAATCTATCCCGGCCTAAAGGTAAACATTGCTCTTATTTCTCAATACTGGGAGAGACTATTACCGAATCAATTTCATAACCGTGTTTTTTTATATCCTCAACTATGGCCTCGCAATCAAGGGTTTCCACTCTTAAAATGGCTTTGTATTTATCTTTCTTTTCATCATAGTAAACTACGGTATTTAGCAGACTAATGCCTTTGCTGGAAATAATTCCAATCAGATCAACCAGGGTTCCCGGCCGGTCCATTATATAAACATCTATACGACTATGAGGTTTTTTCACGCCCAGTATGTCTATAAATGCATCAAATATATCGGTTTCAGTTACTATTCCCACCAGTTTCCCATCGTCAACCACCGGCAAGCCACTGATGACATTATGACGCATAATGCGGGCCGCAGTTTCGATATAACTGTCTGAGGAAATAGTCAGTACTTCCTGTTTTTTTGGCAATATGTCCTTTATTTTGGTTTTTGCCAGGAGGTAGTTTAATTCATGAATGCTCAGCGATGTTGCGGAAGACGGCGCTGCCCGGTTTAAGTCAGTCAGGGTTACTATTCCCACCAATTTATCCTTTTCCATTACCGGCAGCCGACGAATTTTGTTTTCTTTCATAATACGAAAGGCTTCCGTCAGACTGCTGTCCATTTGCACGACCATAACATTTGTGCTCATACGATCTTTTACCTTCATGGTTAAAACCCCCTTTGTCAGTGTATCCTTTATCCGCCAAGATAAGCGTTTTTCACATCTTCACTGTGCATCAGTTCTCTGGCATTGCCCTGCAGGACTATTTCTCCCGTTTCTATTACATAAGCATAGTCGGCAATTGACAATGCCATATTGGCATTTTGCTCAACCAGCAAAATAGTGGTCCCTCGGCTATTTATATCCTTGATAATTTCAAATATTTCCTTGACCAGCAGCGGGGCCAAACCCATCGAAGGCTCGTCCATGAGTAACAGCTCCGGTCTGGCCATCAGGGCTCGTCCGATAGCCAGCATTTGTTGCTCTCCTCCACTCAAGGTTCCTGCCATTTGCCGGCTTCTTTCCTTTAGTCGGGGAAAGCGTGTAAATACAGTTTCCATATCATTATTTATTTCCGATTTTTTCTTGCGCAGATAAGCTCCCATTTCCAGGTTTTCCTGTACGCTCATGGAGGCAAATACCCTTCTTCCTTCCGGCACCTGGGAAATACCCAGTCCCACAATTTTTTCAGGTGGAACTTTAGTAATTTCTTCACCTTTAAAATACAGGCTGCCGGATCTGGGTCGTAGTAGTCCGGATATTGTTTTTAAGGTGGTTGTCTTGCCTGCACCGTTAGCTCCAATCAAAGTAACTATAGAGCCCTGTTCAACATTAATGGATAACTTCTTTAAGGCATGTATGGCCCCATAGTATACATCTATATCTTTTACTTCGAGCATTTTTTATTCAACCTCCTCTCCCAGGTACGCTTCTATTACCCTCTTGTTACTGCGAATTTCCTGCGGGGTACCTTCGGCTATTATCTGGCCATAGTCCAATACATACAGCCGTTCACAAACCCCCATAACCAGCGACATATCATGCTCAATAAGTAAAATGGTTAAGTTAAATTTGTCTCTGATGAGCCGAATTAACTCCATTAGTTCCTGGGTTTCCTGCGGATTCATTCCGGCTGCCGGTTCATCCAGTATTAACAGCTGGGGACTGGTAGCCAGGGCCCGCACAATTTCCAAACGCCGTTGCTCTCCGTATGGCAGGTTTTTAGCCAGTTCGTCCTTTTTCTTATCCAATCTAAAAATTTCCAGATATTTCATGGTCTCCTGCTCTAACTGGTCTTCTCCTTTGAAAAACCGGGGGGTTCTTAAAATTGCACTTAGGAGGCCATAGGGCACATCTTTATGAGCTGCTATTTTAACATTGTCCAGAACAGTAAGATCATTAAACAGGCGGATATTTTGAAAGGTTCTGGCTACCCCCTGTTCACATATGGTATAGGGTGCCAAACCAACCAGATCACGACCTTTAAATATAATGCTGCCCTGGTCAGGTTTATATACTCCGGTAATCAGATTGAAAACGGTGGTCTTGCCTGCACCATTGGGACCTATTAATCCCACCAGTTCATCCTGTTCCATGTGGAAATTAAAGTCCAATACAGCGCTGAGACCACCAAATGATTTATATAAATTGCTTATTTTCATCAGACTCATTTTCTTCCACTCCAAATCCTGCCAAAAGTCTTTAGGCTCAGTTCTTTGTTGCCCATTAATCCCTGGGGACGATAAATCATAACGATGATTAATATCAGGGCGTATAAAACCATTCTGATTGCCGGAAATGATTGCAGTGCTGCCGTTAAAGCAGTTATAAATATGGCAGCTATTATAGCCCCGGTTGTGCTGCCCAGTCCTCCTAAAACTACCATTACCAGTATGTCAAAAGACTTCAGGAAGTTGAAGGTTTCCGGTTTAATAATATAGAAGTAATGTGCATACATAGCACCAGCCAGTCCGGCAAACATCGCCCCGATAACAAAGGCCAGTACTTTGTATTTGGTAGTATTAATCCCCATCAGTTCTGAAGCTATTTCATCTTCGCGGATTGATATTATGGCTCGGCCATAACTGGAATTAATCAGATTAACTACTACCAGAATAGTTAATACGGTAGCTCCAAACAGCCACGGCCAAGTGGTCAGCTTGGTAATCCCCAATATTCCGGCCGGTCCGTTAACATAATCAATGTTTTGCAGGGTTACGCGGATTATTTCACCAAAAGCCAGCGTAGCAATAGCCAGATAATCACCTTTTAGTCTTAATGTAGGTACGCCAATAATAAATCCGGCTAATCCAGCGGCTATGCAGGCCATCAACAGACCTGCTATAAAAGGGTAATCCCACATATTTGTTACTATTACTGATGCATAAGCACCCACTGCCATAAAACCCGCATGTCCCAGTGATAGCTGCCCGGTAAAACCATTAATTAAGCTCAAGCTCACTGCGAGAATAACATTGATACACATAGAGGTAAGGTTAATTTGATAATACTGATTCAGCAAGCCCGCAGTGATAAGGTATTGCACCAGTGAAAATAATGCGGTCAGTACAATCACTTCTGTAGCAAATTTTATCAATTTCTTGTTTTTCTGCATATTTATCACCTACACTTTTTCGCCGGTATCTTTGCCAAAAATACCGCTGGGCTTAATTAGAAGAATCAGAATTAATACACCAAATGCAACTGCATCACGATAAAGGCTGTTGCCGTAACCACTGACCATGGTTTCCAGCAGCCCCATTACAAATCCCCCCACCATAGCACCGGGGATTATACCAATTCCACCCAGTACCGCTGCCACAAATGCTTTTAGTCCCGGAATAATTCCCATCAGCGGATTTACCGTATTATAATAAACACCTACCATTACGCCTGCCGCGGCCGCTAATGCCGAGCCGATAGCAAAGGTAATGGAAATGGTTTTGTCAACGCTAATACCCATGAGAACTGCCGCTTCCTGATCCAGCGATACAGCCCGCATGGCTTTTCCGGTTTTGGTCCATTTAATGATATATTGTAAAATCAACATAAGAACAACTGCGGAAACAAAAACAAAGAGGTCTTTATTTAAAATAGAAAGTCCGGCAATATCATAAGCCTTTATAGGAAAGGCTGAATCGGGAAAGACCTTCTGTGAAGGTCCGATTAAAAAGATAGTTACATATTCCAGAAACAGAGATACTCCAATAGCGGTAATAAGTGCAGCAATACGAGTCGCGTTACGCAAAGGCCGATAAGCTATTTTTTCAATTAGAACGCCCAGAATCGCACAGGTTAACATGGCTACTAACATAGCGATCAGAATGTTGGTTCCGAACAGAGTTAGCGAAAAATAACCCACAAACGCACCTACCATCATGATGTCGCCGTGAGCAAAATTTATTAGTTTTATAATGCCATAGACCATAGTATAACCAAGCGCAATTAATGCATAAATTGCACCCAGGGATAATCCATTGACGATTTGTTGTATAAGTTCCAGCAATGTTGCCACATCCCCCTAATGTTTAAAGAGGAAAGAGAGGGGGGTTCCCTCCCTTTCCATGAAACAGTTACTATGGTTGAATACGGGTATTCATAACTTGTTTGCCATCTTTGAATTCGATTATAACCCCGGCTTTAACCGGATTATGTTGTTCATCAATACTCATTTTACCGGTAATACCTTCAAAGTCCTTTATATTAGCCAGGGCAGCAGCCAGTTTGCCCGGATCAGCTTCTCCGGCATCTTTCAGTCCCTGTGCCATAATTTGAACCGCATCATAACCTAACGCCGCAAATGCATCCGGATCTTTCTTGTATTTGGCTTTGTATGCTTCAACAAATTTTACTATTTTAGGATCCTTGTCCTGGGAAGAATAATGGTTGGTAAAGAAAGTATTGTTTAATGCCTGGTTACCGGCAACACTTACCATATCCGGAGAATCCCAGCCGTCACCGCCGCCCATAGGCGCAGTAATTCCCAGTTCACGAGCCTGTTTAATCAGTGGAGCAACTTCCTGGTAATAACCGGGTACATAAATAAAATCAGGATTTAAGCCTTTAATTTTGGTCAATGCGGCTCTAAAGTCACGATCATCTTTAACAAATCCTTCTTTAGCTACAATGGTTCCGCCTTTTTCTTTAAAGGTTTTTTCAAAGTATTCAGCCAGCCCTTTGGCATAATCACTGGAGTTATCGCCATAGATAACTGCTTTTTTGGCCTTCAGATTATCAGCAGCAAATTGAGCCATCAGAGTTCCCTGAAACGGGTCGATAAAGCAAACCCGGAAAATATATTCTCTGGTGGCACCGGTTTTATCATCAACGGTTACATTGGATGCAGTTGCAGCAGGAGCAATCAGAGGAATCTTGTTTTCCATCATAACCGGAGTACTGCCGGCTACATCTCCGCTGGTAAGCGGTCCGATTTGTGCCACGATGTTCTGGCCTACCAGGGCTGCACTGACACTCATGGCTTCATCAGCAACCGACTTGCAATCTCTTTCAATAGGATTAATCTTCATGTCCAGTACGCCACCGGCAGCATTGATTTCTTCAATTGCCAATATGGCTCCATCTCTGGCGTTACTTCCATAGCTGGCCACGCCACCTGACAACTCAACATTTACTCCCACATTAATCATTCCGGCCTTATCTCCAGCCTTGTCACCGGTATCCTGAGCCCCTCCGCCGCAACCGGCTACAATGCTGAACATAAACAGCATAAGTACCAGCATCGCTACCTTTCTACTCGTCCTCATCCATCTTATCCTCCTTTTTTGTTTTCTAAACCTTCACAACCGTTAGCCGGTTACGAAAATTTAATTACGCTCCCACAAAAGTTAAAAATTATTCCTTCTGGCAGAGTTAATAGAAATGCTTCGCTCTCGAAATATTGTACTACTTTACTGCCATTTGAGCACCCCCGACCTTAAATGTTTTTTATTATCACTTTTTGTCTAAGGCTGCTTTAATTTGTCTAAAAACACTTGTCCTTCTATTCTTTCCCCGAAGGCTAATTACCTGCTAATCAGTTCTTAATTCTTATATCTCCTACCCGACGGGTGAAACGCACCTTATCGTAATATTCTATCAAAGGTACCGTATATTTACGAGAGGTGTTAAACAAGTCTCTGGTTGTAGCCAGACTTAATTCTTTTTCCCGGCTAAAATATTCTGTCAGCAAAGATTTACCGGTTTCAATTGCCTGGGCCGTAAAATAAATGTCGCCGCTTGATTTAACTATTTCACCGCTAGTTAAAAGATAGGAAAGTATTTCTGTAAAGAGGGTTTCATCTACCCCTATTCGGTCCCGTATTTCTTCTACGCCCGGAGGAGAAAATAAGTTCCCGTTCATCTCTTCCATAATCCGGAGGATGATTTGCTGTTCTTTTTCTCCGGGAGAGGATTCATGTGTACTCAGTGCTACCAGGTTATTACGATTAACCAGCAGCTCTTTATTCTCCAGAACACTTAGTATGGCATTAAAAATTTTGCTATTTAGATGAGGAAATAATCGACTGCGCAAATCTTCTTTTGAGTAACCGCTTCGCAATGGATAGCGCTGATGATAAGCTTTTAGCGTATCCTCAAGATTCTGATAAATAGCATTTATTCCGCGGGCACTGATATATTCTCCGGTTTGCAATTTCAGTATTTTTTCATCTTCCTGCAGCTGATCCAATTCGCTGCCAACTTGTTCCCCGGTTGCCCCGGTAGCTTTGATTAATCCGTTTAGAGAAACAACCTGCTGGGGATGAGCTTCCATTTCCTGCAACACTATATCGTATAAACTACCTTCTTCTTTAGTAGCTAATTGCTCCAGAATGTCTTCACGAAAACGCTTTTGCCTGGGCGCATTAGCATCAATTACCGTACCGCCGCCAATAGTTGTTACCGGTGAGTAATAGCGAATTACAAAAGGATCTCCTTTATAACCTACAATAGGTTTTTCCAAAATTATTTGAGCGTAAGTTTCTTCGCCGGGGAGCAGTTCATCCCTATCCAACAAGGCCACGCGGCCCATAGCTTCTTCCGTTCCCAGATGAAAACGGATACGATTCCAGTTTTTTAATTGCCGGACCGACGATTTTAATAGCCGCAAACGACAATCAACCCGATAAGAGGGAAGCAGAAACCCGCTGGTAGCTAATAAATCCCCACGATTTATTTCCGCAACATCAATCCCCTGTAAATTAACGGCTACTCGCTGGCCTGCATAGGCCGTATTTACTTTATCACCGTGAACCTGCAGAGTTCGGACTTTAACCGGTTTTTGTGCCGGCATTAACTCCAGGGTTTCGCCTACATTTATTTGTCCGGACCACAGGGTTCCGGTTACCACCGTACCAAAACCGGAGATAGTAAATACCCGGTCAATCGGTAGCCGGGCATGTCCAAAGGCTGGTTTCTCCTGGACCTCCGCTGCCAATCTTTCCAGTTCTTCCAGTAATTGAGGAAGCCCTTCACCCGATACTGCTGACAGCGGAATAATGGCAGCATCATTTAAAATGCTGCCTTTTAAGTATTGCTGTATTTCATCTTCGACCAGCATTAGCCATTCTTCATCGACCAAATCTTTTTTAGTTAATGCTACTACTCCTTTTTTAACCCCCAGCAGTTCTATAATATCCATATGTTCACGCGTCTGTGGCATTATTCCTTCGTCAGCAGCAATGGTTAATATTACTATATCTATACCAAAGGCCCCTGCCAGCATATGGCGAATAAAGCGTTCATGCCCTGGCATATCAACAATAGCCGCTTTTTGTCCGTTGGGCAGCATAAAGGGGGCAAATCCCAGTTCAATTGAAATACCGCGTTGTTTCTCCTCTTTTAAGCGGTCAGTTTCAATGCCGGTAAGCGCTTTTACCAGAGTAGTCTTGCCATGGTCGATATGCCCTGCTGTACCTATGATAAGTCTTTTCAAGCTTTTGCCCCTTTCCTGGTTTTATAGCACCTGCTGAATTAACCGAATGATTTGTTCGTCTTCACCATCCTGAAGGGTTCTGACGCTGATCAGCATTTTATCTTCCTGCCGGCGTGTAAGCAGAGCAGGTCTGGTTAATCGCAACCTTGCAGCTGTCTGTTCCAGAGTTATTCCCTGAAATTTGATGGCTACTCCCCATCCAGGTATACGATAAGTAGGGTAAGCACCTCCCCCTACCATATCCTCAAGTTCCTGGATTTCAATGGATTCAACATTTGCATGATCTCCTAACTGGTCATAGGCCAGCTTATATAGCTTTTGTGCCTTATAAAATAATTCCTGTGTTGGCTGGCATAACATCCTTAACACCGGAATGTTGATTGCCGGGTGCCCGCTCAAGTATTCCAACAGGGTGCCTTCCAGAGCAGCAATAGTCAGTTTGTCCACCCGTAATGCCCGAGTCAGCTGGTTTTTCTTCATAGCTTCTATTACGGTCGTTTTTCCTAAAATTATTCCCGCCTGCGGTCCCCCCAGCAGCTTGTCCCCGCTAAAGGTTATAATATCCGCTCCGCTTTTGACACACTCCTGTACGGTAGGTTCCTCTTTTAAGCCCCATTGCCCCATGGGATATAGAATTCCACTGCCTAAATCCTGCATAACCGGCAGGGAATACTTGTTTCCCAACTCGACTAATTCTGGTAAAGCGACCTCCTCAGTAAAGCCTTCTATTTTATAGTTGGAAGTATGGGCCGCAAAAAGCAGCGCCGTATTTTCATTAATGGCCTGTTCGTAATCGCTCCTGTAAGTCTTATTGGTTGTGCCTACTTCTTTTAAAATGGCACCGCTAAGTTTCATTACTTCAGGAATCCTGAAGGCTCCTCCGATTTCCACCAGTTGTCCCCGTGATACAATCGCCTCTCTGCCGGCAGACAAAGTATTTAGACCCAGCATTACTGCAGCAGCATTATTATTTACTATCAGAGCAGCTTCTGCGCCGGTGATTTCTTTTAAAAGTTGTTCCACATGTATATATCGGGAACCGCGTTCTCCAGTTGTCAAATCCATTTCCAGGTTGTTATAATGAGCTGCCATTTCCATCATATATTCTATCGCCCGATTGGACAGTACTGCCCGCCCCAGATTGGTATGCAGTACTACACCAGTCGCATTAATTACCGTTTGTAAAGTTCCCCGGGTAGATTTAAGGATTTCCCCATTAAAAACATCCCATATCCGAATATTAATAGCCTCTTTTTCCAGTACAGTTTCTGATTTGCGTAATTCTTCCCGCACTATTCCGGTTGCCCTGCGCAGCATATAGACAATAAACTCATGGTTAAAATCCTTCTCCAGACTACGAACTTCATCCTGTAATAGCAGTTCGTCAATAGAGGGTATCTTTCTTAAGCTACTCACCTGCTTACCTCCTTCGGGCAAGGTATAACTGTTCTATATTATATAATATCTCCTGAACAATGTCTTTTCCCTCTTTAAACAGTAACGATATCATTAATATGATGCCCAATAAACCAAATAATGGATATACTGTTCCTACTAATTGAGAAAAACTCAGCATGGCAAGTGGCAAGGCTAAAGTCATGCATAAAATCAGACATAGCTGATATCGTATTTTTATAAAATGAGCAATCCGCTGCGTAAAACCATAGGCGTTAGCTATAGCCGTAGTTATTATTCCTATCCATAAAACCAGGGTATATACACTTTTGGCCAAGGGTGATATCTGTCCCGATATATATAACATCGGAACTTGATAATGAATAACCGTTGGCATAAAACGAGTAAGCGCCATATAATTTAAAATGACTAATACTCCCAGGATCATACCACCCCATATGGCCCCAATAATTCCATCCCGACGGCTGGTTACAGTCTGGTATTCTGTTAATACTACCATAGCCAGCGTAAAATTATATGCCACATATAATATCGCGGACAACACCCATCTGACCTGGCCTGCAGGAACTACAAATGCGGTATAGCTAACCGCTTCCTTATGAGGCATTCCCCAGCATAAATAAACCGAAATTATAAGTAATAGAATTATTTTTATTGGTACCAATATATTATAGGAGGCTATTAATCCCTTTTTGCCAATAAACAATAGTACCATTACTACCGTGTAGCTTATAAACACTCCTAACCCTTTAGGTAAATATAGATGCTCATAAAATACCGCTCCACTTGCTGATAGCATTGTACTTATTCCCAGAAATAGAAATAGTGCCAACAATATATCGAAAATGATGCCTACTTTTTTCCCCATCCAGGTTTGCAGCAGATTTTGATAATTCGATTTTTTATGTCGATGGGCCCCGGATAGCAATACCCCTCCCAACAACGCAAATAGCACGCCGGCTAATATACAGCCTTTTAAACCTGACCCTCCATATATAACAAAAAACTGAACTATTTCCTGCCCGGAAGCGAAGCCGGCGCCAATTATTGCACCCAGATATCCGCTTACCAGCATAAGTCTAGCCTTGCCAGGTAACATTTGCTCTTCTCCTCATATCTTTTTATTGATAAATATTCCTGCCTTGAAGGAAATAACCGCATAATTTGTATGCCAATTGTTAAGAATTATAGAAATACCTGTCAGGAGGCGTTGTAGTGCAAATTCCCGGTTGCAGAAATACTGATGATAATTCCATTCATTATGAAGAAAGTACCTGTATTTCGTTTATATCTACACAAGTACACCGGCTGATGCAGGAGATGAATAAAGACTATACTCGACCACTGGTTTTTATGCCTATAGGGACAGACCGGGCAACTGGTGATTGTCTGGGGCCTTTGACAGGAACTCGTTTGAAGGGACTGCATAGTGGTGCTCTGGTATATGGATGTTTGGAGAAACCAACTCATGCGGTAAATCTCCCTGATATATTACAATATATAAATATGCGCCATAATAATGCCTTAATAATTGCGATTGATGCTTGTCTGGGTAATGCCAGTCGCGTAGGTTACATTAATGTTAAACCAGGAAAACTAAAACCCGGCAGTGCTCTGAATAAGAGTCTGCCTGAGGTTGGGGATTTTTATATTTCCGGGGTAGTTAATGTAGGCGGGTTTTTGGAACAGCAGGTATTACAAAACACGCGATTGCATGTAGTTTATAGTATGGCCGACATCATTGCCCGCAGTCTTTATTTGGCTTTAATTCGATTTGAACATCAGGTTGGGATGCAAAGCAGGGTTAGTATTAATTAATTCTGATTACGGTTAAACATCTCAATTATTTCGCGATCTTCCACCGCACTGTAATCTTTATAAAATTGACTGACTGCGTAGAAATGATTGGGAACGATCAGCGTTACAATCCGGGTGACTTCCTGCTCCAGAAATTGAAACGCGCTTTCACTGCATACAGGAGTAGCAATAATAATACTGGCAACTCCATTGCGCTTCAGGTAATCCAGCGCAGCTTTTATTGTAAACCCGGTGGCAATGCCGTCATCAACCAGTAAGACCTGACGATCTTTTAAGTCTATGGAAGAACGATTACCGCGTAACAAAGCATAACGACGCCGTAATTCTTTAATGGTATCATTGGTTAATTGCCTCATGATATCATGATCCATATTAGCCAACCGATTAGCCATGTGGTGATGAACCAATACTTCGCCATCCAAAGACACTGCACCAAGCGCATAATCAGGCAAACTAGGCGAACCAATTTTTTTAGCCATAATGATATCAAGCGGGCAGTCAAAATGTTGGGCGATAACTTCCGCCGTTATTACACCGCCTCGTGGAATAGCCAGTACCAAATCAAAATTCGCCTGTTCTTCCATGAGTTTCTGTGCCAGTAAATAACCAGCTTCTCGCCGATTTCTGAACAAAATCTCGCCCCCCCTGATTAACTTTTCTTTAATGTCATGGTTTTATCCAATTCGGGTTTATCTTTATCCCTTAACATTTTGGATGTACCATCCAAGTATCCACCCTCTTCAATAGTCAATAGATTACAGGTTAAATCCCCATACATTTTTCCGGTCGCCGTTATTTCTAAGCGGCCAAGTGCAGCAGCATTTCCCTCTATTTTTCCGGCTACCATCAAGTTAGTCACCTTAACCTCGCCTTTTATATATCCCTTCTCCCCAACGATCAGATCACCTTTGATTTGTATTCTGCCTTCCACTTTCCCATCCAACCGTATCGAGCTTTGCGAGGTTATATCTCCCTTTATCTCCATGCCTTCGGATATGATACTCTCAAGATTTGAATATTCCCTGGTTTTCTTTCTCAATCAAATATCTCCTTTACTATTCTATCTATCCGGTAAATAAATCAGGGGGTCAACCGGATCATCGCCCTTCAAAACGGTAAAGTGCAAATGTGGTCCAGTACTGCGCCCGGAAGTGCCCATTCTGGCAATTGGCTGTCCTTTTTTTACCCGTTCACCTTCTTCTGCCAGCAAACAGGAGTTATGTGCGTATTTAGTAATCAATCCTTCGCCATGATCAATGACAACTGTTCTGCCATAGACCGGCTTCCATCCGGCAAAAACTACGCGTCCATCCCCGGCAGCTACCACTTCAGTACCTGAATAGTTTGCAATATCTATCCCATCATGAAACCCTTCACTTCTCCCCCCAAACGGAGATTTCCTCCATCCGAAAGTCGAGCTTATCTCCCCTTCACAGGGCCATCTGTTGGGTAATCGACGGAAATATTTTTGATCATTCTTTACTCTGGCGATTAACTCGTCCAACTCTTTATCGGCAGAGTTTATTGAGTTCTTAATATTTTGGCTGCGTTCCAGAGCATTAGTTCTTTCATGAATTGAATAAACCTGTTCACCGCCTTTGCCCCCCCGCGAAGGTTGCACTGATTGCCGAGATTCTGCACTTATTCCCATTAATCTCTTTATTTCTGCCTGTTTATTCGCCAGGTCTTTTTGTTGTGCTTCCAAAGATTCTATTTCTTCATTCAATTGTCTTATGGTTTCGGCCTGGGAATGATTATCCTGTTTAATCGCCTGTACCCTGCGTATATCGTTAAATCCACTGGCATAAAGTCCAAAAATTAGTGCTGAAAATAGAACAAAAGCTGCCACTCCGCCTATTAATATTTTGGCTTTTGATGGTGAGAATGTCATTCTTCTGGGGTTTTTGGTTCCCTGGGGAATTATCATTACCGTATATCCGTTAACCGGTCGCGGTGTTTTTATTTTTCTACGGAATTTCATCGATATCCTCTCTGCTATATATTTTCTGCCGCTGCCAGGGAAAATGTTTCACGTGAAACATTTTCCTGCCGGTCTTACCAGTTTATAGTTTAATGCCCATAAGCTCCAGTAATCGCTCCAGGTCATCACCGTTGAAGTAATTAATTTCTATCTTACCCCCCGCACCACTGGTTATAATTTTTGTACGAGTTGCCAGGTGCTTTTCCAATAGATTCTCCAATTCAGAAATCTCAACTGATTTAACTGCTCTCTTTTTGCTTTTAGCTTTTTTATTCTTAACCGTTTTCTCCGTCTCTCGTACAGTCATTTTCCCGGCAATTATATCCCGCCCGGCTTTTAGCTGTTCCTGCTCATTTGATAATCCCAAAAGCGCTCTGGCATGACCGGCACTAATCATGCCCTGCTCAATATAGTCCAGTATCTCCGCAGGCAACCTCAATATCCTAATAGTATTGGCTATATGAGCACGACTTTTACCTACCCGCGAGGCCAATTTCTCCTGAGTATATCCGAATCTGTCTATCATTTTCCGATAAGCCTGCGCTTCCTCCAGCACAGTCAAATCATCTCTTTGAATGTTTTCAATTAATGAATATTCTGCCGCTTCCTCATCATTAATATCTTTAATTAATACCGGCAGCGTCTCCAGGCCAGCCTGCTGAGCTGCACGCCAGCGTCTTTCGCCGGCAATAATCTCATATTCCTGGTTTTTTACTCGTACCAGTAATGGTTGCAGCACGCCATGTTCACGAATAGAATCAGAAAGTTCTTTTAATGACTCCTGGTCAAAAACTTTGCGTGGCTGTTCCTCGCGCGGCACAATCTCAGCAATCGGCACCTCATTTATTGTTTCCTGCTCATAACTGTTGGCGCTGGCGGCGAACAATGCATCCAGACCTCTTCCCAGACCTCTTTCCGGTTTAGGCACGTCGAATCACCTCCTGAGCAAGCTCGGCATATACCTGAGCTCCTTTTGAACGCGAATCATAAGTCATTATAGGCTTACCATGACTGGGGGCTTCACTTAGACGAATGTTGCGCGGAATTATGGTTTGGTAGACTTCCTTTTTAAAATGCTTTTTGACTTCATCTACTACCTGAATAGATAGGTTGGTGCGTCCGTCAAACATAGTAAAAACAATACCTTCTACTTTAATAGTCGTATTCATTCTTCTACGCACCAGTTGAATGGTGTCCATCAGCTGACTTAATCCTTCCAAAGCATAGTATTCACATTGCAGAGGTATTAAAACCGATTTGCATGCCACCAATGCATTAAGAGTTAGAATACCCAGTGACGGTGGACAATCAATAAATATATAATCATAATAGTTTTCTATTGATTGCAAGCCCCTTTTTAATACACTTTCCCGGTTTTGATAAGCGGCCAGTTCAACTTCTGCCCCGGCCAGCTGAATAGTGGAAGGTAGTAAGTGCAGATTTTTAACCCGGGTGCTGGTTATAATTTTTTGTGGTTCAATATCGTCCACCAGTAAATTATAAACACAATATTTAAGCTTCTGGCGGTTTATTCCCAATCCGCTGGTTGCATTGCCTTGTGGATCGATATCCACCAGCAACACCCTGTATCCTGCCATGGCTATGTATGCCCCCAGATTAATAGCCGTGGTGGTTTTACCCACTCCGCCCTTCTGATTGGCTATAGCTATCAGCTTTGCCATTTGATTATTTCCACCTTTCACTAACTTGATTAAGCTATTTCTATTATCCATGGTTTAAATCCTGCTGCAAAAGCTATGTTTACAAATTAAGCTATTATTTTGCAGAAATATGGGCTGGATTCTACAAAAATAAAATCCCGAATCACCTTACAGAATCTTCTGAATTTCGATGAATATAGATTATTTTATCAATATCCCTTGTTTGATTGGTATGGTTTCTCTATAATGGAAGTATTATGGTATGGGGCGTTGCAATATTCAAGTGCATGTAACCCCTTCCCTTCTAATTGTTTGATGTTTTAGTCTTAGCAGCAGTTATAGTTTATTATAGTTGCTAAAACGGGGGTGGTTCTAAGCAGGTTAAAACATATAAATTCCATTAGAAATAAAAGGAGGGTCAGATTTAATGGGATATCTCTTTGCTACTCAAGAGCAAATGGATAGGCTGGTTGATTTTAAAGGCGCCCGTGAATTCCACCTTGCTAAGGATCGTCGTAAACGGGATAAGCGTATGTCCTTAACAGAAGCAATCGGCCAGTTTGTTCAGGATGGTGATATTTTTGCCGAAACCGGTTTTTCTTATGTAAGAAGTCCAATTCAGGCTTATTTTGAAATGCTTCGTCAGAAGAAAAAAAATATGATTGGCATTGGCTCCCCTATGTCAAATTGTTCATATATGATGTCTTTTAATATGCTTGCCGGTATACATCTTTCTTATATTGGCGTTGAAATGCGCGGTAACGATAAGAATTTTGCCCGGGCAATCAGAACCAAACAATCAGAAATACTTTCCATCTGGAGCCACGGAACTATGGCCCTTGGTTTCAAAGCCGCTCAATTGGGAGCCCCCTTTATTGCCTCCAAACAGCTCCTCGGCACAGATATGCTGAAAAAAAACCCTTATGTTGAAGTAATAGATAGCCCGGTGGGAACGGATAAATCACCAGTGGCTATAATTCCGGCTCTGTTTCCTGATGTATGTATAATCCATGTTCAGCAGGCTGACCGTTACGGTAACGCTGTTATTGAAGGGCCGGCTCTTAATGATATCGCGCTTTCAGCTGCCTGCCGCAAAGTAATTCTTACCGCTGAAAGAGTTGTGCCGGAAATGACTATTCGTAATAACAGCAACGCTGTCATACCTTTCTGGTATGTCGATGCAGTTGTTGACTTGCCTTATGGTGCCTTGCCAGGATGCTGTCCCGGACATTATTACTGGTCACGGGAATGGTGGGAATGGCTGATTCGTATTATTACCCCCAAAGAAGAGCATGTTCAACCATACTTTGATCATTGGGTATTTTCAACTAAAGACCAATATGACTTTATAGAAAAACTGGGTGGCATCCGTTTTATTGATACCGCACGTCAACAGATGCAGGCTGCTCAATATACTATCGACGATTCACTGGTAAACTTTGATTACCAGGAAGTTATCCCCAAATGGGATTAAGGAAGGAGGTATCTTAATGAGTAATATAGCACCGGCTAACCCCCTGGAGATGCTGGCTTATAATATCTCCCGCCTTATTAACGATGGGGAAATTGTTTATGTAGGTACTGGCCTTCCCATGGTAGGCGGTATGCTGGCCAAGAAAACCCACGCCCAAAATATCACTATGGTTTATGAGAGCGGTGGACAAGATCCTATAGAGGGTGACATGCCCTGGTCAGTAGGTTGTCCTTTTACTTTCCGTAAATCTCCCATGTCCATGGAAATGGCCCTGTCATTTGGCCAATGTGCCATCGGTTATGTGGATATCGCCTTCCAGGGCGGAGCCCAGATAGATATGTATGGCAATGTTAATACTTCCGTTATTGGCAGTTATGAGAACTTGAAGTCCATTTTGCCCGGTAGTGGCGGTGGAAATGATATCGGTTCCTTAACTGAGCAGTCTGTACTGGTTGGTCTTCAGACCCCGGATCGCTTTCCGGAAAAAGTCGACTTTATAACTACTCCCGGTTACCTGGATGGTGGAGATACCAGAGCCAAAGCCGGTCTGCTGGGTGGACCGACTGCAGTAGTTACACAGGTCGGAGTTTATGATTTTGATCCAGTTTCTAAACGGATGAGAATCAAGGCTCTCAATCCGGGAATGACTGTGGAAATAGCTCAGGCTTGCACCGGTTTTGAATTACTGGTTCCTGATAAGGTAGAATTTGTGGAAGCCCCTTCTGACGAAGTATTAACCATCCTTCGTAATAATGTTGATCCCCGTCGGGTCTTTACCAAAATGCCGGGAACCTAAACCCTGACATTTAAAAGACTTTAGAAGCAGGTAATATATTGAAGTGCACCCCAAATGCCGGACAAATAGTTCTATATTTGAGGTGCGCTTCATTTTTCATGCTTCTTTTTTCATAATTATCGCATATTAATTTCGGGCTGTTTTCAGGTTTTCCTGCCGTCTTTTGATTATGCGTATCACCAATTCAAATTGATCTTCGCGATCAATTTCGCTGACCGTCATATCAATACCTGTTTGTCTGGCTCGTTTTACCGTTTCCTTAATAGTATTGATAAATATCCTGGCATCGCGGATAATCATGGAAACATTCTGTCCTTGTTCTTTTTCCTGCTTTTTCGCGGGGATACTGTGTTGACAGAGACTGGCAACCATTTCCTCGGTTTCCCTGACGGTGAGTTCTTTTTCATATATTTCCCGCAATACCGTCATTTGCAATTCAGTTGAGTTCAGCTTTAGCAGTGCCCGGGCATGTCTTTCTGTAATAATATCCGGTGAAATCAAAGACTGGACTGGTTCAGGCAGTTTCAACAATCTAATTTTATTGGCAATGGAAGGCTGACTCCGGCCAATCTTTCTCGCTAACTCATCCTGGGTTAAACCAAATTCATGAAGCAGCACATTATATGCATTTGCTTCCTCCAGATAACTTAGTTCCCGACGCTGCAAGTTCTCTATCAGAGAAACTGCTGCGGCTTTTTCATCATTCATATCCTGTATAATGGCCGGAATAGTTTCATACCTTAATAATTTGCAGGCACGATAACGCCTTTCACCAGCTATAATCTGATAATCTTCTTTCGTCTGGCGGACTATAATTGGCTGGATTATACCATAAGCTTCAATTGATTGAGCTAATTCCTGCAAATCACTTTCACTAAACTGACAACGCGGTTGATAAGGCCCGGGCTTAATTTTTTCCAACGCTATGTTACAAACTTTCACCTCTGCATTTCGTCCCAGGAGCTTTTCCAGGCTTTTGATTACCAAGTATTCCACCTCCTATAATGGCCGTTTTGCAGGGATTCCAACTCGACGCGGATATATGGCCGGAGTAGATTGATTCTTTCTAATTAATACTATGGCACGGTCCCGTTCTCCGATCAGATTATAATGAAATACTTCTTCCACTTCACTTTGCAAAACGGTTAAGGCTGTCCGGGCAGTTTCGATTTCTGCCGCATAATTTTTACCTTTCCATAAAGCCAGGCAGCCACCTGTTTTAAGTAAAGGAATACCATACTCCAATAAAACCTGCATGGGAGCCACCGCTCTGGCAGTACAGATATCGAATCTTTCACGGAAATTACCGTCCTGTCCCAATTCCTCTACACGATGGTTAATAACGACCGTGTTTTTCAGCCCAATTTCCTGAACCACCCGGGAAAGGAAGGTTGATTTCTTCTTATCGGATTCTACCAGAGTAAAACTGGCCTCCGGATAATGTATAGCCAGGATTAGTCCGGGGAAACCTGCACCGCTGCCAATATCAATTAGTTTTTGTCTGTTTATATTCAGGTAGTTTTTTATCACCAGACTATCCTGAATATGCATGTCCAGTTCAGAATCAATGCTTTTGCGGCTCACCAGATTTTGTCGGGTATTTTCCTCGATTAACAAATCCCTGTATCTATTTACATTATATTCCATGCGCGTCTCTTATTTCCTTCTTTGTTTTTCCAAATATATTAATAAAATATTTATATCGGCAGGATTAACCCCGGCAATTCTCGACGCCTGGCCTACAGATACCGGTAACCGGGTAGTCAATTTGTGCAATGCTTCATTGGAAAGTCCAAATATATCTTTATAATTTATATCCTGGGGGATAATTTTACTTTCCAGTTTTTCAAATTTGTTAACCTGCTCTTGCTGTTTGACAATATATCCTTCATATTTAGTCTGGATTTCCAGTTGTTCCAATATATCCGCATCCTGCTCATCAATAAATCCCTGCTCTATAAATGCTTCCATGCTCATTTCCGGGCGGCGTAATAATTCCCATAAAGAGATACGATCCCTTAATGGGGCGCTTTCATGAGCTGTTAAAAATCCTGCTATTTTTTTGTCCGCCTGAGTAAAGGTGGTGTTTTTCATTAATTGTTTCTGCTTTTCCAGACAGGTTACTTTGTTCTGGAATATTTCCCAGCGGTAATCGTTAACCAGGCCTATCTGACGGCCTTTTTCCGTCAGTCGTAAATCAGCATTATCCTGACGCAACAGCAGCCGGTATTCTGCCCGCGAGGTAAGCAACCGGTAGGGTTCATCAATTTCTTTGGTAACCAGGTCATCAATTAATACCCCTATATAGGCATCACTGCGTTTAAGTATGAGCGGTTCTTTTTCCTGCACCATAAGAGCCGCATTAATCCCGGCGATTAACCCTTGAGCCGCTGCTTCCTCATATCCGGAAGTGCCATTTATCTGACCGGCGGTAAATAAACCTTCTACCGTATTAGTTTCCAGAGTGGGTTTTAATTGAGCCGGGTCTAAATAATCATATTCAATCGCATAGCCGGTACGAATCATACGGACATTTTCCAGTCCGGGAATAGATTTTAACACCTGTATCTGGACATCTTCCGGTAAGCTGGTATTCAGGCCCTGAACATACATTTCATCAGTACCTCGTCCTTCCGGTTCCACAAACAACTGATGAGCATCCTTGTGAGCAAATCTTACTACCTTATCCTCAAATGAAGGACAGTAACGGGGCCCTTTACCCTTAATAACTCCGGTAAACATAGGTGCGCGGTCCAGATTATCCATTACAATTCTATGCGTCAGCGGTGTACTGTAGGTTAGCCAGCAGGATAACTGCTCTCTTCTTATACGGGGGCTTATATAAGAAAACCTGTGCGGATTTTCATCTCCAGGCTGTTCAATCATTTTTGAAAAGTCGACACTCTTTTGACTGATACGCGGTGGGGTCCCGGTTTTAAATCTGCCCAGCTCAAAACCCAGGTCATGTAAACAGTCAGATAGTTTTACGGCTGGAAACTGATTACCCGGCCCGCCATCATATATTACCTCTCCTACAATAATGCGTCCTTTCAGATAGGTTCCCGAGGTTATTATTACTGCCCGGCATTTAAAATGAGCTCCGGTTTTGGTTATGATGCCGGTAACTTTTCCTGCCCGGGTTTCTATTTGTTCTACTTCCGCCATGAGTATGTTCAAACCAGGCTGATTAACCAGGGTCTTTAACATTTCTTCATGATATTCATGTTTATCAGCCTGGGCACGCAAGCTCTGAACGGCCGGTCCTTTCCCAGTATTTATCGTCCTTATTTGCAGGTTGGCCTTGTCAATATTTACCCCCATTTCACCCCCCAAAGCATCCATCTCTCTTACCAATTGAGCTTTTGCCGGCCCGCCAATTGAGGGATTACAGGGCATGGAAGCAATAAACTCCATGCTTAAGGTTATTAACAGGGTGTTGCAACCCATACGGGCACCGGCCAGGGCTGCTTCACAACCGGCATGACCGCCACCAATTACAATTATGTCATAGCTTCCCGCCTCGTATATCACCGGTCATCCTCCCATTTAAGATTTATCCTGTATAGTGTCTATTTACCAATACAGAATTCACTGAATATGCGATCCAGAACTTCTTCCTTTAAGTTCTTTCCGCTTATTTCTCCAAGCGATTCCAGAGCCCCCCATATATCAACGCCTAAACAATCCAGGGGTACAGAGTTTAAGTTATACCGGGCATCCAGCAGGTGCTGGCGGGCTTTTTCCATAATTGCTAACTGACGCAGGTTAAGCATTATTTCCATATCCTGTCCGCTCAGGTTTTCAGATAACACCATAGCTTCTATACTGTTTTCCAATTCCTGCAGTCCAATATCTTCTTTTACTGATCCCTTTATAACTTTTACTCCCGGAAAATATTGCTGCAATTCCATCTCGCTGATATTTTTTTCTTCCAGATCTTCCTTATTTACCAGAATAATAACCGGAGAACTTTCAATGCTGTGAAATATAACCAAATCTTCTTCAGTAATTCCGGACTCAAAATCAACCAGAAATATAACCAGATCTGCTTCGCTGATAACTTCCCGGGAACGATCTACTCCGATGCGTTCGACCAGATCATGGGTAGTTCGAATTCCCGCGGTATCCATAAGTTTGACTGGTATGCCCTTTATATTGAGGTAATCCTCAATTACGTCTCTGGTAGTACCCGGAATATCAGTTACGATAGCTTTTTCTTTGCGTAATAATGCATTGAGTAAACTGGATTTGCCTACATTGGGTTTTCCGCAGATAACCACCCGGATTCCCTCGCGGTATACCTCGGCCCTCTTTCCGGCAGCTATTATTTGCTCTATTTGCTGAATAATTTCAGCCAATTGTTCTTCCAAAGCCTGGTAATCCGGTTCCCCGACATCATCAGGGAAGTCCAGGCTTGCTTCTACCAACGCATTAATATGAATCAATTGATCTTCCAGCCGGTCTGTCTGACGGCTGTTATATCCATTTAATTGTCGCAGGGCCAGTCTTCTGGCTTGATCTGATTTTGCTCTTATCAGCTCTATAACCGCCTCCGCCTGACTGATATCCAGGCGGCCGTTTAAGTAAGCCCGTCTGGTAAACTCACCTGGTTCCGCCAGCCTTATCTTCAGTCCCATTATGCGGCGTAGAATTTGCCTGGCAGGCAGGGTTCCGCCATGACAGTTTATCTCAACCACATCTTCAGTTGTATAGCTATGCGGACTGCGCATAATGCTCACCAGGACTTCATCAATTAATTCATCCTGTTCATCAGTTATCCATCCCAGCGTCAATGTATGACTGGAACACTCGTCCAACCGAATTTGCTCCCGATATGGTTTAAATATCTTTTGAACCTTGGCTATTACATGCCTGCCGCTGAGACGGATAATAGCAATGCCGCCTTCGCCTGGTGGTGTGGCTATGGCTGCAATATCATCATATTGCATGTTTTCACTATCCTTAAATATAAGTTGTTTAATGTTATCTTACCAAAATACCAGTATATATACACTGCATCCCATAAGATGCTCATTAAAAAAGGCCCTTGCGGGCCCTTTTTGTATCTATTTTTTTAAGGATATTACTACTTTACGATTTGGTTCATCCCCCATTGAGTAAGTAGTAACCTGGGGGTCTCCCTGCAGAGCAGTATGAACTATCCTTCTTTCCTGGGAGCTCATCGGGCGCATAACTACATTTTTCCTGGTGCTTTTAACTTTATCAGAAAGTCGCACCGCCAAGGCTTCCAGCGATTCTTCCCGCTTACGACGATAATCTTCTACATCCAGTATTACACGAATCTTTTCTTCCCGGCCCCGGTTTAATATCAGGCCAACCATGAATTGCAGTGAGTTTAAGGTTTCCCCTTTGCGTCCAATCAATAAACCCATATCCTGGCCTACGATGTTTATTCGTATCCGGCCGTTATCCATTTCCACCTGATTAATTTGATAATCGATTTTCATGAGTTTTAACAGTTTCTCCAATACCTGGCGGGCTTCATTTTCTGGTTGAATCCGGGGAGTTACTCTTACTACCGCCGGCTTTTTACCCACAATTCCAAGTAGTCCTTTAGTAGGTTCTTCAATGATTTCGATGGTTACATCTTCGATTTTACAATCCAACTCTTCAAGGGCCGATTTGATAGCTTCATCAACGCTTTTTCCCTTTTTTTCGATTGTTTGAGCCTCCATTTTTTTTCTTTCCTCCTTTGTCCCGCCCTGTTTCCTGTTTCGGGGTGGTGACCGGCATAGTCGATTTAACAACCTGTTTCGTTTCTTCTACTGCTTCTGCTCTGATCCCTGTTCCCGTATCAGGCTGAAGTAATTTGCTACTGCGATTAACATATAATTGCTGAGCGATACCCAGAATGTTAAACATTACCCAGTACAATGGCAATCCTGCTGGCATGGTCCAGGCGATATATCCCAAAAACAACGGCATAATATATAACATTGATTTTTGCGTTGGATCGTTGGTATCAACCATCGAGATGCGCTGCTGTAAGTAAGTAGTAGCAGCAGCAAAAACAGCTAATAAATGATACGGATCCGGAGAGCCGATGTTGGGAATCCATAAAAATCTGGCATGCTCGACCACCCTGAAGTTGAAATTAAACAGCGATTGATAGAAGGCGATAAAGATGGGCATTTGAATTAATAAGGGTAAACACCCGCCAAAAGGATTAACCCCGTGCTCTTTGTACAATTCCATGACTTTGGTTTGCATAATCTGGGGGTCTTCTTTATATTTTTCCTGTATGTACTTCATTTTTGGCTGAAGTTCCTGCATGGCCCGCATGGATTTCATCTGCTTTTGAGTAAGCGGAAACATGATCAACTTAATGGCTATGGTCATTAAAATAATTGCCAGGCCATAATTTGGAACCCCCAGTGTACCGGTAAAATCATATAAAATTTGGATAATTTCTGCAAACCATTGTACAAATGAATGCCACAAATTAAACCCTGCTCACCTGACGGTCAGCAGGCTTCACCTCCTCATAATTGGGGAATCTCCGAGATTGTTGAACAAGTACTTTTTTACGTGTCATTCTGACAACCTTAATTACACCCGCAGGGGCATCGGCAACATTAATTACACCCGACAGGGTGTATCGGTGGTACCCGTGAGGGTGTAGTCCCTTAGGGGGGGGAATCTGGTTAGCTGAATCCCAATATATGGTCTTTTAAAGAGGTCCTTCGTTGCCTGCAGCTCCTCAGGATGACATTCAGGGTACTTTTTCAGTGATCTTGAACCTGTCCCCTTGTCCCCGGAGTAAACTGCTTATCCTGACCATTCCGGCCTTCAGGTTTACCCCTCCGGCCGGAATGGTGGGAGAACTTATTCAGGAAGCTGAGGCTGATACCAATGCAGCCAGCAAGCGGGTTGTACTCCGGCACTGGCTACCAGCAGCAAAGCTATAGAGATAAGTTTGAAGAAAGATGTTTTCATAAAACTGTACCTCCTTTCCCGGATGCTATACCTTCTTTTAACAAATAATATTTAATTTGCCAAGGGGTTTTGCGTGAAAGGGTCAAAATCAGACGTGAATGGGTCATTTTTTATTTTATCGGCAGGTAAAAGGACTGCTTTTACAGAGAATCTCTAAGTCAATTGGAGAATAATATACATAGATGTAAAAAATGGCAGGAGATATAAAAGCATTGGCGAAAAGAATGAACAAGGATAATACATAATCAGATTTTGCTTGAGAGGCGGTCTATAATGGAAAGCATGCCTTTTTATCTGGTGCTGGTTCAGTCTTTTCCTGAGATGATAATCCTGATCTATCTGGGACTGGGCGTAATGGGTATAAAGTTGGACTGGAGAAGAGTCCTTCTTATAAGTTTAATAATAGTTCTGATCAGTTATGCAATTTGCATATTACCTTTACCGCCAGGAATAGGCACAATTATTCAGTTATTTTTGTTGGTGGCTTTGTTAAATATATTTGGCCGTATACCTTTTACCAGTGCTTCACTGGTCGGAGTGTTTGGTTTAATATTATTGAGCTTTTTTGAGATAGTGTTTATTGCCTTGATTACAGCAATTAGCGGTATTTCTATTACTCAGGCAATGAATGATCCCTGGTTGCGGGTGGTTTTTCCATTGCCGGAATTCATAGTCCTGGCTTTAATTGCTTTCTGGTTTAATAAATATCGGGGTCGGGTAATAAGGTGGAGTCAGGAGCGTTATCCAGAAACAGCATATATTATCTGGAAGAGCGAAATCATCTTTCTTCTCTTATTGAGCGTATGCCTGATAGCTTTTGGTTTTTATTATGAGAATTATGTTTTAAAAGTCGAACCATCATTCTCCACATTTATAAGCAATGCTATGTATTTTGTTATTTTTACTGTAATTGCAGTATCTTTATTACTGGCTCAAAAGCTGTCTTTTGTGCAAAAACAAAGCCGGCTTATGGAGGCTCAGAAACTGCATATTGAAAACCTTCAGGAAATGATACAGGTGATTAAAGGGCAACGGCACGATTTTATAAATCATATCCAGGTGATATACGGGTTTCTAAGCATGCAGGAAGGGGACAAGGCCCGTGAATACCTTAAACAACTATACCGGGATGTACAAATCAGCGGAGATGTTTTGCAATTGGGAATCCCGGCGCTTAGTGCCATGTTACTGGTTAAAATGGGTGTGGCTGAGGGAAAGAATATCTCTCTTAATATTGAAATAGAAACCAGTATGGCTGATTTAAAAATACCTTCCCAGGATATCGTAGCTGTGGCAGGTAATTTAATAAATAATGCTCTGGAAGCAGTGGAGGATATGGAGCCGGAAAACCGGATAGTAAAACTTCGTGTCTACACTGAATCCGGGTTTCATATTATTCAGGTTCATAATTCTGGTTACATTCCTGAAGATATTAGGAATCGTTTGTTTGAATCGGGTTTTTCAACCAAGGTTAATGAAGGAGATCGAGGTATTGGCCTGGCATCGGTAAAGTATCTGGTGGAGAAATATCATGGGCAAGTGCTGGTAGATAGCAGTCCTGATGGAGGAACCTGTTTTGCAGTTCGTTATCCGCAAAGCCGGGAAAGGAGAAAACGGAATGAGTATTCACGGCCGGGGAGTTCACTGGGAGGCAGGGCTGGTCACGAAATTGGGCAGTAATCAGAACCGTCCCGAAATGTCCCCTTGTCTGGTCTAATTCATCTCCAACATGATTTGAGCAAAATTGAACAAATCCTCCAGATGTGTCTCGATAATTTGCTGCAAGATATCCAAATTCATTTTCTGATAATCATGAACTGCAATGTTTCTAAATCCCACCATGGATTTCAGTCTGTTTGTTAATTCTTCCTCCAATATCCCATGTTCGGCCAGGAAACTAAACGCTTTACGACTATTATCAGGAACTCCCAAACCTTTTTCTGCAACCTGATGCATAGCCAATGCAATCGCCGCTTCACAAGCCCTTTGCATATTTAAAACAATTGAATCCTGCCTGGTTATATTCAGAAGGTTGTCAGGATTACCCTGATACTCTTCCCGTATACGCCGAATACATTTTTCTATTATTTGAGCTTTATTCATACTCACATCATCTGGCATAGATACTTCCTCTTTCTTTGATTTTCTTAAATATAGGTGCCCTCTCTTCATTTAAACGGGCGTACATTTTTAATACCAGTATGTAGTATTCCTGCCGTCGAATCGGTTCTTTGTCTAAAATGATCTGCCCTTTACCGACTATTTGCGCTTGCAAAACGGTACTGGCCTGTTCCAAATCAATCAAGTGTACCTCACGTCCCAATTGATCAGCTAATTTTTGTGAAATCAGGAATAGTTGATAAGAGCCTATCTTACGATCGCTCAGAAATGCAATATCTACATCACTGTCAGGTCTCAACTGCCCAGTGATGGCAGAGCCAAAAATTACAATCAAATATGGATTCAATTGCTGCTCTAAAAATGTTTTTATTATGTTTATTTGTTCATCAGTCAGATACATAATTATTTTCCTGTTTCTCTTTTTTATTTTTCTATTAATAAAAGTATAATACAGCCTGCGTTAATTTAAACCAGCAATTACTAATTATAGTTCAGCTTAACATAAATGTTCTCCATGTCACACTGCTGGTTACTCCAGGACATCAGATGTACAGGGGAAATAGCTTAAATGCCAAATATTTAAGCGATTCATCATTTTCAGCAGACAGGTGAAACGCCCCCTTGTCTGACCGATTGGAGAATTATATACATAAATGTAAAAAATGGCAGGAAATATTAAAGCGTTGGCGAAAAGAGTATATATGGATGCTAAGCTTATTTATCCGAGACTGTTTCAAAAATATCCTAAACAATTACGGTGCGTTATCCGCAAAGCCGGGGAAGGAGGATACTTAAATGAGTATTCATGACTTGGCAGTTCGTTGGGCGGCAGGGTTGGCCAGGGAATTGGGCAGTGATCAAAAACAAGAAAATCGCATGGCCTTTGGCTTGGAATTGCTGTTGGGGGAAATTATTAAATGGATTGTTTTACTGGGTCTGGCCGGTATCCTGGGACTGTTACGGGAGGTAGTTATTATCTGTGCAGCCGCCGGTATACTACGCCTGGCTTCAGGTGGAGAGCATTGCAACGAATATTACCGCTGTCTGATTGGGGGAACCATCTGGTTTTTGTTGCTGGGCTGGGGAGTTAGCTGGTTAAATACGCTTTTAACCGGAGATAACCTGATTATTATCGTCGGAGCAGTATTTGCACTATCAGCATTTCTGCTGTTATTATATGCTCCCGGTGATACTGCCAATAAACCTATAAGTGATGGGAATGAACGCAGGAAGTTTAAACGGTTGTCTTTATTAGTTGCTTTATGTTATCTGGGTGTCATGTTGGGGACTGCCCAATTTACAGCTACTCAGTTTATTACACTGACAATAGCCGCCGGTATGCTGGCCCAGGTATTTACAGTTACTCCTTTGGGGTATGGATTTCTGCACTGGGTGGATCGGGTACTGACTTTTGATTAAAAGAGGTACAGGCATGGATAATATGACAGTTAAAGTTCTGGTGGTTGACGATGAACCGACAACCGGGTTATTTTTAAAGTTTATTCTGGAACAGGTACCAGGAGTGGAAGTAGCGGAAGTAATCACTAATTCCCTGGAGGTTGCCGGAAAAGTTGATATACATAAAGCCCAGGTGCTTTTTTTGGATATAGATATGCCTGAATTGAATGGCCTGGAGCTGGCCCGTAATCTGCGGGATAAAAACAAAAA
>DAIMDR010000006.1:0-29803 GCA_036725705.1 Syntrophomonadaceae bacterium | reverse complement strand
AAACTCCAAAAGGCCATAGCAGAGTTTAAATCCACTTTTGCAGTTTAGGTGGTGAGATAGATGGCAGGAGCAGGTGTAAAAGACTTAAAACGCAGAATACGCAGTGTTAAAAACACTCAGCAAATTACCAAAGCCATGAAAATGGTGGCGGCTGCGAAGTTACGGCGGGCGCAGGAAAGTGCAGAGGCTTCCCGGCCTTACACGGAAACCCTGCAGGGAACGCTGACGCGCCTGACAGCAGTTGCTTATGATGTAAGCCATCCCCTGCTGGAAAAACGGGAAGACATCCTTAAAGTCGGGTATATAGTGGTTACAGCAGATCGTGGGCTTTGTGGTGGATTTAACAGTAACATTATTCGCCTGACTGCTCAAACTATGGCTGAAGAAACACGTGATGTTGACCACGGGATTATTGCCGTAGGCCGCAAAGGGAGAGACTTTTTCCGTAAACGCGGAGAAGTTGATGCTGAGTTTGTTAACCTGGGTGATAATGTAAGCTATGCTGATGCCCGCGAAATCGGGCAGTATATTATCAATGCTTACGAAAACGAAGAGTTGGATGAGGTCTATGTTGTTTATGGCAAGTTCATCAACGCATTGCGGCAGGTACCGACAATTGTTAAAATTCTGCCCATTGATCCTCCTGCACAGGACGAGGAAGTTGAAGAACGTTATGTAGATTATATTTATGAGCCGAGTGCTGAAGAAATTCTCCTGACCTTGCTGCCCAGATATATAGGCAGTCAGATTTATAACGCTATGCTGGAGAGCAAAGCCAGTGAATTCGGTGCTCGAATGACCGCTATGGGCAATGCCACTGAAAACGCCGGGGAAATAATTGATAGTTTGACTCTAAAAATGAATAATGTAAGACAAGCGGCGATAACTGATGAAATCCTCGATATCGTCGGTGGCGCTGAAGCTCTGAATAAAGGAGGAAAGTAGAGAATGGCTAATGTGACATACGGAGAGGTAACTCAGGTAATCGGAGCGGTTGTTGACATCCGTTTCAAGCCTGCAGAATTACCGGACTTGATGAATGCTATTAGCATAAAAGCTACTGAGCAAGATAAAAGTATGTACAGTGGCCGTGATATTGATGTTACTCTGGAAGCTATGCAGCATCTGGGTAACGATACGGTTCGCTGTGTGGCGCTGCAGCCTACAGACGGTATTATTAGAGGTATGAAGGCAACCAATACTGGAGCAACTATTAAGGTTCCGGTTGGGGAAGGTTGTCTGGGGCGCATCGTAAATGTACTAGGTCAGCCAGTTGATGAGGCTGGACCGGTTGAAGCCTCTGATCATTGGGAAATTCATCGTAAAGCACCTGCATTGGTTGATCAGCTGCCCGCTACTGAGCAGTTGGAAACCGGTATAAAAGTTGCCGACTTGATTTGCCCTTATGCCAAAGGTGGTAAAATTGGGCTGTTCGGCGGCGCAGGTGTAGGTAAAACCGTTATTATTCAGGAACTTATTCGTAATATAGCTTACGAGCATGGTGGCTACTCAGTATTCACCGGCGTGGGTGAACGTACCCGTGAAGGAAACGATCTATGGGGTGAAATGACAGAATCCGGCGTTATTGATAAATGTGCTTTGATCTTCGGTCAGATGAATGAACCACCTGGAGCGCGTCTACGCGTTGGTTTGACCGGATTGACAGTGGCAGAATATTTCCGTGATAAATCCGGTCTGGACGTTCTGATATTTATTGATAACATTTTCCGTTTTGCTCAGGCCGGCAATGAGGTATCCGCACTTCTGGGCCGTATGCCTTCAGCGGTTGGCTATCAGCCCACACTGGCAACTGACATGGGTTTATTACAGGAACGTATTACCAGTACCCGCAGCGGTTCTATAACTTCAGCCCAGGCTGTTTATGTACCGGCTGACGACCTGACTGACCCGGCACCGGCAACCACCTTTGCCCATTTGGATGCGACTACGGTTTTGGCTCGTTCTATTGCTGAGCTGGGTATTTATCCGGCGGTTGATCCACTGGATTCAACTTCCCGTATTCTTGATCCGCAGGTATTGGGTGACAAGCATTATTATACTGCTCGTGGCGTACAGCAGATTCTGCAACGTTATAAAGAACTGCAGGATATTATCGCCATTCTGGGTATGGACGAACTGTCTGATGAAGATAAGCTCATTGTTGCCCGGGCCAGAAAGATTCAACGTTTCCTGTCTCAGCCATTCCATGTTGCTGAGCAGTTTACCGGACAGCCTGGTATGTATGTACCGGTTACTGATACGGTTGAATCCTTTGCCCAGGTGCTGGAGGGCAGACATGATAATCTGACTGAGGCAGCTTTCCTCATGGTAGGTAATATTGATACTGCCATCGCCAAAGCAAAAAGACTGGAGGCGTAGTGTATGGCAGACAACACCTTCATGCTGGAAATAGTGACCCCAGAACAAATTGTGTTTAAGGATGAGGTTCAGTTTGTAGTTGTTCCGGCGGTTGACGGCGAGTTGGGTGTATTGGTGAACCATGCGGCGTTAGTTACAGCACTAACGATTGGGGTACTTCGCTATAGAGAACCAGACGGAGCAGAAAAGAAAATGGCCGTTAGCGGTGGTTTTATGGAAGTCGTTGATAATGTAGCCCGGGTATTGGCTGAAACATCCGAGCGGGGCTCAGAAATTGACGTACTGCGTGCTAAAGAATCTGCCAAAAGGGCTCGCGAGCGTATCGAACATCGGGATGATAACATCAACTACGCCAGAGCGCAGCTATCCTTGAATAGAGCAATTGCGCGGTTGAAGGCCGCAGGGGAAAAACTGGACTAAAAAAACTTATTTCAAAGCCGGAAGTTGAATCTTCCGGCTTTGGATGATGTGCTAATTAAATAGCTCTGTAACGGGGGGACTAAAAGGGGTATTTGACATGGGTTCATTGGCAAAAACTCTACTTATCCTGGTATTGATTTACTATCTCTTTAAAGGCATTATCTATTTAATTATGTGGCAAGCCACGGTCAAGATGGCGGAAAATGTCAAAGAACAAAAGCAGCAGCACCGGGAAAAACGCTATCAGGACCGGGAGGTACGAAGAGCGCAGCGCAAAGCTGAACAGGAACAGAATCGGTATCAGGGACAGATTAATAACATTGGACTGAGTCGTAATACTGACCCGCAAGATGACATGGACGGGGACGAAGACAAGGAAGACAAATAGCCTGCGTGAATTTAAGGGCAGGAAATTTGGGAGGCACTCTATGAAGTCCGCTTTTCTTATATTTATGATTGTTGTACTGGTATTTACCATTATGCTGGGGGTATTGATCTGGCGACAATCATTTAGAATTGAAAAAAAGGCACTTATTGCCAAACAGCGACAGGAGGAATACCTCCAACAACTTGAAGCAGAGCGACAAATTAAAATACAGCAGAATATGGAAAAACCAATAGATGAGACTGATAACGAAATGGATGAACAGCCTGGTAACTAAGCCAGGTTGTTTTTTTAATTATCCATCCACCAATTGAAAATTACTGGCAGCTATCGAATAAATTCAGGTGAGTATGGCAAGAATTCAACTACAAAAAATAATTGGGGAGGAATAATTAATGAAGAAAGGACTCATCTATTTAACGATTTTTGCCTTAATGGTTTTAATCGCCAATTATAGTATCGAATATTCATTAGCTAAACAATGGGAAAAGCGTTCTCCAATTCAACTAGCTTTTGCATCTATCGGTGCAAATTCTCTTGAATCGAGGCTGGATTGTTGGGCAATGCTAAATACAAATAACAACGAAAAAGATTTGACTGAATACCTCATAAAATTAACCAAACAATTACAAATCGAAATTCAGGACTCGCAAATCTTCTATTATTACAATGATAAATCAACTGAAGTTAGTTATAGCTGTAAAAATAATGATATTTGTTATCATTTTAACCTGCAGTCGGATTATATAAATAACCGTACTAATATTATTATACGAGCCGAGACATTTAATCCGGAGGTAGATTTAATGGAAATTGCCGAAAGGTTACAAAAGATAAAAACTTTGAAATGGAAGAATTATTATTTATATAGCGGTAAGATTGAGCCATTAATCCAGTGCGATGATCATGCTTTGATTGGTCAGGTTTTAATGAATAATCTAAAAGCAGATCAGGTAGATGAATATACTGAAAATCTTACCTATAGCATTAGTTGTTACAGTAAAATGGGTGATAAAGTATTGCCGCAAACTAATTTTCAAGGCAAAAATTATAATTTGCAAATAGCACTAAAAAATATCCCTCAGGACAATATCACCAGAGTTTACATAGGATCTCCATTAATATTAGGAGATTACTAACTGATTAAACCTGAGATAAATATATCAGGTTTAATCAGTATATTCAGGTCAGCAAAGTTCGTAAATGCAGTACTATTTAAGAAGGGGGTGGTAAGTAGGAGGTGGAAATACAAGTTTTAGGGCAGACACCTTTATATGGAAAAGTTGAAGTTGGTTCGTCAAAAAATGCAATATTACCAATCCTGGCAGCATCATTATTAACTGATGAGCCTCGTAAAATCAATCGTATCCCGAATATTAAAGATGTTGAAGTAATAACCAGGGTTTTATCCAGCTTAGGAGTTTCAATTGATCAAGGCAGCAGAAGTTTGCAATTTGTTGGAGGAGCAAGCAGTAATCATCCGCCCTATGAGTTGGTAAGACAAATAAGAGCATCATTTTTGGTAATGGGGCCTTTATTAGCCAGACGAGGTATGGTAAGAGTATCTTTACCTGGAGGATGTGCAATTGGTACCAGACCCATTGATTTACACTTAAAGGGATTTGAAGCTCTGGGGGCAAAAATTAATATGAGTGGCGGAGATGTTATTGCCCGAGCTGATTTATTACAGGGAAACCATATATATCTTGACTTTCCGAGTGTAGGGGCCACAGAAAATATTATGATGGCAGCTGCGCTGGCGCAAGGTACCACTTATATTGAAAACGCGGCATTGGAACCGGAAATTGTTGATTTAGCCAATTATATTAATAGCATGGGAGGAAAAGTCACTGGAGCCGGTTGCAATGTAATAAAAATTGAAGGGGTGAAAAAACTAACTTCTACTGAATATACACCCATTCCTGATCGCATTGAAGCCGGAACGTATATGCTGGCCGCTGCGGCGGCTGGAGGGGAAGTAATTATAGACAATATAATTCCTGAGCATTTAAAAGCTATTACTGCCAAATTAATTGAAACCGGTGCTGAAGTTATAGAAGGTGATAAACAGATTACCGTCAGGCGGGATAAAGAAATTAAACCGGTATATATAAAAACATTGCCGTATCCAGGTTTCCCGACTGATATGCAGGCACAATTTATGGCCTATCTTACTAAAGCGAATGGCAGCAGTATTGTTACTGAATCAGTCTTTGAAAACCGTTTTATGCATGTAGCTGAGTTGTTGCGTATGGGTGCTAAAATAAAAACTGAAGGTCGGACCGCAGTTATTAAAGGCAAAAAAAGTCTGACGGGTGCACGAGTTAAAGCAACTGATTTAAGAGCCGGAGCGGCATTATTAATTGCCGGATTAATTGCCCGGGGTTCAACTACCATTATGAATAGTGAACACATTGACCGTGGTTATGAGGGCATAGTAGAAAAATTTAATAATCTGGGAGCTAAAATTAGCAGAATATAAAGCATGGTATTAGCATTAATACCATGCTTTTTTCATACCTATTTTTATGGATAAGAATAGAAAGCTGATTTTAATACTTCTAATAAGTGTGATTATAATAATTTCAGTAACATTATTAATCAAATATAATCAACCAGATACCTATGAAGACTTGAAAATTAAACTATATATCAGTAAGCAACATAATCTTATCGAACTGCCACTGGAAGAATATATTATTGGTACCGTTGCTGCTGAAATGCCAGCCGGTTTTGAATTGGAAGCCCTGAAAGCTCAGGCGGTTTGTGCCAGAACTTATGCATTACGCAAAATATTTGAACAGCATGATTACCCTCTAAATGCAGACTTATCAGATGATATTAATACCTGTCAGGCATATTGTTCCCATGATGAATTTAAGCGGCGTCATGGAGATAAGCAAGATAAACTCTGGAATAAAATAGCTGAGGCAGTAAACGCTACCCGCGGAGAAGTATTAATGTATGATGGCAAACTAATTGATGCATTATATCATTCTACTTGTGGTGGTTATACTGCAGATGCTGAAGAGGCCTGGGGGAATTCTATACCCTATTTAAAGGCCGTTAAATGTAATTATTGTGCCCAATCCCGGTATTTTAATTATCATAAAAATATTTCCTGGAAAGATTTTCGAAAAAAATTAAACCTGAAAGAAAAAATATACGAAATAAAGGTCATCCCTTACAGGCCGGCAGGACGCGCCCGCGAAGTAATAATAAATGGCCGGCATTTTAAGGCAGCCACTGTTCGTCATGATCTGGATTTACCCTCAACCTGGATGCAATTCAAAACTGATTCCAACGGAGTGATTATTAATAGCCACGGGTACGGGCATGGGGTTGGCATGTGCCAATATGGAGCTAATGGATTAGCCTTGACCGATAAATCTTATGATCAAATCCTTACAAATTATTATTCGGGGGTTTATTTGGTAAAAATAAAACTCTGATGTTCTTAAAAACCTTCCCGGTTGAATATATTTAATTAATTAAACGGGGGAGGCAAGTTATGCAAAACTATATTAGAAAACGGGCAGTAAAAATTGCCCATCATATTATTCAAACCTCAGACACGGTTCGACAAACCGCTGAAGTTTTTGGAATTAGTAAAAGTACTGTACACAAGGATGTATCGGAAAGATTACCCAGGATAGACCGGCTGCTAGCCGAAGAAGTAAAACAGATATTAGAACAGAATAAAGCTGAACGGCATATACGGGGTGGTGAAGCTACCCGGCAGAAATATGCCGGTCAACAGGGATAAATGCAGATGTATTAAAAAATCTTCATAGCCAGAAAAATTCGAATAAGATAAAATAAGGCTAGATTAAGAAGTATTATAGGGAGGCACCGATAAATATGTGCTTTGAAGAGGACATCGGTATTGATCTGGGAACTGCCAGCGTTTTGGTATTTAAAAAAGGTCAGGGAATTGTACTTCATGAACCTTCTGTGGTAGCTATAGATCGTAATACTGATAAAGTTATTGCGGTTGGCGAAGAAGCCCGCCAGATGCTGGGCAGAACTCCAGGTCATATTGTTGCAATACGGCCATTAAAAGAAGGAGTTATTGCAGACTACGATACCACAGAGAAAATGTTGACCTATTTTGTGCGCAAAGTCATCGGTAATCGTATGTTTTTAAAACCGCGCGTAATTGTTTGTATACCTACTGGTGCTACTGATGTAGAGGAAAGAGCTGTGCGTCAGGCTACATTATCTTCCGGGGCCAGACAAGCTTTTATAATTGAGGAACCCCTGGCAGCAGCCCTGGGGGCAGGAATAAATATTTCTGAAGCCACGGGTAACATGGTAGTGGATATTGGTGGAGGAACTTCTGATATTGCCGTACTCTCACTGGGAGGTATTGTGTGTAATACATCTCTGCGTATAGGAGGAGATAAATTTGATGAAGCAATTGTTCGATATATCCGCAGAGAATACAATCTCATGATTGGTGAAAGAACGGCAGAAGAATTTAAAATTAGAGTTGGAACTGCTTATGTAACTCCGCAAAATAAAGATAATGCTATGGAAGTAAGAGGCAGGGATTTACTAACCGGGTTACCCAAGACTATTAATATTACTGCGGCTGAAAGCTGGACAGCCATGCAGGAACCGATAGCTACGGTTATTGAAGGAGTTAAAAAAGTCCTGGAAATAACTCCCCCGGAATTGGCTGCCGATATTGTGAATAATGGAATAGTAATGACTGGGGGAGGAGCCCTGCTCGATGGCTTGGATATTTTACTATCCAAAGAGACTAATCTGCCAGTTCATATTGCCGAGGATCCAATTAGCTGTGTAGCTATAGGAACCGGGAAAGCACTGTATGAAATGAATCTGTTAGCCAGAACGGGAAGTAAAATCAGCAAACGCATCCTGTAGTTAAAGGTATTTAATTACTTATTCGATATATACATAAATAAATAGTTGGTGGAGGCAAACCAGTTGATTAAAGGATTATATACTGCGGCTGCGGGAATGATGAATCAAATGGTCAGACAGGATGTAGTGGCTAATAATCTGGCCAATGTATCTACGGGCGGGTTTAAAAAATCTATTACAGTTACCGGGGCCTTTCCGGAAATGCTAATGAGTCGCCTGGGAGAAGTAAAAACTGATTCCAGTGGCAGAAGAATAGCGCAAAAACCAGTTGTTGCAGGAACGGTCGGTACAGGAGCCGCGACCAGTACCATTCATACCGATTACAGCCTGGGCCATCTAAAAGGGACTTCCAACTATACTGACCTGGCTTTGGGCGGTGACGGATACTTTGCAGTAGAAACCCCCGGCGGCATTCTTTATACCCGCAGCGGAGAGTTCAAAATATCGATAACCGAAGATGGCGGAATGCTTACTACCAGTCACGGTTTTCCCGTACTTGATATTAATGATGAACCTATTTACATGGAAGGTGAATTTAGCGTTGACTCACGGGGAATAATTACTTATGAAAATGAAGAATACGCCCAGCTAGGGGTATATCGTCTGGAAGACCCACAAGGGTGGGAAAAACTGGGCGACAATCTGTTTAATGCTGAGGCCCCTGAGCGGGTAGATAATCCTGATATAAAGCAGGGATTTTTGGAACAATCCAATGTTAACGCGGTAGAGGAAATGGTTACCTTGATTAGTACAGTGCGAGCCTATGAGGCTCTGCAGAAAGTTGTTCAGGCTGAGGATGAGCTAAACCAGGTGGCTATTGATGAAGTTGGAAAAGTAATTTAAAAAAGATTTAAATTCCTGCCATTTTGGCAGGTTTTTTTTTGCAAAGTTATATCAGGAAATGCAAAGAAGCAGGAAAACAGCAGGCGAAAAGCTAATTAGGATAGAACGATGGTATACAAGTTAAGGGGGATAATTATTAATGGAGACCCGGATTTTGGGATGCAGGATTGACAATTTGGATATGCAGCAAACGGTTGATAAGGTAGAAAGTTTAATAAATAGTGATACTGCCGCCCAAATTATCACCTTAAATGCGGAAATATTATATCATGCTTACTATGATCATGAATTGCGGGAACTAATCAACCGGGCTGATCTGGTTACCCCTGATGGGATAGGAATTGTCTGGGCTTCCAGAAAGCTGGGCCAACCAGTAAAAGAAAGGGTTACCGGTATTGATTTGTTGCAGAATTTATGTTCGCGGGCAGCTGATAAAGGCTGGCCGATTTATTTATTGGGAGCTGCTCCGGGTGTGGCACAAACAGCCGCTGAAAACCTTACACAACGCTATCCGGGGCTGAAAATATGCGGTATCAGGCATGGCTATTTCGGACCGGAAGACCATGAGCAAATAAGAGCCGATATTATAAACAGTAACCCGGCATTACTCTTTGCTGGTTTGGGAGCCCCTAAACAGGAATACTGGATCAGAGACAATCTTCCCCGGCTGGAGACCAAAGTTTGTATGGGAGTTGGGGGAAGCTTTGATGTATTAAGCGGCATTAAACAAAGAGCACCCGACTGGATAATAAAACTTAATCTGGAATGGTTGTACCGACTGATGGCAGAACCATCAAGACTAAAGCGCCAGACAGTATTGCCCCGCTTTATATGGCTGGTGTTAAAAACCAAATGGAGAAATAACGCTTAGAAATATATGAGATGGTTAATAGGGGAATTATACCTGAATAACAGGGGGAGGCTTAATGTGGAGAATCAAAAATTACTGGCCCTGGATATTGGCACCAGAAAAATTATTGGAGTTGTAATGGAAAAAACTGATGCCGGTTATCGCATAATTGCCAGCGATATGAGGGAACATACTACCCGGTCTATGCTTGATGGCCAGATTCATGATGTTGAAGCAGTAGCAGAAAAGCTATTGCTTATCAAACAAACTTTGGAGGCTGTTGTTGGTCAACCGCTGGGAAAGGCTTCGGTAGCAGCTGCCGGACGCTCATTAAAAATTGCCCGGGGGACCTGCCGAAAAAAACGAATACCCTTACAGGAAATTAGTCGGGAAGAAGTAACTGCACTGGAAATTGAAGCGGTTCAACAGGCCCAATATAACTTGACCCAGGAAGAAGAGGATGAAAATGACCATCTATTCTGTATAGGTTACAGCGTAATCCAGTACAGTTTGGAAAATCAGCCTATAGGAAGTTTAATAGGACAGGTGGGAGCAGAAACCGAGGTGGAAATCATTGCTACCTTTCTGCCCCGGGTAGTAGTTGACAGTCTGTTATCCGTCCTGCGACGGGTTGGATTAAGTGTATATAGTTTGACCCTGGAACCAATTGCAGCCCTGGCAGTAGCTATTCCACCCACTATGCGTCTGCTGAATCTGGCACTGGTTGATATTGGCGCCGGTACTTCAGATATTGCCCTGGTCAGAGATGGCAACATATATGCTTATGCCATGGTACCTAACGGGGGAGATGAAATAACTGAATTGTTGGCTACTCACTACTTACTTGACTTCAATGTAGCGGAAATGCTGAAGCGCCGTCTTATTAATCAGGAAACAGTTCAATTTATTGATGTATTGGGCAATGAAATATCTATCCCTGTTGAGGAAATTTTGACTGTGTTGCAGCCCAGGGTTGAGGAATTGGGCAGCCAGATTGCCAATAACATCTTACGGCTTAATCAAAAACCACCGGATGCAGTATTTTGTGTTGGCGGGGGTAGTCTTACTCCCGGCATAACCAAAATAATTGCCCGTGACATGGATATACCTGAGAATCGAATTGGGATTCGTACCCCGGAGGCTTTTGAGGATATTGTGGTTGATATTGATTATCTGCGGGGGCCGCAGGGAGTAACTCCGCTGGGTATTGCTTATCATGCACTGACCATACAGCCGATCCCTTTTATCAAAGTATTGGTAAACAATCGGGAAATTGCGCTGTGGAATACCGGGAATCTGACAGTTGCGGCGGCCCTGCTGGGTTCAGGAATATCTCTAACTAATATATATGGCAAACCGGGAATGGGAAAAACCATTGAGATTAACGGGCTGGTTAAAGTATTCAGGGGGGAGATAGGAACTGCCCCGCTTATAAAAGTAAACGATGAGGAAGCTTCACTGGAGACGGTAATTAATGATGGTGATACAATTGAATTTATTCGGGGTATAGATGGAAGGGATGCCCGGGTATTAGTTAAAGAACTTCTGCCATCAACTGCAGGCAGTATAATTATCAATGGTACCGTGACCTCTTTACAGCCAAAAGTCAAAGTTGACGGCCGCATACTGGAATTAAATGATGAACTGCCGGATCGGGCCAAAGTGGAATTTGCCAGTTTTAACAGCGTTGAAAACATATTACGACTTGCCGGAGTACCAGACCATCTGATGATAGAAAGAGTATATAACTACAATCTAAACGGGCAACCTGTATCTTACCGCTGGATACCGGTAAAAGCAAAAGTAGACGGGGAAATAGCTAACTTAAAACATTTGGTAGAAGCGGGGGCCAACTTGGAATACAGTATTGAAAAATTAAGACCTCAAATTTCTGACCTGCTCAGTAATGGGGGTTCACCGGGTATTAATATTACTGTCAATGCAAAACCGGTATTTTTGGAAGCACGCTCAGTAGCAGTATATGTTGATGGAAAAGCAGCAGAGTTACAGGATGAATTGCACGACGGAATGACAATTACTATTAATGAAAGTGAAACCTCAGCTATGCTCAGTGATGTATTTCGGGTTATTGATCTGGAACCTTATCCAGGCGGCAAACTTATTATGCGCGTAGATGATAACGATGCCGGTTTCACTACCCCCATTACCGAAGGCTCCAAAATCCAACTCTCCTGGGAATAACAGCACAGGCGAGGACGAGTGAGACGCAGGGACGGTCCGAGATCACTGAAAAAGTCCTCCTTTGCGTGTCATTCTGAACGATAGTGAAGAATCTAGTTGGCTAAAACCCAATATTACTGCCTTTAAAAGAGATCCTTCGTCGCCTGCAGCTCCTCAGGATGACATTTAGGGTCCTTTTTTACATGTCATTCTGAACGATAGTGAAGAATCTAGTTGGCTAAAACCCAATATTACTGCCTTTAAAAGAGATCCTTCGTCGCCTGCAGCTCCTCAGGATGACATTTAGGGTCCTTTTTTACATGTCATTCTGAACGATAGTGAAGAATCTAGTTGGCCAAAACCCAATATTACTGCCTTTAAAAGAGATCCTTCGTCCCTGCGTCTCGATGCGTGTAATTGCGTAAAAAATGCATAGAATAGAAATAATGAGGAATAGTTAATAATAGTCAAATAATCGGGAATAGAGAACTAATTTCACCTGCCATAAAGTTTTACCTCAATAACCGCATGGATTACAATAAATAAAAGTCAATGAAGGTCAAAGAGGAGAAGTTATGAAAAAAAGTCTGGCTGACAAAATTGAACAGTATATCAAAGTATTAATTGACCGCAGTCAAACCAACCAGATTGAAATCCAGAGAGCGGAGTTGGCAGAGACGTTCAGTTGTGTGCCTTCCCAGGTTACCTATGTACTGGCTACACGATTTACTGAACGGGATGGTTATGTAACTATCAGTCGCCGGGGAGGCAAAGGTTATGTTCGTATAACCCGCTGTGAGGATACCGCCAGTTTACGGGAGTTTACTGAATTGTGCGGATTTATTGATGAGTTGGTAGCTTATAAGGCGATTTCTCAGGCCGAAAAAGATTTATTAATTTATCTTATGACTAATGCATTTAAAGACTTTAATTATCAACAAATGAGCCAGGTTTTTGATGGTATAAAACAGGCCATAATTGACTATGTTAACCTGAATGACTAAGGAGGTGCAGGGATGAATTGTGAAGAGTGCAATCAGAGACCGGCAACTATTCATCTAACCCAAATGTTAAATGGCAAAAAGGAAGAAACTCATCTATGCGAATATTGTGCTGCCAAAAAAGGAGCTATGTTATTTAATACGGATGAGTTTTCAATTCCTAATTTATTAGGCAGTTTCCTGGGCTATCAGGTTAATCTGTCAGGAGCCAAGGAAACGCAAGCATCTGCCAGGATGTGCACCAGTTGCGGCAGCTATTTTGCCGATATAACTAAAACCGGAAAATTGGGATGTGCTGATTGTTATAATACTTTTGCTCAGGAACTGGAACCTACGCTAAGGCGTATTCATGGAAACAGTCAGCATATTGGAAAAATACCTGCCCGCGGTGGAGGAAAAGTTCTGATTAAAAAACAGGTAGAAAAGCTCAAAGAACAATTACAGGAGGCGGTTGCCGGAGAAAAGTATGAACTGGCTGCTGAAATCAGAGACTCGATTAAAAACATGGAAAAGGAATTGGGTTAAAGGGGGAGCTCGTATTGAATAATGAATTATTGAATAGTACTTATGTTGGCTGGATGGAGCAAGGCCCGGAATCCAATATCGTTATTAGCAGTCGCGTGCGGTTAGCCAGAAATCTGCAGAATATGCCGTTCCCGCAAAGGTTGGATGAAAAAGCCGGCCTGGATTTTTTAAATATAATAAAAAAGACCTGGCAGGCAGATTCAAAATCCTTACTTAAAGATATGGATTGGCTTGGTTTTGATAAGTTGTCTGAGTTGGATAGAAATATTTTAATGGAAAAACATCTGGTCAGTCCCGGACATGCGCAATCTAATAAATCATATAACGGGTTACTGGTAAATCAGGATGGATTAATATCAATTATGATTAACGAGGAAGATCATCTGAGAATCCAGTGTCTGTTGCCCGGGTTACAGATACAGGAATGCCTGCATCAGGCCAATATAATTGATGATCTCCTGGAAGAACAACTGGATATAGCTTTTGATGAACAAAGGGGATATATGACTTCCTGTCCTACTAATGCAGGCACAGGCATGAGAGCCTCAGTAATGTTGCATTTGCCTGCTGTTGCGATTACCGGGCAGTTAAATCAGCTGGTTCAACACATTAATCAATTAGGCATGATTGTGAGAGGCATTTATGGTGAAGGCAGCGAAGCTACCGGTAATTTTTTTCAATTATCCAATCAGATAACCCTGGGACAAATGGAACAGGATATTGGCAGCAATCTGGTAGCCATGACCCGTCAGATTGTACAACAGGAACAGATACTACGGGATAATCTTAACCGGCATATGCGTATACAAATAGAAGACCGGGTTGGAAGGGCTTATGGAGTTTTAACCAATGCCCGTATGATTACTTCCAATGAGGCTCTGGCCCTTTTATCAGACTTAAGGTTGGGAGCCGATCTGGGAATTATTAAGGAAATCAGTCTTTCAGTGCTTAATGAGTTGATGGTAGCCATTCGTCCGGCTCATTTGCAAAAAAGAGCCGGTAATCAGATGGACCCGCTTGGTCGTGATGTTAATCGGGCCAAGGTTATAAAAGAGATACTGCAGTCAGGTCAGAATCCTGTTCAGACTGCAGATGAGTAGGAGGGATTTTATATGTTTCGCAGATTTACACAGCGGGCTCGTAATGCCATTATGCATGCCCAGGATGAAGCTCGTCAATTAAACCATGCTGCCATTGGAACTGAACATATTCTGCTGGGATTACTGGGAGAAGGCGAAGGAATTGGGGCCAGAGCTTTATTAAGTTTGGGTATCGATTTGGAAAAAGTTCGTGAAGAAATAATTCAGGTAATGGGAACCAATGATGGGCAGATGGAAGAAGCTGACGGCGATTTACCGATTACTCCCCGGGCCAAAAAGGTGATTAACCTTGCTTATGATGAAGCCCGTTTACAGGGGGTAAATTATGTTGGCACCGAGCATATTCTGTTAGCCTTGTTAAGGGAGGAAGAAGGTGTAGCCGGGCAGGTATTGCTGGCTATGAATGTTAAGCTGGATGATTTAAGACAACAGGTTATGCATCTGCTGGGGGGTGAAACCCAACCGGGTATAAGTCAGCCTGCCTACCAGGAGATAAATCCGGGTACAACTCCTCCAAACCAGGGTAAACGCAAACCCAAAAGCAAAACCCCTACTCTGGATGGCTTCAGTCGTGATTTGACTCAGGATGCCACTGAGGGGCGGCTGGATCCGGTTATCGGGCGTAATGAGGAAATACAGCGAGTAGTTCAGGTGCTTTCCCGTAGAACCAAGAATAATCCAGTTTTAATTGGTGATCCTGGAGTAGGAAAAACTGCTATTGTAGAAGGGTTGGCCCAACGCATTGTTGAAAATCAGGTGCCCGAAACCCTTAGCAATAAACGGGTAGTAGCGTTAGACCTCTCCGCTATGGTAGCAGGAACCAAGTATCGGGGTGAATTTGAGGATCGGTTAACTAAAATTGTCAATGAAATTAGAAGTGCCGGGGATGTCATCGTGTTTATAGATGAACTGCATACTATTGTAGGTGCGGGGGCTGCAGAAGGAGCTATTGATGCAGCTAATATTCTCAAGCCTTCACTGGCTCGCGGCGAATTTCAATGTGTGGGGGCAACTACCCTGGACGAATACCGCAAGTATATAGAAAAAGATGCGGCCCTGGAAAGAAGGTTCCAGCCAATTATTGTAGATGAACCTAATCTGGAGGAAAGTATAGCCATACTAAAAGGATTGCGTGATCGTTATGAAGCGCATCATACGGTGAAGATAACTGATGAAGCTATTGAAGCCGCAGTTAATTTGTCTTCGCGCTATATCAGTGACCGTTTCCTGCCGGACAAGGCGATTGACTTGATTGATGAGGCCTCTTCACGGGTACGCCTGGCTAATTATGTGTTGCCTGATGAACTAAAAGAAATGTCACAACGCCTGGAAGAAGTAATAAATGAGAAGGAAGAAGCTATTAACGCTCAGGAATATGAGCAGGCTGCCAGTCTGCGGGATGCTGAGCAAAAATTGAGAGATGAAATTGATAACCAGCGCAAGGAATGGATTAATAAGCGCAGCCTGGAAGTTGGTCTGGTAACCGAAGAGGAAATTGCAGTAATTGTATCCAGCTGGACCGGGGTTCCGGTCAGTAAACTGGCCGAAGAAGAAAGTCAGCGTTTAATAAATCTGGAACAAGTATTGCACCAACGGGTTATTGGTCAGGAAGAAGCGGTTAAGGCAGTATCACGGGCAGTTCGCCGGGCACGCGCCGGGCTGAAAAATCCCCGGCGTCCCATCGGATCGTTTGTATTTTTAGGTCCGACCGGGGTGGGCAAAACTGAGCTGGCCAGAGCACTGGCAGAAGCCATGTTCGGCAGCGAAGATGCCATTATTCGTCTGGATATGTCCGAATATATGGAAAAACATTCAGTAGCGCGTATGGTTGGTTCACCTCCCGGCTATGTCGGTTATGAAGAAGGAGGACAGTTAACTGATAAAGTTCGCCGTAAGCCTTATTCAGTAATACTAATGGATGAAATAGAAAAAGCTCATCCCGACGTTTTTAATATATTATTGCAGGTCCTGGAAGATGGGCGTCTGACTGATGGGCAGGGACGTACAGTTGATTTCCGGAATACCGTAGTAATTATGACTTCCAATGTGGGTGCTGAATCTATCCGGGCCTCTAAAAAAGTAGGGTTTACCAGTGAGCACGGCAGCGAGGCTGATTATAATAAAATGAAGGATCAAATGCTGGATCAGATGAAACGCACTTTCAGACCGGAGTTTTTAAATCGGGTTGACGAAGCTATCGTATTCCAATCTCTGGATGAAAAAGAACTTAAGCAGATAGTAGATTTATTGTTGGTAGATTTACAGAAGCGTATTGAGGAAAATGGGTTTACAGTTGAAGTTACTGATGAGGCAAGAGCGCTCATTTTGAAAAAGGGTTATGATCCCGTTTTTGGAGCACGACCATTGAAACGGGCGGTACAAAATCTGGTTGAGGATAGTGTCTCAGAAGAAATTCTTAAGAGAACTGTGCAACCGGGAGATAAAATAATCATTGATGCCCGGGAAGATGAAATTGTAATTTCAAAATCATAATCGGGTAATTCTCATAGGCTCCTCACGGCGGGGAGCCTTACTTATTAATTTAATTTCCAACACTTGACTTAAAAAGACAGAAAATGATTTAATGCCCTATTGTGTTACATGGAGTATAATATTTATCAGGTGATATATGTGGCAAAATTATCAAGTAAATATGTTTGTAACAGTTGTGGTTTTGAAGCTTTAAAATGGATGGGCCGGTGTCCGGGTTGTGGCAATTGGAACTCTTTAATAGAAGAAATCACTGACCGCAAAGATACCCGGGCTATAAAAAGCAAATCACAGGCAGTTTCTCTGGATTCCGTAATTTCTGATAATACCTTTCGCTTTAGCAGTGGTATTGGTGAGTTAGATCGGGTGCTGGGGGGCGGTATTGTGCCGGGTTCACTTATCCTGTTGGGTGGAGATCCGGGAATTGGCAAATCTACTTTATTACTGCAGGTAGCAGATGCTATTGCCCGTGATGGCAAGCGGGTTCTATATGTTTCAGGAGAAGAGTCTCTGAAACAGCTTAAAATGCGTTCAACACGCCTGGGAATACAGGCAGTACAAAATATATATTTATCCGCAGATCAGGATATTGATGCCCTGGAAAATCTGTTACGGGAAATAACTCCGCAAGTAGTTATTATAGACTCCATCCAGACAGTATTTTCCGCGGATATTTCTTCTATACCGGGCAGTGTAAGTCAACTTCGGGAATGCACCGCACGAGTCATGGAATATGCCAAAAAGTCTGACCGGGCATTTTTCCTGGTAGGTCATGTTACCAAAGAAGGTGCCTTGGCTGGCCCCAAGGTGCTTGAGCACATGGTGGATGTAGTAGTATATTTTGAAGGTGAGAAAAATTTTGCCTTTCGATTGCTGAGAGGAGTAAAAAACCGCTTTGGGTCCACTGATGAAATTGGGCTAATGGAGATGAGCAGTCAGGGACTTATGGAAGTAATTGATCCCAGCTATGTATTTATGAGCTCGGGAAGAGATATGGCAACTGGTACAGCCATTGCTGCCAGTTTTGAAGGCAGTCGCCCCATGTTAATTGAAATACAGTCTTTAGTTACTGTGTCAGGTCCGGCTTATGCCCGGCGTATGGCTTCCGGAATTGATCAGAACCGGTTATCATTAATCATTGCCATACTGGAAAAAAGAAGAGGTTATCCGCTGGCCAGTCAGGACGTATATCTTAAAGTAACCGGTGGACTGTTTCTTAAAGACCCCTCAGTTGATTTGGCTATTGCTGCGGCTATTATATCCAGTTTCAGGGATAAACCACTGCCGCATGACACTGTTTATTTGGGTGAACTTAGTTTATCCGGTCAGATAAGACCGGTTCCTTTTCTTGAACAAAGATTAAAGGAAATTGAGCGCATGGGATTTAAACGGGTAATATTACCTGAAAGCATATCTGGTCGGCCAGCCGCCAACCTGCCGGGAATTGAATGTGTGGAAGTCAGGACCATTGATGATTTTATAGAAAGGATTACGGAGGGATAAGATGGTAGATGAATTATATCAGGGCAATTTTCGCAAATATCTGCAAATGCTGGCTCCAGGGACACTGTTTCGTCTGGGGGTAGAAAATGTAGTGCAGGCAAACACTGGTGGACTCCTCGTAGTAGGAGATTCAGCGGAATTAATGAATATTGTAAGCGGCGGTTTTCGCATTGATTGTGATTTTACTCCGGCACGGCTGTATGAACTGGCTAAGATGGATGGAGCTATTATTCTCAACAAAGATGCCAGCAAAATTTTAATTGCCAACGCCCAGCTTAACCCTGATGATATTCCCTCCAATGAAACTGGCATACGACATCGTACTGCAGAACGGGTAGCCCGGCAAACCGGTGAATTTGTTATAGCAATTTCCCAACGCCGGCAGGTAGTTACCCTGTATCAGGCTGCCAATACCTTTCGCCTGCGAGATATGGCGACCATTCTGGCCAAAGCCAATCAAGCCCTGCAGACTTTGGAAAAATATCGTAATGTTTTATCTCGTGAGCTGCAGCGCATGGGAGAATTGGAATTTGAGGACATGGTAACTGTATCTGAAGTTTGTGAGATTTTACGCCGTAGTATGAAAGTATTAAATATTGGGCAGGAAATAGAAAACTATCTGGTAGAACTGGGCTCTGAGGGACGCCTGGTTAAGATGCAGCTTGAAGAACTGGTGGCTAATGTTCAGGATGAAGCCTTATATATCATACAGGATTACTCACAGAATACGGATAAAACTCCGGAAGAAATAATGAATAACATGATGCGTGCTTTTGAAGAGGATATATCCGATTCCGTATTCATTGCAAAAATGTTAAGTCTGGGAACTACCAGCAGTTATCTTGATCAGCAGGTATCTCCGCGCGGTTACCGTATGTTACAAAAGCTGCCCCGTATACCGGTTTCCATTATTGATAACCTGGTAGAAAAATTTGGCCTGTTGAGTCAGATATTGCATGCTACCATTGAAGAGCTTGATGATGTTGAAGGGATAGGCGAAGTAAGAGCCCGCTCCATTAAAAACGGCCTGAAAAGAATGCAGGAACAACTACTGCTGGAATACATGGGTTAAAACCGGGTAGTAGTTATAAAATATAAATTAAAAATATCATTAAAAAAAACCGCTCTGTAAGCGGTTTTTTAATTTAATTCCAACCTTAATCCTAGGTCATATTATATACTCCCAGGGCGGAAGCTTTTTTATATTCGGTAATAAAAACATCATACAAGTTAATATTTAAGGTGTTACACAAAGCTGCGGAATAGAAGAGTAATTTACCTAATTCACTAATTATGACATCTTCACAATTGTTACACATTACTCCGCGCAAATGATTATCCATATGCCGGCGTAACTCGTCAATGGAATTAATATTGTCAGGGATCTGCAGTTTGGTTGCCTCTACACTCATACAACCGCAATCAGTAACTGATTTAACTACTGCGCGATTTACCCGACAATTGGCTTCAGATAATTTTGATAGAATATCTAAAATGCTATGATGTCTGATTAACAAATCACCAACTACATTTTGAAACTCATCACATATCAAGTCTTTCATCAGCGAACCTGCCTCCCCTACCCGGTGATTAATAATCATTATATCCCCCGATAAATAGCCTGTCAATTCAAGCGGGCATAAGATTGGATGAATAAAAGTGCAATTTGCACCAACCGCAACATGGCCATCCTACTTAAAATAGCAGGACTGGTATAATATAACATATTTTGCGTCAAAATAAAAGAGGAGGTGTATAAAAATGAAAAACCATAGATGGTATTCCGGGCCGGTGGTAATAATGGCCATTTTGACCGGCGTATGGGCAGCTTATATGGCAAATATGATTTGGAATTTATCTTACCACTATTTAGGATTAATCGGAATAGGAAGCCTTTTGTTCTGCTATGTTTTTACCCGTTGGACACTCAAACAGATACGCGCCTTTTTTAAAGATTTAAACCGGCGGGTAGATAATACATCATTAGAGGCGTTACTGGGTGGAACCCTGGGATTGTTATCCGGCATCACCGTAGCAGTGCTTTCCAGTTTTCCGCTGTCACTGCTGGGTGGATTAGGCACGGCATTGACCATTATAGTGCTGATTGTAGCCGTATATCTGGGACTTAGTATTGGCAGTCGCCGGGCACCGGAAATATGGAATGGTATTTTGCGGAGTGAATTTTCCGATACCAGGGACCATGAATTAAATTTACAAAATAAAGTTCTTGATACCAGTGCCATTATTGATGGGCGTATTTATGATGTTTGTCTGAGCAAGTTTTTGGAGGGAGTCTTAATTGTACCTACTTTTGTCATCGAAGAATTACAGCATATAGCTGACTCCGCTGATCCGATCAGGCGCAATAAAGGCAGGCGGGGTCTGGAATTGCTGTCAAAAATGCAGAAACACTCACATATAAAAATTGATATAATAGAAGTTACAGACCCGGCAATCCTGGAAGAAAAAGAAGTCGATGCCAAATTAATACGACTGTGCAAACAGCTTCAGGCTGGTATCATCACTAACGATTATAATTTAAATAAAGTAGCAGATTTACAGGGAATCAAGGTATTAAATATCAACGAGCTGACTAATGCAGTAAAAATGATTGTCTATCCGGGTGAAACCATGCGGGTTACTATTATCAAAGAAGGTCGCGAAAATGGTCAGGGAGTAGGTTATCTGGAAGACGGCACTATGGTAGTAGTTGAAGACGCCGGACAACAGATTGGTCATGACCTGGAAGTAGTAGTAACCAGTGTTTTTCAAACTGCTGCCGGACGCATGATATTTACCCGCAAAATCAAGGAAGAATATTTACCGGATATGGGGACTGGCTTGCACGGCCAAGAGGTGAAATTATATGGCTGACAACCTGCGGGTGGTCATAGCAGCTGCTGGAACCGGCAGCCGGATGGGCAGTACGGTTAATAAACAATATATGTTGTTAAAAAATCGGCCTATATTAGCTTACTCGCTGGATTCATTTGAACAGTCCGGCCTGGTTGATGAAATTGTGGTTGTGGCAAAACCGGAAGAAATAGATTATTGCCGAAAAGAAATTGTTGAAAGATACCAATATCGAAAGGTATCCAAAGTGATCGCCGGCGGCAGGGAACGACAGGATTCCGTGTGGGCAGGTTTACGGGAACTATATAATAACCAGACTGATTATGTGGCGGTGCATGATGGTGCACGGCCACTTTTCCCGTCTGATTTGCTGGAGGCATTATTTATACAGGCACAGAAATGGGGGGCAGCTATTCCCGGTGTTTTTGCCCGTGATACACTAAAAACGGTTGACCAGGACAATTTTGTTAACCAGACTTTAGACAGAACCTGTATAATAGCGGTACAGACCCCGCAAATATTTAATTACTCCCAACTATACTCAGCTTATGAGCAGGCTTTAAGGGAAAATTTTCAGGGAACTGATGATGCGGTATTATTTGAGAAATATATGGGACGGGTTAAAGTAGTTACCGGAGAGCAGGCCAATTTGAAAATTACCACCCCGGAAGACCTGATTATTGCTGAAAGTTATTTGGAATCCCGCCATATAAGGAGGGCATAAACTATTGCGAATCGGGATTGGATATGATGCTCATCGTTTGGTAAAGGAAAGACCACTGGTTTTAGGGGGAGTAAATATTCCTCATACCTATGGTTTACTGGGACATTCGGATGCGGATGTACTGGTTCATGCAATCTGTGATGCCTTGCTGGGGGCAGCAGCTTTAGGTGATATTGGCCGGCACTTTCCGGATAATAATCCTCAATACCGGGGAATAAACAGTTTGATTCTATTAGCGGAAGTAAAACAGAAAATTACCGGGCAGGGTCTGCAAATTTCTAATATAGACAGTGTTATTATTGCCCAGCAGCCCAAAATGGCACCCTATATAAACGCCATGCGTGAAAACTTGGCCCGCTGTCTGGATATAGACATCAGTCAGGTAGGAGTAAAAGCTACCTCCACCGAAGGCATGGGTTACGAAGGCCGCCAGGAAGGTATCTCTGCTCAGGCAATAGCCTTGTTATACGATAATAATAAATAAAATTGGACTCTGCTGTAAAAGGCTTAAGTGTTGTTTGGGCATAAATATACCCGCTTACAGCTTTGGGCAGTAGAAATCGAATATCCATCAATCAAAGGGAGGATCACATGAATAGAATGAAAGTAAGATTTGCCCCCAGTCCAACCGGACCTTTACATATTGGCGGGGCTCGTTCCGCACTGTTCAATTATCTGATAGCCAGGCATGAACAGGGACAATTGGTGGTACGAATTGAAGATACTGATCTGGACAGATCACGGCGGGAATATGAAACCGAAATAATAGAATCACTTCGCTGGTTGGGGATGGACTGGGAAGAAGGTATAGATAAGGGAGGCGAGAATGATCCCTATCGTCAAACGGAAAGGCTGGAAATGTACCAGGCTTATGCTCAGCAATTAGTGGAAAGCGGCCATGCCTATTACTGTTTCTGCAGTGAAGAAGAACTGGAAAAAGAACGGCTGCAGCTGATAGAAAAAGGAGAAACCCCCAGATACCTGGGCCGATGCAGATCACTGAGCCCGGCTATGCAGGAGGAGAAAAGCAAAGCCGGTATAATTCCGACTATTCGTTTCAAGGTACCGGAAAATCAGGTCTATGTGGTAAATGACCTGGTAAGAGGCCAGGTAACTTTTGAAAGTGAGACGGTAGGCGACTTTATTATTATGAAATCAGACGGTATACCCACCTATAATTTTGCCGTAGTAATAGATGATGTATTGATGGGGATTACTCATGTGGTGAGGGCCGAAGAACACCTGACCAATACTCCCCGTCAATTAATGATTTATGAAGCCCTTCGTTTTAAGCGGCCGGAATTTGCTCATATATCGCTGATTCTGGGTAATGATCGCCAGAAGATGAGCAAACGCCATGGAGCTACATCGGTTATACAATATCGGGAAAAGGGATATTTACCGGAGGCCCTGTTCAATTTCCTGGCCCTGTTAGGCTGGGCTCCACCGGGAGAAGAAGAAATTCTCAGTCAGGAACAAATAATTACTGCCTTTACGCTGGACAGAGTGTCACGCAGTCCGGCAGTATTTGATATTGACAAACTAAACTGGTTTAATCAGCAATATATAAAGCGATTGGATATAGAGGAACTGCATACCCGTCTGAAACCCTTTATTGAAAAATCCCCGCTGGCATCCCGGTTTGAAGCCCTGGGGAACAGGGAACATACATTTTTAATGGAAGCGGTTCATGACCGGCTGGTATGTCTGGAAGATATAAATGAATATTTATCAGTATTTTTAGGGGAACCCGTTTATGAACCGGAAGCTGTAGAAGTTTTAAATCAGGAGGGAGTATCTGAAGTATTAAAATACTTTGCTGCCAACCTGCCCGAATTTGAACAGCCGGATGAAATAAAAGCTTATCTGAAAGCTATTGGTAAAGAACTGAAAATAAAGCCCAGGGAAGTATTCATGCCGCTGCGCTGTGCACTTACCGGGCAAATGCATGGAGTGGACCTGCATTATCTAATCGGAGTCTGGGGCAAAGCTGATACTCTAAAACGCCTGCAGGCTGCTCAAAACAAATTTAACCTTGATTAAACTGCCAAAACTCAATAAAGGATTATTTTGCTGTAATCTCCTCGATGTTATTGCATAACCCTCTCACTAATTGAACTGTCATGGTATCAGGTTGACATAAATGCCATCCCTGCATATAATGCAAGTAACCTGAATATTATAATTGCCAGGAACGGGAGGAGTAAGCGTTAATCGCTGCCAGAGAGAGAAGGTCACTGGCTGAGAGCCTTTTCACAGTATGAGAGCGCCCAAATGCACCCGGGAGCAGGTATGTTGAAACAAAAGTAGGCATATCCGGCGAGAGCCGTTAAAATTTTTAAGTGGAGCAGTTTATTTTGCTCTAATTAGAGTGGAACCGCGGAAGTATAAACCTTTCGTCTCTTATGCAGACGAAGGGTTTTTTATATTAATTGGGGAGGGAGCAACATGCTTAAAACTTTAAGACGGGAGATACAGGTAATATTTGAACGCGACCCGGCTGCGCGCAGCGTATGGGAAGTAATATTCTGCTATCCCGGATTTCATGCAGTTATTAACCATCGCATAGCGCACTTTTGCTATCGTCATAAACTATATTTCATTGCCCGATTCATTTCACATATCAGCCGTTTTTTAACCGGCATTGAGATTCATCCGGCAGCTAAAATAGGCAGAGGCTTTTTTATTGATCACGGCAGCGGAGTAGTTATTGGTGAAACTGCCGAGATAGGAGATAATGTTACCATATATCAGGGGGTTACATTGGGAGGCACTGGTAAAGCTAAAGGCAAGCGTCACCCTACTATCGGCAATAATGTAGTAATCAGTGCCGGTGCTAAAGTATTGGGCTCTTTTACCGTCGGCGATTATGCTAAAATTGGAGGAGGGTCTGTAGTACTGAAGGCAGTCCCTCCACATTCTACCGTGGTGGGGGTACCAGGCAGATTAGTTGTTCAGGATGGAGCCAGAGTGGAAGATGGACGCATGGAAGTAGACCTGGAACATCATCTGCTGCCTGACCCGATTGCTGATATGCTGGCAGCTATGCAGGCCAAAATTAATGAACTGGAACAAAGACTTGAATATCATGAGAAAGGAGCCAATCCTGATGCGGATATACAATACAGCCAGCGGGCAAAAAGAAGAACTAAAAACATTGAAACCGCATGAAATAAACATGTATGTTTGCGGACCTACCACCTATAACTATATACATCTGGGTAATGCCAGACCGCTGGTGGTATTTGATACGGTACGCCGTTATTTGGAATACCGGGGATATCAGGTCAACTATGTACAAAACTTTACCGATGTAGATGATAAAATCATTAACCGGGCTATTGAAGAAGGAACCGACCCCATTAAACTGGCTGAGCGTTATATTGAAGAATATTTTATCGATGCTGACCAATTGGGGATCAGAAGAGCCCTGGTTCATCCGCGGGTTAGTGAGCATATACCGGATATAATAGTTGCTATAGAGAAACTAATCTCCTCCGGCAATGCTTATCCCATTGATGGAGATGTTTATTTCCGGGTACGTTCCTTCCCGGAATATGGAAAACTATCCGGACGTTCGCTGGATGATATGCTGGCCGGTGCCCGCATAGAGGTAGACGAACGTAAACAGGAGCCAGGCGATTTTGCCCTGTGGAAAGCTGCCAAGCCGGGTGAACCTTCCTGGGAAAGCCCCTGGGGGCAGGGTAGACCCGGATGGCATATTGAGTGTTCGGTTATGTCCACTCGTTATCTGGGTGAAACTCTGGATATTCATGGTGGCGGCAGTGATTTAATTTTCCCTCACCACGAAAATGAAGTAGCCCAGGCAGAAGCTCTGACGGGCAAACCGTTCGTACGATATTGGATGCATAACGGATTTATTACCGTAAATAAAGAGAAAATGTCCAAATCACTGGGTAATTTCTTTTTGTTAAGGGATATATTAAAACTGTATCCGCCGGATGTGGTCCGTTTTTATCTTATTGCTACTCATTATCGCAGTCCGTTGGATTTTGATGATACCAAGCTGGAAGAAGCCCGTCGGGCTTTGAACCGACTGCGTAACACGCTGACACTATTGGATGAATTTGTGGGTGAGGTGGATGGAGCGCCGGTGGAATTATCCCTAACCGGTAAGAACCTAATAGAAACGGTTAATTCATTGGAAAACAAATTTGTTGAAGCCATGGATGATGATTTTAACACTGCCCGGGCAATTGGTTATCTGTTTGAGATATCTCACGCTATCAATTTATTTATTGCTGAGCAGCGCAATGAGGCTGCCAATAGACAGGCTGTTTATCAGGCAGGTGTAATTTACAGACAACTAATAAGCCTGCTGGGTATTGAGCAACATAAAAACAATGATTATGAAGAAGAACTAATCGATGAGCTTCTGGGGATAATTGCCCGGATTAGGCGTCAGGCCCGTAAAGAAAAAGACTTTGCCTTAGCTGACTCAATAAGGGATTACCTGCGCATGCTGGAAGTTAATGTGGAAGATTTGGAGAATGGCAGTCGTTTCCGTTATGAACAAGCTCCTCCGTTGGAAACACTGTTGGATAAACTGTTGGAATTGCGTACCCAATTCAGGGAGCAGAAAATGTATGACAAAGCTGATATAATTCGCGACAGCCTGCAGAAAACCGGTATAATATTGGAAGATACCACAGAAGGGGTCAGGTGGAAACTTGGCAGTGTTTAAAAAAATTGATAAAGACGAATTGCGTCAGTATTCTCCGATAGCGCTGGCTTATATTGGGGATGCAGTTTTTGAATTGATGGTGCGTACCCAGGCAGTTACTATGGGTCCCCGACGCATCAAAGATATACATTTGGAAACCGTACAAAAAGTTAATGCCCAAAGTCAGGCCCGGGTAATCAGGCAGATGTCCTCTAAACTTAATGATGAGGAAAAAGATATTGTCAGGCGGGGCAGGAATGCACACAGTACGCCGCCACGCCATGCTGACCCTGGTGATTACCGTATGAGTACCGGCTTTGAGGCCTTATTGGGATATCTGTACCTGAAGGGTGATTATGAACGCCTGCAGGAAATGGTTGCTGCGGCTCTGAGTGAAGAAGAAGTTTCAGCATTTTAGTGCTGATATAGGGGAGGGTAATATAGTGATTATTGTAAAACCACAGGTACTGGTTCCGGAAAGCGAATTGCAGGAAAGCAAATTAGCCAGGGTAGAGCGCTATGCCCGGATTTGTTATAAATCTGAGCAACGTATGGGTGAGGAGTATAATCCCCAATTCTTAAAATCAATATTATCCCGGGGTCATGAATCAGTAATCGAACATGAAAAAATAACCGTTATGTTTATTGTGGACCGGGGGATATCCCACGAAATAGTGCGTCACCGTATTGCCTCCTACAGTCAGGAATCAACCCGTTACTGCAACTATACTCAGGATAAATTCGGCAATGAAATTACGGTAATAGAACCCTACTTTTTCCTGGACAAGCCGGCTTACAAATTGTGGCAGGAAGCCTGTCAGGAGGCGGAAAAAGCCTACATACAGATGTTGGAATCAGGTAGCAGCCCGCAGGAAGCCCGTTCAGTTCTGCCCACCTGTCTGAAGACAGAAATGGCAGTAACCTTTAACCTGCGTGAATGGAGACACTTTTTTACTTTACGATGTGCCGCCCCGGCTCATCCTCAGATGAGGCAGGCAGCTATACCCTTACTGTTATTATTTCAACAGCGCATGCCAATAATTTTTAATGATATTGACTATGACCACTCAATAGAACCACAACATTATGCAGATATTATTTTAACCGATGACTTGTTTAATCCGCTTAAGGGTTCATAAATGGAATTTAAAATATACTCATTCTATTGAGTAAACTACAGGGAGGAAGCCTTTGAAAGAAAAGATTGCTGGAATTAACAGTGTTATGGAGGCCCTGCGCGGAGGCAGGAAAATACACCATATTTATATTCAGGAAGGTCGCAAGGGCAAACGAATAGAAGAACTGGCAGCTCTGGCAGAAAAACGGGGCGTTCATGTTCAATATACGGAAAAAACGAGACTGGATAAATTTTATCAGACGGGCAATCACCAGGGAATTGTAGCCCAGGTTGATGCCTATCAATATGCTGAATGGGAAGAAGCTCTGGAACAGGCTGCTTTAAAAGGAGAAGAACCTTTTTTACTGGTATTGGACGGAATTGAAGACCCTCAAAACCTGGGTTCGATTATACGCACTGCCGAATGTGCAGGGGTTCACGGCGTTATATTACCCCGCCATCATGCCACGGAAGTAACTGATGCAGTAGTCAGAGCTTCGGCAGGGGCAGTGGAACACATGAAAATAATACGGGAAACCAATCTGGTAACTACATTAAAACAGTTAAAACAAAAAGGATTTTGGATTATTGGTGCTGATATGGGCGGTGAAAAAAGCTATTTTAGTCAGGTGCTGCCCCGTCCTGCAGTATTGGTAATTGGCAGTGAAGGAAAAGGAGTACGGCGCCTGGTCAGGGAAACCTGTGATATGATCGTAAGCATTCCCATGAAAGGGCAAACCTCATCATTAAATGCCTCAGTAGCAGCAGCTCTGTTAATTTATGAATTAGTTCGCCGGCAATCAGAGAGTCTTTAGCAGAAAATAGGCCGTTATAAATAAATAAAATAAGTTTTTCGGGGATAATTATCGCATCTTGACGGTTACCCGGTCAGTGGATATAATAAAGAGGATGTCTGCAACCCTTGCCAATTCTTATGTCTTGCAGAAAAATAACTTCATGGAGGCGATTGAATGCCTAATTCTGTCGCTCTAAAGGTCTATACCACCTATTTTGAAATGACCGACGAAGAAATTGTAGAGCTGGCTCAAGTTGGCGACCAATATGCTGTAGAATACCTGGTTGACAAATATAAAAATTTTGTTCGTGCCAAAGCAAGGTCTTATTTTCTGATTGGAGCGGACAAGGAGGATATCATCCAGGAAGGGATGATAGGCTTATTTAAAGCTATACGTGATTACAAACTGGACAAGCTTACTTCATTCAGAGCTTTTGCCGAATTATGTATTACGCGCCAGATCATTACTGCTATAAAAACTGCTACCCGACAGAAGCATATCCCGCTTAATTCTTATGTATCGTTAAACAAACCTATTTATGATGAAGAATCTGATCGTACCCTTATGGATATTCTATCAACTACAAAGATTACCAATCCCGAAGAAATAATTATCAGCCGGGAAGAATTTATATTTATCGAGAAAAAAATGGGAGAGATACTGAGTTCCCTTGAATGGAAAGTACTCATGGCTTATCTGGAAGGTAAATCTTATCAGGAAATTGCAGTTGAACTAAAAAGGCATGTGAAATCGATAGACAATGCTTTACAAAGAGTAAAACGCAAACTGGAAAAATATTTGGAAGACCGTAATGAATTATAATAATTGATAAACAATCCGCTAAGATTATAAATTTATTTAGATAATCAGGCTAATAATAAAGTATGTTTATGAGTTAATATTTTCATAATCAAATTAAAACCAAATAAAAAAGGCATAAAACAGCGTCTTATCGGGACCGGGGGTACTCTGACAGACGCTGAACTTTTGTTAATACAAAAAGTTGGCTGCTATTGACTTTAATTATTGCAGCGGTTAAAATATTATTTGCTGAGCCGAGC
>DAIMDR010000005.1:0-32494 GCA_036725705.1 Syntrophomonadaceae bacterium | reverse complement strand
TTATCAAGCCCCGATCCAAAAATGATTTCATGGATTTTTCCATGGTTATCATACCCAGATTGCCGCCGGTCTGCATTACGGTATTAAGCTGAAAGGCTTTGTTGTCGCGGATCAGGTTGCGTACTGCCGAATTGGCCATCAGTACTTCGCAGGCCAATACACGACCTTGCCCGTCCGCCCTTGGTATAAGTTGCTGGGAAATAATCCCCAGTAAAGTATTGGCCAGCTGAATTCTGATCTGGTCCTGCTGATGCGGAGGAAATACATCAATTACGCGCTCCACAGTTTGTATAGCCGTAGCCGCATGCAGCGTAGCCATGACCAGATGACCGGTTTCCGCGGCAGTCATGGCAATGGAAATAGTATCCAGGTCGCGCATTTCTCCTACCAGAATTACATCCGGATCCTGGCGCAGGGCCGCCCGCAGTCCCTGGGAAAAGCTGGGGCAGTCGGTGCCTATTTCCCGCTGGTTTATAATACAGGTTCCATGCCGGTGCATGTATTCAATCGGGTCTTCCAGCGTAATGATATTGCCTTTTACCGACTGATTAATCAGGTTTATCATGGCTGCCAGGGAAGTTGATTTGCCGCTGCCGGTGGGTCCGGTAACCAGAATCAGTCCGCTGCCCTTCAGCGGCAGTTCCTTGCATACATCCGGCAGTCCCAGTGAATCAATCTCGGGAACTATCATCGGGATGATACGAATAGCTATGGCATAAGAGCCCCTTTGTAAGTATATATTTACCCTTACCCGTCCTACTTCGGGCAAAGACAGAGAAAAATCAGCATGTCCCTGTTCATCAATTTGATGCAGGGCTTTCTCGTCCGGCATTAATTCCCGGGCAAATTTATAGGTATCATCAGGGGTAAGGGCGGGATAATCTTCCAAACCGACCAGGGTACCGTCTATTCGAAAATTAGGCGGCCGGGCTACGGTCAGGTGAATATCGGAAGCCCTCATCTCCACTCCTATCCGGGCCAGTTCCACCACCTTTAATACCTGATCAAACTTAGCCACCTAACAATACCCCCTTCATTACTTCCTGCAGTGAGGTTATACCTTCGCGTGCTTTATAAATACCATCTCTGCTCATCGTTATCATGCCCTCACTAATGGCTATTTCCTCCAGTTCATCTTCAGACTGGATGTTATTGGTAATGGCTTTGCGCATTTCCGGACCTATTACCATAACCTCATGCAAAGCCAGACGACCTATATAACCTGACTGGCGGCACATATTACATCCCACCGGACTATAAAACTGTTTCCCGATAAAATCAGTCAAGTTCAGCTGAACCGCAGTTTCCTCATCCAGTTCATAAGGCTGACAGCAATTCTTGCACAAGCGGCGAATTAAACGCTGTGACACTACCCCGGCCAGTGAGGATGATAACAGATAATTCTCAATCCCCATGTTGACCATACGGGCAACTGTGCCGGCTGCACTATTGGTATGCAGCGTAGAAAAGAAAAGGTGTCCGGTCAGGGCGGCTCTGACTCCCAGTCCGGCAGTTTCTCCATCACGCATTTCCCCTACCATGATAATATCCGGGTCCTGTCGCAGGATAGAACGCAGACCAGCCGGGAAAGTGAGTCCGGCCTTGTTGTTTATCTGCACCTGGGTAATACCTATAAGGCTGTATTCCACCGGGTCTTCCAGCGTAATAATATTGCGATTGGGATCATTTAACTCGGTTAATACACTATAAAGGGTAGTAGTTTTACCGGAACCGGTAGGTCCGGTAACTATAACCATACCATGCGGTCTTCTGATCAGGGTGTGTATCTTATTTTCATTATCGGGACTAAAGCCCAGTTTCTTCAGAGACATAATTGCATTGGTACGGTCCAGTATACGTAAAACTATTTTTTCTCCGTGAATGGAGGGTAGAGTGGATATGCGAAAATCTATTTCCCGGCCGTTTATGACTAAACGGGTACGGCCGTCCTGTGGGATTCTCTTTTCGGAAATATCAAGGTTTCCCATGATTTTAATCCGCGATACGGTAGCCGGAAAAGATTTTTTTGGTAAGGCGAGAACTTCCCACAGTTCACCGTCAATACGGAAGCGAACCCTGACATCATGCTCCAGCGGTTCAATATGTATATCAGAAGCGCCTCCCTGCACCGCCTGTTTCAGCAAGGAATTAACCATCCTGATAACCGGTGCATCATCAGCCAATTCCACTCCCGGGGTTTCGGTTTCAACCACCACCCCATAATTGTACTGGCTAAGTTCACCCAGCAGTTTTTCCATCTTGCTGTCTACCTGCAGCGCAGTATACTGCTGAATAGCTGACTCAATTTCTCTTTCCGAGGCCATAACCGGTACTACATCCATTCCGGTTACGATACGCACTTCATCGATGGCCTGAAAATTAAGCGGGTCCGCCATAATCAGCGTCATACGCCCCTGATTTACAGTCAATGGCAAAATATGATGCCTGCTGATCATATTGGTTGGCAGTAACTTAACCGTTTCCGGATCAATCTCCATCCGGCTGATTTGTACCCGCGGGATTCCCAGCGTAAATTCCAGTACTTCCATTAGTTGATCATCAGTAAGATGTCCCCGTCTGACTAAAATCTTGCCCAGTTTTTCTTTGCTGATTTTCTGGTCATCCAGTGCCTGAGCCAATTGTTCTTCATTAATCAGACCATTCTCTATCAGAATATTGCCAATCATTTTACGCTGAGTTGCCAAATTAATTCTCCTTGCAAAACCTGAAACATTTACAGACTACAAACATTATCAGGGCTATGATCCTAAGCATTAGACTATGTCCTGGCCAATGTCCTACTATAGTCCCAACTTATTATACAGTTTGTTATTAAATGGATTATCAGAAATATTTTATCACATTTTAGTGGTTCGTACTAGAAAAATTTTGCAATAGTTTGACAAATAATATATTTATTTATCAAATTATCTTTTAAAAAATACTCTTAATAGACTTATTATTTTTTAAGGTCCTGGATTCAGGTATATTATTTTATGACTTAAAACTCATATATATGAGTTTTATACTTATATAGTTAATATCGTAAATATTTCCTAGTAGTTTAGTTTAATGTAAAATTTACGAAAATATTTGTGATATGCTTACTAAGCTATATTCAACATAAATTAATAATTCTCCTGCCATTTTTATCTATGTAAACCTCTTTTTCCCCCAGTGTAGACAATGACACGGGGACGGTCCTTTTAAACACCCGATGACACGGGGACAGATTGACGCCGGGACGTTCCCGAGACTGCCGAAGAAGTCCTCCTTTGCGTGTCATTCTGAGCGCTAGCGAAGAATCTCGTTGGCTTAACCCCAATATTATGGTATTTAAAAGAGATTCTTCGTCGCCTCCAGCTCCTCAGGATGACATTTAGGGTGCTTTTTCAGAATGACGACGCGGGACGGGTGAAGAATGATTAAACTCAACCTGCCAGTAATTAATAGACATTATAAATGCAGTCTGTTATCTTCTAGTTATAGTTTTTGATAATACTTAACTCCCGGAGGGATACGATATGGCGGATAAATGGGTTTTATCATGCATAGCTTATCTGGAAGATGACGATAACGATGTTAATAACTTATGCCGTTTATTAGAAACTGAGGGATGGTTAAAACAAAACACTTTTGTTTTCGAAAATTCCGGAGTTGGCTCATCGCCTTATTATTACAATTTACAGACTGCCAATATTATGATCCTCATGCTGCATCAATCGGTTGATGACTGGCAGGCGGGGATGGATAAAATTAAGAGTTATATGCAGACTGCCGGACTAAGTGCTGATGATTTGTTGGCTGCATCCAATATACTGCTAGCCGTTGGCCAGGACTGGGAGAACACTATAAATGAGTGTCAACAGATAGTACCTGCCAGCCAGCCGCTTGATTTAGGTTTACGCGAGGGTGGTTTAACTCGTTTTATGGGCAATGCCCGTGTCTGTCTGGCAGCTATGCCCCATTATAATCCCCGTTATGCCAAATTTCTGGCCCTGAAACTGCCCGTTATAGAAGCCGGTCTGGTTAGATTGCAAATGATTTCATCACTTATGCGGGACCGTAATGTTACCGTTACCAGGGAACGCATGGAAATTGACCGTCGTCTCTCCGATGTCCTGCATTCCAATCTGGTTATGGAACAGGGAAAATTTAAAGCGGCAGAAGATCTGGAAATGCAAATCCATTCCTTATCAAGCGCTTATGGTATTTTAAACGGTGATTACAGTCTGCTGGCAGATGGGCGTAACCGTCTGGACACTGCCTTGCAGAATTTACATAATATGCTGTTAAATGAACCGGCGCTGGATATTAAGCCGGAGGTGTTGCAGGAACTGCTGATGCCTTATGAACAGCGCCTGCAGGAGATACGGGTATCACTTGACGAACTGCGTCTGTCACGGGAAAATCATCAGGCGGCTATAGATGTGGTGCGTTCCAGGATTGATATAATGATGAGCAAGACTAATATTGAAACCCAGGAGCAGATTAAGGACTTAATGGTATTGAATACCTCTATGCAGAAACAAAGCCTGACTTTCCAATTTGCTGCCGGACTGATTGAGTTTATTGTACTGGCTTATTACGGTCATTCCCTGTGGAAAAACCTGGCCCATGCTGCCTACGAAAATATCCCCGGAGTAATTCAATTGGTTTTTATACTGTTGTTTGCCGGCGGAACTGTTTATTGTACTCATCTATGGGCAGAATTCCTGCAGGGTGAACACCACATAAAAAATAAAGTAGTAGCTTCAACGCTCATACTATTAATATTCTTAACTATTATATTTGTTGCCAGCATCCTATATTCAGGTGCCCATTAACCAGAGGTAACCAGAGGGACGGTTCTCCTGGTTTGACCGCTCCTATATACTATCCATTAATTTAACTGCTTTAAGCCTTTCAGCCAGCCTTTTTTCATGCGATTCTTCTTCGCGGGCCAGTTGTTCAAACAACAGGCGGCTTTCCGGGTCTCCCGCCTCAGCAGCCATATCCAGATAACGCTGACGGGCATTTGCCTCAGCCTTAATAGCCATTTCCAAAGCCTCACGAATGGTCATGCATTTTCCTCCTGTTCATACAATTTGTTTGTACACTAATTATAGAACTATCCTGCCAATAATCCATTTGAAATTTCAGTCTCGGTCCGTTACCTTGACCCTGAATGATCCCGGCCGGTGAAATAATTGTACCAGGCGGAGGTTTGATATAAGTCCCAGTTAACCGGGGGGATATATGATTTTTCCAGCTGTTCTTCTTCATTATATTTCTTCAGATTTGCATAGGCTTTGACCCAGATACATTTCTTTTCATCCGGAAACACTTCACACCAGCCGTTATAACTCCCTCCACAAGGGCCATTACGCTGATTTTTGGGGCATTGGGACATGGGACATAGATAAGCAATATCCAACAATGCACAATCTCCACAATCTCTGCATTCATTCCCCATAACTTTGAGAAAATGTTCAAGTCTGTATTTCCGCGGGTTTTTCATCCCGTGGTAATAGCGGGACATTAAGGGGAAAAGATTTTTATCCGGGGTAAAAAACAGCTGGTGAAATAAGCGCATGAGTCGATAATTTATCCCTACCGGTTGTTCAGGCGGCAGGTTGGTACGATTAACCGGCTTATTGGTATTCAACCCGGTATTAAGGTCTTTTTCAAAATAATAAAAGCCATCCGGCTGTGGATAATCAAATTCAGGTATGAGTTTCATCCAATCCGCACTGAGCTCTTCACCTTTATCAATAATCCATTCAACCTGTTCATATTTAATATTATGGCCGCCCAGGTGTACTCCATCAAAACCCATGCCTTTCATAAACGCATACATTTTGGCAGCACGAAGCAGTCGTGCACTTACACCTTTATCTTCTGCAGTCCTTTCCTGATCAAGTTCCGCCAGAAGTTTATCAGTAACCACACTGCCGGGTAATTGGTTGGAGTTCATCATTTTAGCAGCTCCAAACGGAAGGATATAGATATTGCCGATTACCGGTATATCAGGATTGAGGTTCCTGATAAATTGTAAAACTTCATGGAATTTACGGGCATCGAAACCCAGCTGGGTTACAATATAGCCGGCTCCATTATTAATTTTTTTGCCCAGTTTGTAATATTGCAGCAATAATTCAGCTTCGGTGGCTTTAAAAGGTGAAACCACCGCACCCGCATAAAAATCTCCCGGTTGATGATTGGTTATTCCTTTAGATTCAACAATTTCCAGGCCTTTATTCATTTTACCTATCAGGTCCAAAACATGAACCGGGTCCAGGTCAAAAACTGGTTTAGGCCGACCCATAAAGCCACTGGTGGGGTAATCACCAGTCATAACCAGGAGGTTTCTTATACCGGCCCGATCCATCGCGTACAGTTCAGATTCAATCTGGTTGCGATTCTTGTCTTTACAGGTAAAATGAACCAGCGGTTCCATGCTTAGCTTTAGTATTTCCAACCCCAGATAGGTTGCGGACATGGCAGGTTTACCCCCCGGGTTATCAGTAATGGTCAGGGCATGAATTCTACCATCCCGGGCGGCCTGTTCTGCTGCCAGAAGAACATTTTCCTGAGCTTTTTCATGAGCCCCCCTGCCGGGTACCAATTCCCAGGTTACAGAAAATATGTTTTTATCCAGTAATGATTGCTTGAACTTATTAATTTTACTTCTCCTCCCTGGTTACCCTTCAGTCCTTAATCCATATTCTTAATCAATTGATCAGCAAATTGTGAGCATTTTACTTCGGTTGCGCCCTCCATAAGACGGGCAAAATCATAAGTTACCACTTTGCTCTTAATACTTTTTTCCATGGCGGAAATAATAAGATCGGCTGCTTCATGCCAGTTCATATGGCGCAGCATCATCTCCGCCGAAAGGATTACCGAGGAAGGATTAACTTTATCCAACCCGGCGTACTTGGGAGCAGTTCCATGGGTAGCTTCAAATATGGCATGTCCGGTTACATAGTTGATATTGGCTCCCGGAGCTATGCCAATACCTCCAATTTGTGCAGCCAGAGCATCAGAAATATAGTCACCGTTCAGATTCAACGTAGCTACTACATCAAATTCAGCCGGTCGGGTAAGTACCTGCTGCAGGAATATATCAGCAATGGCATCCTTGATAATTATTTTGCCTTCAGCTTCGGCAGCCTTTTGAGCCGCATCTGCTGCTGCTGAGCCTTCTTTTTCCTTAATCCGGTCATATTGATCCCAGGTAAATACTTTATCACCGTATTCTGTTTCTGCCAATTCATAGCCCCATTGTTTAAAAGCACCCTCAGTATATTTCATGATGTTGCCCTTATGCACCAGGGTAACACTTTTGCGGGATTCGTTAATAGCATATTCTATGGCTGCTCTGACTAATCTTTTCGTGCCTTCTTCGGATACCGGTTTAATTCCCAGACCGGAGCTTTCCGGAAACCGGATTTTGGTTACTCCCAGCTCTTCCTGCAGAAATTTAATCAATTTTTCCGCTTCCGGAGAATCTTTGGCATATTCGATACCAGCATATATATCCTCGGTGTTTTCACGGAAAATTACCATCTCAACCAACTCCGGACGTTTCACCGGTGAAGGTACTCCTTCAAAATAGTGAATGGGACGCAAACAGGTATACAGATCAAGTTCCTGACGCAGCGCCACATTTAATGACCTGATACCTCCCCCAATAGGAGTTGTCAGGGGTCCCTTAATAGCAATGAGGTATTCTCTGATAGTATACAGGGTTTCAGCTGGTAACCACTCTCCGGTTTGGTTAAAGGCTTTTTCTCCAGCCAGTACTTCTTTCCAGATAATCGCGCGTTGACCCTGATAGGCTTTTTCGACTGCGGCATCTATTACCCGCGAAGCTGCTGCCCAAATATCCGGTCCGGTTCCGTCTCCTTCAATAAAAGGAATAACAGGATGATCGGGGACCTGTAACTTACCATTTTGAATAGTTATCCTGCCCTGCATTCATAAATCCTCCTAAATTAATTTAATATTTCTTAAGCTTTTCTTTTTGATATTCTTCATATATATACATGAGTTCCTTGTCAAACAGGCTGCGTTTGGCCTTAATAGACATTTCCCTTACGCGGGCCAGAATATCTCTGGCTTCTTCTTCATTAAGTTCAATGCCATACTCTTTGGTAAATTTTGATTTTACAGCCGCGGTACCGGAATGTTTACCAATAACAATCTGCCTTTCCAGACCAACTTCTTCCGGTGAAAAAACTTCATAGGTAAGAGGATTCTTTAAAACCCCGTCCCCGTGTATGCCTGACTCATGAGCAAAGATATTTGACCCTACTATCGGTTTACATACCGGTAAATCTCTTCCCGATGCCTGGGCTACATATTGGGCAACTTCCCTGAATAAAGTAGTATCATAGGTTGAATTTACCTGCATTAAATATTTAAGCCCCATAATAACTTCCTGCAAGCAGGCATTACCGGCCCTTTCTCCCAAACCGTTAACCGTAACCCCTACATAATTAGCTCCGGCATAAATGCCGGCCAGCGCATTGGCAGTAGCCATGCCAAAATCGTTATGGGTATGCATTTCAATATTAAGCCCTACCGCTCCAATTAAAGTTTTTATATAACGATAGGCGGTAAGCGGATTCAGAGTTCCTACCGTATCACAAAATCTTAATCGGTCGGCACCGTTATGTTTGGCTACCAAAGCAAATTCAGTTAAAAAATCAAGCTCTGAACGGGAAGCATCTTCAGCGTTAACTGATACATAAAGGTTATTATCTTTGGCAAACTTGACTGCGTCTGCCATACGGTTTAATACATCCTCACGGGTAGTCTGCAGCTTATGCTGAATGTGAATATCTGAAGTTGAAATGGAGATAGCCACCGCATCAACTCCGCAATCCAAAGACTCTTTAATATCTGCTATTACAGCCCGGTTCCAGGCCATAATGCTGGCATTCAGCCCCATATTGACAATTTGTTTTATGCATTCTTTTTCAGAACCGCCCATTACCGGGATACCGGCTTCAATCTGGTCAATGCCTATACGGTCCAAATACCTGGCTATCTGTAATTTTTCTTCATTGGTAAATACCACCCCGGCAGTTTGTTCTCCATCCCTCAGAGTAGTATCTACAATATTAACCTTGGCGCCCTCTTCCAAAAACCAGTCCCGATTCATTGGTGTCCACGTCATTTTTTCTCCTCACTCCCTGCTTAATCGTTCCTGTAACAACTTATTTACGATGGCAGGATTTGCCTGTCCTCGAGTTGCCTTCATCAATTGACCTACGAAAAAGCCAAAGGCCTTTTCTTTACCGTTTTTATAATCTTCCACTACCTTGGGATTAGCCGCTACAATTTCGTCAATCATGGCTTTTAAAGTATCTTCATCGGAAATTTGCACCAGGCCTTTTTCCCTGATAATCTCCTCAGCTTCTTTGCCGGTAGAAAACATTTCTTCAAAAACCGTTTTGGCAATTTTACCACTGATGGTCCCCGAGTCAATTAATTTAAGTAGTTTTACCAGATCCTCCGGGAGCAGACGGCTATCCTCTATTTCCAGATTGTTAACATTAAGCAATCGGTTAAGTTCACCCATAATCCAGTTGGACACAATTTTGGGCTGGTCATACCCGGCAACTGCTTCATCAAAGAATTTTAAGGTGGCCGGAGTCAAAGTTAATATTGAAGCATCATAATCCGGCAAACCGCAGTCATTAACCAGTCTTTGCCGGGCCTGATCAGGCAATTCAGGCATACTGGCTGAAACTTCCGCAATCCATTCCTGACTGACATATACCGGTGCCAAATCGGGGTCTGGAAAATATCTGTAATCCTCTGCATCCTCTTTGGTACGCATGGAACGGGTAACCTGTTTTTCCTCATCCCAGGTCCGGGTTTCCTGAATTAATTCTTCGCCATCTTCGATAGCATCTATTTGTCGCCTGGCTTCATATTCAATGGATTTCTCCAGTGCCCGGAAAGAGTTCAGATTCTTTATTTCAACCCTGGTACCCAGCTCTTTTTGCCCTCGGGGACGCACTGATACATTGGCATCACATCGTAACGAGCCTTCCTGCATCTTACAGTCGGATACCCCGGCAAAAAGTAAAATAGCCCGCAAATTTTCCAAATAGGCTCTGGCTTCCTGAGCACTGCGCATATCCGGCTCAGAAACTATTTCCAGCAAACCCATCCCGCCGCGATTCAGGTCTACCAATGAATTTTCGGTACTGGTAATAGTACCCTGATGAACCAGTTTTCCGGCATCCTCCTCCAGATGTGCCCGGGTTATACCGATGCGTTTTTTAGCTCCATCAACCTCGATATCCAAATATCCGTTTTTACAGATGGGCATATAGAACTGTGAAATTTGATATGCCTTGGGTAAATCGGGATAAAAATAATTCTTTCGGTCAAATTTACTCACCTCAGCAATTTCACAGTTAAGTGCCAATCCGGTTTTGATACCATATTCAACTACTTTACGGTTCAGTACCGGCAACATACCCGGAAATCCGGCACAACCGGGACAAACCTGGGTATTGGGTTCCGCCCCAAATTCAGTGGAACAGGAACAAAAAATCTTGGTTTTGGTTTTTAATTCTACATGAACCTCTAACCCGACAACAGTTTCATATTCCCGGCTCATTACTTGTCACCTCCCAGGATTGGTCTGGCTTTATAATAATCATGCACCTGCTCATATGCCAGTGCGGTGTTTAACAGCATTTTTTCATGAAATGGCTTGCCGATAAGCTGCATGCCTGCCGGTAATCCATCAATAAAACCGCAGGGCACTGACATACCCGGTAATCCGGCCATATTTACCGGCACGGTTAAAATATCATTCCTGTACAAGCTTAACAAATCACCCCGGAATTCATCCCGGTGAAAAGCTGTCGTTGGTGTGGTTGGGGTTATGATAATATCAAAGTTTTCAAATACCCTGGTAAAATCATCATGAATTAAACGGCGAACTTTCATGGCTTTAAGGTAATAATTTTCATAGCTATCGGCACTTAAAACATACGAACCAAACAGTATTCTTAACTTTACCTCATTACCAAATCCCACTGCCCGACTGTTGGCATACAAATCGGCGATATTATCTGCCTGCAAATCCCGCAGACCAAATTGCACCCCGTCATACCTGGCCAGATTAGTACTGGCCTCCGCCCGGGAAATTATATAATAAGCCGGCAAAGCATACTCGCTATAGGGTAAAGATACTTCTTCCACAATGGCGCCCAGTTGTTCATATTCGTGCAAAGCCCGTTTTACCTGCTCAACCATTGCCGTGTCGGTATTATCACGGAAATACTCCCGTGGGTAAGCAATTCTTAAACCTTTTATGTCTCCTGATAAATCTGCAGTATAATCAGGTACATCAATATTTGCCGAAGTACCATCCTGAGGGTCATATCCGGCAATAGCGTTAAGTACCAAAGCGCAATCCCGTACATCTCTGGTAATAACCCCAACCTGATCAAGTGAAGAAGTATTAGCTATGGCGCCAAAGCGGGAAACCAACCCATACGTAGGTTTCAGGCCTGTCAGACCACAATAGGCAGCCGGTTGCCGTATAGAGCCACCGGTATCGGTTCCCAGGGCATAAGCCACTTCTCCGGCTGCTACCGCTGCTGCAGAACCACCTGATGACCCGCCTGCTACCCGCTGCAAATCCCACGGATTAGAGGTGGTTTGAAAAGCTGAGCTTTCCGTAGAGCAACCCATGGCAAATTCGTCCATATTCAACTTGCCGAGCAATATCCCCTGCTGAGCCTGCAGACAGGCAGCTACCCGGGCATTATAAGTGGGTACAAAATCAGCCAGCATTTTTGATGCACAGGTAGTACGAACCCCACGCGTACAAATATTATCCTTTAAACCGTAGGGAATTCCGGCCAGAGGTTTATCAACCGGATTATTATCAAAGTCACCGGCCTGTTGCAGGGCCAACTCATCGGTGCGGGTTATAAAGGCTCCAACCTGCTTCTCTACCTCATCTATCCGCTGCAGATATGCCCGGGTCAATTCCTGGGCAGATACCTTCCGCTCTTTTATCAGAGTTGATAATTCACTTATCGTCATATCATATAGTTGCATAACTTATTACCCCCTAAAGAATTTTGGGCACTTTGAAATACCCATCTTCTGCAACGGACGCATTAGCCAGCAACTCTTCCCGAGGTGGAGCTGGTATGACTTCATCCTCTCGGAATACATTTAAAGCAGGTAAAATATAAACCATAGGCTCAATATTATCAGTATTCAACTGATTTAGTTTATCAGCATATTTCAATATGTCACTCATCTGTCCGGCGAATAATTCTTTTTCTTCATCAGTTAAAGCTATTCGTGACAATATGGCCAGATGTTCAACTTCTTTAATGGTCAGTGCCATTCATGCTACCCCCTTTGCCAGTTTCAAACATTTATGCTCAATATTATAGCAAAAAACGCCGGACATAACGAATGAAAATTACTGTATGCAGTATTTCCGTACCGAGACAAGGGGACGGTTGACAACAACCCCGTCCCCCTGTCAACCCCCTGTCAACCCTGGTTAAATAGAAAGAAAGGAAAACAATATCATAATGAGGGGCAGTATAATTAGTCCGGGTAAGAGATTGGCTACCCGGATACGGGTTAATCCTATAAGATTCAGGCCTAATCCGGCAATAATAATTCCTCCGCAGGAAGTAATATTATTTAACATCGGATCAGTCATAAGCGGTTTTAAAAAGCCGGCGCCCAGTGAAATGGTGCCCTGATAAATAAGAACTGGAAAGGCTGAAAACAATACTCCTAAACCCATGCTGGCAGCAAACAACATGGAAAATATTCCGTCTAAGATTGATTTAACCAGCAAAATTTGATAATTCCCGGTAAGGCCATCTTCCAGGGACCCTATGACTGCCATAGCTCCCACACAGAATAACAGTGTTGCAGTGACAAAACCTTTGGCAAACTGCCCTCCGTTGTTATTACCAAAACTATTCTGCAGATAAAGTCCCCATTGCTCCAGACGGGCTTCCCATTGCCGCCATTCACCTATAATAGCTCCTGTTGCCAGACTTAAAGCAACAATTGCCAGATTATCAGCTTTACAACCATATTGAATACCAATTGCCAGTACCAGTAACCCCAGACCATCCTGCATGGTTCGACTCATGTTTTCCGGTATACCTTTGCGCAGCATTAATCCAATTAATCCAGCAACAAATATTGCACTGGCGTTAATAATTGTCCCCGTCAGATTATTCCTCTCCCTCCAGCAGTTCTGAAAATCCCATGCCTGCGCTTGACAATTCCCCGGCCTCGATCAGTTTCAGAAATTCTTTTTCATTCAGTACAGTTATTCCTAACTGTACTGCTTTATCATATTTGCTGCCCGGTTCTTCACCAACTACTAAATAATCAGTTTTTTTACTTACACTGCTGCTTACTTTACCCCCCAGAGATTCAATTTTCTCACCGGCTTCCTGACGGGTAAGTGTCGATAATGTTCCAGTCAAAACCAGGGTTTTTCCGGTCAATGGCTTTTCCCCTTCAACTTTCCGCTCTTCATTAGTGTTCACTCCGGCAGCTATCAGTCCGTCAATCGTTTCGTGATTGCGCGGCTGAGCAAAAAAACTGACAATGCTTTCTGCCATTTTAGCTCCAACTTCAGGAATAGTGATCAGATAATCCTCCTGAACCGTTAAGAATTCTTCTATGCTGGATAAGCGGGCAGTCAGTATCCGGGCAGTTTTAGCTCCCACATGACGAATTCCCAGAGCCGTAATCAATCGCGACAGCGGACGCTTTTTACTGTCCTCAATAGCGTTTATAAGATTGGCAGCTGATTTTTCTCCGGAACGCTCCAGATTCTGCACTTGTTCAACCGTTAACCGATACAGGTCTTCAATTTTTGTCACCAGGCCTTTTTCTACTAATTGATCAATAATAGCCGGTCCCAGACCATCAATATCCATAGCTGTGCGGGAAGCAAAGAATACCAGACTTTCTTTTAAGCGAGCCGGGCAGTTGATGTTTTCACAGCGGTAAGCTACCTCCCCATCAGGTCGGATTACCGGACTGTTACAGGATGGACAATTTACCGGTGGCGTAATTATTTGTTCATCACCAGTGCGTTTTTCGGGGATAGATTTAATTACTTCCGGAATTATATCTCCGGCTTTGTGCATGAGCACTGTATCTCCTATGCGGATATCCTTGTCCCTGACCAAATCAAAATTATGCAGGCTGGCCCGGCTTACCGTGGTGCCTGCCAGCGATACCGATTCCAATATCGCGGTAGGGGCAATAATTCCGGTTCTGCCCACATTTATGGCTACATCCAGCAGCCGGGTTTCTTTTTCTTCCGCGGGAAATTTATAGGCAATGGCCCAGCGGGGGCTTTTAGCTGTATACCCCAATTTTTCACGGTCTACAAACTGATTAAGTTTAATTACCACCCCATCAATTTCATAAGGCAGCTGATGACGCAATTCATTATATTCGTGACAATAGGCCAGTATCTCATCTATTCCTGCACAAAAGCGGACTTCCCGGTTAACCGGAAATCCCTGTTCACGCAGAAACTCCAGAGCTTCCTGCTGGGTGTTAATAATGGCACCTTCAATATATAAAATATCATATATAAAAGCTGACAAAGCCCGGCTGGCCGTTATAGCCGCATTGAGCTGACGCAGCGAACCAGCCGCAGCGTTGCGGGGATTGGCAAATATTCGTTCTCCCTTTTCTTCTTTTTCCTGATTAAGGCGAACAAATTCAGACTTGGGCATGTATACTTCTCCCCGTACTTCCAGACGGGGAATGGGTTGACGCAGTCTTAACGGCACGGTTTTGACGGTACGAATATTGGCGGTAATATCTTCACCGGTGATTCCATCGCCTCTGGTGGCAGCATTAATTAAGACCCCGTTTTCATAAACCAGGGCTACTGACACCCCATCAATTTTCAATTCAGTTATATAGTTTGCTGAGTCTACTATACGACCAACCCGGCGCTGGAACTCCTGTAAATCGCCTTCATTAAATGCATTTTCCAGGCTTAATAATGGCTGGCGGTGTTGGATGGAATTAAATTTGGGCAGCGGTTTTCCCCCTACTCTCCGGGTAGGAGAATCAGCGGTGATAAGTTGGGGATATTGTTTCTCCAGATGGATTAATTCCTGCATTAAATGGTCATATTCACTATCGGATATCAGCGGTTCATCCAGCACATAGTAGTAATAATCATAATTTTGTATGTCCTGACGCAACCTGCTGATCTGAACTTCCGGACTACTCACTGGTTGTCCCCCTTGATTTGCTTTATTCCAATTTCTCAAGTGGCGCAATATCCAACCGTAACATTTTAGTACCGGCGTAATCAAAGGTAACAGTAGCTATTTCGTAACCGGCATCAATATGATCTACAATTCCCCGTCCAAACTTGGCATGAAATACTGAATCGCCTTCCCTTACAACATCTATAACCCGCCTTTGCTGTACCGGCGCGGTTAACAGTTCCTGGGGAATCTCCTGTAAAAACCTGGAGGGTGGATTATTACGCTCATATCCATATAATAATCTGGTTACTGAATTTGTTAAAAATAACCTCTCACAAGCCCGGGTTATACCTACATAACACAGGCGGCGCTCTTCTTCCATTTCCTCCGGGGTATCACTACGATAGGAAGGAAAAACCCCTTCCTCCAAACCAGTTAAAAATACAATTGAGAACTCCAACCCTTTAGCTCCATGCAGAGTCATTAGCGAAACTGAGTCAGCCAGGTCCAGATCATCGGTATCCTGAACCAAAGCCATTTCTGCCAGAAAATCTTCCAGACCCTCACCGCCCTGCTCTTCGAACTCTACCGCCAGAGAGCGCAATTCATATAAATTCTCAATCCGACTCTCGGCATCAGTAAAATTAGCCTGCAAGTCCTGAATATAACCGGTCATATCCAGAACCTGTTCCAAAATTACTCCCGGGGAACCTCCGGATTTGGCCAGGTCACCAAAGTAGGTAATCATACCGAAAAATTCCTGCAGAGCATTGAATACTTTACGGTTTATGCCCGGTATCTTATTTGGTTCGGCCAAAACTTCCAGCAGGGTTGTCTGGTTTTCATTCGCCAGGGCTTCAATTTTTTCCAGAGTTTTATCTCCAATTCCCCTTCGGGGTACATTAATAATTCTTTCAAAGCTTAAGCGGTCCCCATTATTACAAGCCAACCGCAGATAGGCAATTATATCCTTAATTTCTTTGCGTTCGTAAAACTTATGCGCTCCGATAATTTTGTAAGGAATATAATGTCTGAGCAACGCTTCTTCCAATGCCCGCGATTGGGCATGAGTACGGTAAAATACCGCAAATTCCCGGTAGGAACGTTCCTCTCTGGCTACAATTTCAGCAATAGTGTCAGCAATATATCTGGCTTCCTGAAAACTGTCGCCGGCACAAAAATGCATAATATTTTCCCCGGGAACATTATCCGTATACAGGTTTTTTTCTTCCCGATCTTCGTTATTGCGTATAACTGCATTAGCTGCTTTTAAAATAGCCTGAGTAGAACGATAATTCTTTTCCAGTTTTATAATACGGGTTCCCGGATAATCGCTTAAAAATCTCTTTATGTTATAGGGTTCGGCTCCCCGCCAACTGTAAATTGACTGATCGGGGTCCCCGACTACAAATATATTGGGTTCCCGTGATGCCAGTAATTTAGCCCATAAATATTGTGCGTAATTAGTATCCTGATATTCATCTATCATGATGTAGTCAAAACGATTCTGATAGGCCTCCAGAACCTGGGGATAATGCCGGAATAAATTAATTGACAGTAGAATCAAATCTTCAAAATCAAGACAATTTAATTCCTTGAGTCGATGATTATATAAAGAGAACACCCGTCTGTATTTTTCCAGAGTCTGATAAGAAAGATTCAAACCTCCAAAGGATTCCTCGGGAGACTTTAAGCTATTTTTGGCTTGCTTGATTAAATAAGTTAGTTCATCGGCTTTAGTTTCATAGTCGCCTTCGTCTCTTAATATGGACTTTACCAATGACTTGCTGTCCAGGTCATCAGCTATAGTAAAATTCCTGTCATAACCCAGATGATGAATATCCATACGCAGCATACGATAACAGGCCGAATGAAATGTCTGCACCCATTGTCCTGCAAAATCCGGTAATAAATTTGTTACCCGGCCTCTCATTTCCTGAGCTGCCTTGTTAGTAAAGGTAATGGCTAAAATTGCCTGCTGGGAAACCCCCTGCTGCATTAGATGGGCTATTCGGTGGGTCAGGACCCTGGTTTTACCGCTTCCTGCTCCGGCCAGAACCATACAGGGTCCTTGCGTATGCAATACGGCTTCCCGCTGCTGTTCGTTCATTCCATCCAAAATGTTTATTGCCATGAGTACAACCACCTTAGAAAAATAATGCTGTTTATAGCTTTCTAAGTATAATCATATCACAAACCGGCATTGTAATCAGAGCAACCTTAACTTGCCAAATTAAATAGCACGATTTTTACTGATATTCAAGCATCTTGTAAGCTTGTAAACATCACCTTACAATAGAATATATAGATACTATTAAAAACGCGGCAAATAATTATCTCTGGACTAAAAATATGCTTATGAGGAAGTAGATTAAATGAAAAAGTCCCTGCTGGTCGTAGTTTTATTAATTCTTGCCGTTGCTTTTCTATCAGGAATTCAATATTGGCATTCAGGATTTTTTCCTCCCATATTTGATAAGATAAGTCGGCAACCATCGGTAACACCTTCGCCGGTGGAAATGATTCCACCGGAAAAACGCACAGTAAAAGATTTAATACTGCTCGGTGCCCGTCAGGAAGTTTATAACGGCACCATATATGACGCCTCTTATCAGGTTATTGCTTATCCACAGGGTGATGTTTCCCCGGAACGGGGGGCATGTACTGATGTGATAATCAGAGCATATCGAAATGCCGGCATTGATCTGCAACAGTTAATTCATGAAGATATTAAACAGCATTTCAGCCTTTACCCGGATAATTGGGGATTATCTGCTCCTGATCCTAATATTGATCATCGACGGGTGCCCAACCAGATGACTTATATGCAAAGACATTCCCTGGAATTGACCACAGAAGTCGCAGACATTGACGAATGGCAATGGGGGGATGCAGTGTACTGGCGTTTTGCCAATGGTGATCAACATTGCGGAATAATCAGTGATCGCACTAATCGGCGGGGAATACCCCTGGTAATACATAATGCTGGTTTAGCCCGGGAAGAAGATTGTTTGCAACGCTGGCAGATTATTGGTCATTTTCGCTATCAGGAAAATCATTAATGAATATTTGCTGTAATTTAACGGGATTACTGCCTGAGCTTTCCGAGACTTTATTATTATCAGGGCCGCTCAATTGCGGCGGCCTTTTACTTAGTTTATTCAGATACATGTTATTATCTGCATTTCTAAATACTGTTGGCATACTTACAGTCAAATCATTTCTTAATGCATAACCAACCGAAACACTAATCGGGAAATTCTGATTTTTAAAATTATAATCATTAATCGCTTTTCTAATTAGCGCTACGGCATTTTCCATACGCTGCTGGTTGCCACGCGGAACAATAACAGCAAATTCATCTCCGCCTACCCGGGCAACAATATCTTCTTCGCGAAAACAGCTCTTAATAACCCGGGCCACCACTTGAAGCAGGTGGTCACCCTGTTTATGTCCAAAGTTATCATTGGTCGATTTTAAACCATCTACATCACACATAATCAATCCTACCGTTTCGCTATTTGTTTCCCACTTTTGCATGGCCTGTTCAAAGTAAAGGCGATTATACAGACCGGTAAGCACATCATGCTGGCTTAGGAAGGTAAGCTTTTCCTCAGCCAGTTTGCTCTCATTAATATCCCGTCCCACCGATTGATAGTCAATTATTTCACCGTTTTGATTATAGATAGCCCGATGGGTCCATTGATGCCAGCGCAAACTGCCATCTGGCATTACTACACGATATTCTACAGAACATGCCGGGTTATCTTCAGTGAGATTCTGTAAGCAACTGTTCACCATATCACGGTCTTCACAATACACTTCCGGACGCAAATCCTTTTCCAGGATATCCTCTCTGCATATACCAAAATATCTGCAATAAGCTGCATTTACAAAAGTCAGGGTGTTATCGGCCAGGGAACGATAAATCATTTCCGTCTGATCTTCAACTATAGCCCGATATTGGGCTTCACTTATAGCCAGAGCCCGTTCGGCACGAATACGCTCAGTAACATCCTCTGCCAGCACCATTCCACCGACTATTCTATTCTGAGTATCGCGAATCGGTGAGGCATTCAGTTTAATAATACGTTCGGAGCCATCCTTATGGATAATAGGCAGGTTATAACTGCCATCAATCCCCTGACCCAGTCTTTCTGAAATACCTGCACGAACTTTATTGCGAAACTCAGCCGGGACATAATCGGTTATGTTATTTCCCAGCATCTCCTCCGGAGAATATCCGACTACATCATAAGAGCGCTTATTAACGAAGGCAATCTTTCCTTCCAAATCATAGGTGAAAAACATTTCATTCAGATTATGAATTAAGGTATTTAAATAATTGACCTGCTGGGTAAGGTTTTTTTCACTCCTCTGTAAAGCCTCTTCAGCTTTTTTTCGGTCGCTGATATCACGAACCAGCCCACGAAAGCCGGTAATTCCGCCTTCTTCATAAATAGGCAGAACCGTGCTTTCCACATACATTTCCCGACTATTTCTGCCCTTTACCAGCCATTCAAAATCGCGTACCGGTTTACCGGTCAGATAAACCCGGTTAAATGCAGCTTTTACTATTTTCTGGTTTCGTTCATCCATCACATCACGATAATTCAAATTCAGGAATTCTTCCGCCTGATAACCAAGCTTCTCATTTAAAAACTTATTGGAAAAAACGAAACCTCCGGATAAATCAACTTCAAAGTAACCGTCTTCGATTCTTTCAATGATGGTACGGTAGCGTTTTTCACTTTCAAACAGAGCATTTTCAGCTTCCTTTCTGGCTGAAATATCTCTGAGGGTTTCAATATAGCCCAGCAACTCTCCATGCTGATTATAAAGAGATGAACTCTTACTGGCTAAATAAGTACCTTTTTTACCCAGTTGGGCAGAATAAAACTCCGCAAAAAAGGTATTCTGGCCTTGTTTTTGCTTTACAGTAAAATGTTCATTTTTCTGATTGCCAGGCCGCGCCTGATCAATCAGCATGGGTTTACGACATCCAAAGAAAGGGATGGCATACTCGTAGTTGCCTTTGCCCAAAATATCTCTGGCGCTAATTCCGGTTAGCTTTTCCATGGCCCGGTTCCACATTACTACCTGACCTTCCGGATTAATAACATAAGTTGATTCAGGTAAAAAATTAAATATTCTTTCCAACTGTTGATGAGCATTAGCCAACGCGTCTTTATTCTTTTCCGATTCATCCAGCTGGTAACGCAGTTCCTCTTCGGTAGCCAGTAACTGCTGATTGGCAGCCATCAGTTCCTGGCTCAGACGATTCAATTTCTTATTACTTTCCCGCAACTCCTTGTTTATTCGGCGTGATTCGGTAACATCTTCTGCCAGAGCCATTTCCCCCACAACACTCCCCTGTTTGACGATAGGAGAAACTTTCAGATTAAATACTCTTTCGGAACCATCCCGATGAATAACGGTTGCCAGATAGGAACCCGGTTTACTACAGGCAAAACGTTTATTAATTTCATTTATAAAACTATCTCGATAGCGCTGCGGTACAAACTCCCACAGAGGAATACCAATAGCTTCATCAGGATTAAAACCTAAAATGTCAACCGCTTTCTTATTGGCATAGGTTATTCGTCCCTCCAGGTCATAGGTATAAAATATCTGATTAATATTATCCAGCAGATATGCGTAATCTATGGGCTGTACCTCTCCAATTTCTTTTATCGGCATATCAGAATTACTTTTAGTATTATTGATGAAAAAAGCAATTATCTTAGGCTCAAAACTCGGTTCCGTCAGGCAATAAACATTAACCTGTACCTCAAAAACAACTCCATTTTTTTTCACCAGAAATTTGTTATACTGTTGGTCTTCTCTGGTCTGGATTAACTCTTTAATACTGGCTTCTTCATCCTGATTTGAAGACATTAAAGTAATATCATTGTCCCAGGACAATTCATCAATTAATTCAGCAGAATAGCCCAGCATATCAATAAATGCCTGATTAGCATATATAATTTTACCGTCAGGCAATCCCATAAAAAAAGGTTGCTCTGATTGCTTTAAAGCCCTTTGCATAACGACTATGGATTGGGGCAGCGGTTGACCGATACTCGGGTTCAATGGTCTGAGCATCATTTATTCACCTCAATAATAGTCCTGATTTATTAAATATTATACTGTTATTCGCCCAATTTCGTCCACATTCCTCTTTTACAGATATATTTTTACAGGACAATTTCCCCACGGGAATAATATTTTAAGCACAATTTTTACGGGACTATTGGGCTACCGGGAAGATATTATTAATAACATATGTTAAAATTCATTCTATAGTGCAATGAGGAGAAATGTTTTGAAAATAGAACAGTTAAATTTACATGGACATAATTTGCAGGAAGCAATCTTAAAGCTGGAAAAAAGTATAACCTGGTGTATTCAACACCAGGTAGATATATTGGATATTAATCATGGTAAGGGCCATCATAGTGAGCGGGGATTTTCGGTAATAAAAAGTGAAGTAAGAAAATCCCTGAAGACTTGCCCGTTGATAAAAGCATCTTCATATTCAGTTGTTTTTGGTGAGTCCAATCTGCCGGCAGCACTACCATTTGATGAAGGACATACTCTGGTAGTAAAAAAAGGGCTGGAAAATACTTTTCCGGGAGGTTCCCGTCAACAGGAAAAACATCAGGCGGTGTTTTCCCAGGAAGGCCGCCATCAAAGAAAACAGGATAAACGCATGCGTGCTGAACAACGCAAGCGTAATAAATCCCGCTGATTTTATTAATTTGCCATCCGATCAACCGGAACATTTATCCCCTGCAAAGAACTTACCAGCAAGGAAAACTGGCCTGGATTCAAAGACTGACTCCCGTCAGACCAGGCTTCGTCAGGTCGTTGGTGAACCTCCACCATTATTCCATCTGCTCCCGCTGCTTTAGCTGCTAAGGCTACCGGGGCCACCAGGGACCTTCTTCCCGTAGCATGACTGGGGTCGACCAATACAGGTAAATGAGACATCTCTTTTAATAAAGCTACCGCATTAATATCCAATGTGTTACGGGTCAGGGGTTCAAAAGTACGAATTCCCCGTTCGCATAAAACCACCTGCTGATTACCTTCATTCAAAATATATTCAGCTGCCAGCAACCACTCCTCAATAGTTGCTGCCATTCCTCTCTTTAACACTACCGGATGGCCACAACGGCCTGCTTCTCTTAATAAGGGAAAGTTTTGCATATTACGGCTTCCAATCTGGACCATATCACAGGATTGAATAACCAGATCCATATCTCTAATATCAATAACCTCAGTTACTACCGGTAACCCGGTTAACTGACGCGCTTCCTCCAATATTTTTAATCCAGTTTCCCCAAGGCCTGCAAATGCATAAGGTGATGTCCGGGGTTTATAAGCTCCGCCTCTCAAAATCTGTACACCCAATTCCTTTAGCAATAAAGCAATTTCTATATATCCCTCTTGTGATTCTACGGAGCACGGCCCGGCAATTACTGTACAACTGCCATCACCAATAGAAACTATTCCAGAGGCAGTATTTATATTTACTTTTGTAGTGGGATTACCGTTGCGTAATGCCAGTTTAATATCATTCATGTTCTCCCCTCCCCTGTATCAATCTGCCTAAATCCCGATCTGTTTCCCGTACTTTAGCCATAAATGCGGCTATTTTATCCGCATCCTTATTACCCTGAAAATCCTCCACACCGCTTGATACATCGACGCCTCCCGGTAAAACCCGGTGTATGGCACTACCTACATTTTGCGCAGTCAGTCCTCCCGCCAAAAATATATCCTGACGACCCTTAATTGGCTCCAGCCATTCCCAGGGGAAGGTTACTCCGTTTCCTCCATTGGCTTTAGCTCCTGCCGGGCGGGGAGCATCAAAAATAAATCCCCATACCTGCCAAGGCTCTAACATATTCATCGTAAGCGGGCCCTTTACGGCCAAACTTTTTAACACCGGTCTTTTTATCTGCTTAATATAATCAGGGGTTTCATCACCATGCAATTGCACCATATCCAGTCTGCATCTGTCGGCAATGCGATTAACCTCTTCCACCTTCTCATCAACAAACACGCCAATCTTCAGCACACTGTTATTTAAGCGGCGATTAATCTGCACGGCTTCTTCAACTGAAATCCTGCGCGGGGACGGTGCAAAAACCTCACCTATTGCCCATACCCCATGATCACATGCCAATTTGGCTTCCTGTAAATTTTTAATTCCGCATATCTTTACTCTGGTCATGGATTACCTCCCGGGACTTTAAAAGCTCCCGTAACTTATTGCCCGGATTGGAGCTGGTCACCAATCCTTCCCCAATTAATAGTGCATCAAATCCAGCCCGGGACAACAAACTGATCTGTTCAGCATTACTAATCCCGCTTTCACTGATTTTTACATAGCTATCCGGTAAGTGCTCCACCAATTTCAAACTGGTCTGCAAATCTACCGAGAAATCTTTAAGATTACGATTATTTATTCCTACCATTTGAATCGGCAAATCCCTGAGCAGGCCCAACTCATTTCTATCGTGAATTTCCAGCAGGGGATGTAACCCCAACAGATTACAGGTTTCGACCAACTGCAGTAATCTCTCATAATTATGCAGAGCCGCAATTAAAAGCACTGCATCTGCTCCCAGTTCACTGGTCTGATATAACTGGCAGCTATGCAGAATAAAATCCTTGCGCAACACTGGTATGGATACTGCTGCCTTTACTTCAGCAAGCGTCTGGGGACTGCCGTTAAAAAACTTTTCATCAGTAATAACTGAAACCAAAGCAGCTCCATTTTGCTCATAACTGATGGCCAGGTTTACCGGATTAAAATCCTCACACAAAACCCCTCTTGAGGGGGAGGCTTTTTTAACCTCAGCAATAATGGATACCGGTTCGCCTTTTAGACTAAAAGGGTTAAATGCAGATGAACCTTTTAAAGGCAGGGTGGAAAACTTATCCATGAGTGTTGCTATTTCCTTATGCTTTTGCGCTACGATACTATCTAACATACCTTCACCCCGTCCCGACTAAAATCAATCATCTGATGCAACTTTTTCAAAGCCCGGCCTGAGTCTATGGCTTCCCCGGCCAGTAACATCCCGGTATTAAAATCATGAGCTTTTCCACTGGCCAGCAGAGCGGCGGCGGTGTTTATAACTACTGCATCCCGATGCGGACCCTGCCTTCCGGATAATACATTTTTAATAATAGTAGCATTGGTATCAGCATCACCGCCGTTAATCAAATTCAGCGGGAAAGGGCTTATACCCACACTGGAAGGGTTAAAGCTATATTCGCTGGTCTCTCTGGTATTAGCGTCATGTATGCGGGTCGGACCCACCGGACTTATTTCATCCATGCCGTTATCGGCATGCACTACCAATACCCGTTCCCTGCCCGTAGTAATTGAAGTTTGGGCTACTGATTGCAACAGGTCCGGGTCGGCAATTCCCATCACCTGAAACGCGGGTTTAAAAGGGTTAAGCAGCGGTCCCAGAAAGTTAAATATGGTCATTACACCCATTTCCCGCCTCAGGCCGCCTACCTGCTTTAAAATCGGATGATAGTTGGGGGCAAATAAAAAGGTGATCCCTACTTTATCCAGCATATGCCGGGACTCATCCGGAGAAAGTTGAATATTAACCCCCATGGCCTCCAAAACATCAGCACTGCCAACTTTACCTGTTACAGCGCGGTTTCCATGTTTGGCAACCGGTACCCCGCAGGCAGCGGCTACCAGAGAAGCAGCGGTAGAAATATTAAAGGTACCCATACCATCTCCACCGGTTCCGCAGGTATCCAGCACTTCAAGGCCGGTGTCCACCATGATGGCTTCCTGATATAAAGCCTGCACAAATCCGGATAATTCTGTACCAGTTTCCTTTCGAGCCCGTAATACTGCCAGGAATGCTGCTGCCTGAGCGGTGGGAACCTCACCATGCAACAACAGACAGGCCGATTCATAAGCTTCATTTAAGGTTAAACTTTCTCCCCTAACAACTTTTTTTAACATCGATACAAACATTAAATCCTCTCTCCTCTCATCTCTGCTCATCTCTGCTCCATAAATTTATACTGCTGCCTTTTTATAATCGGAATCATTTTCCGGCTGTACTGTGACCAGAAAGTTATAAAGCAGCTTTTTTCCTTCCCCGGTAAAAATCGACTCCGGGTGAAACTGAACTCCGTAAAGTGGATATTTAAGATGCCTTATACCCATCACCTCCCCCTCTGCAGTCCAGGCACTCACCTGTAATTCAGGAGGCAATGACTGGGCTCTTACTACCAGCGAGTGGTAGCGGGTGGCATTAAATGGACTGGGGATATTTTTAAACAAAGCACTGCCATCGTGTAATACCGGCGATATTTTGCCATGCATTAAACGGTAATTAATTTCAATCTGCGCCCCAAAAGCACAGGCAATGGACTGATGCCCCAGGCAAACTCCCAATATGGGGAAATCCTCCCCCAACTTCTTTACTACCTCTATAGATATACCGGCTTCCATTGGCGTTGAAGGTCCCGGAGAAATAATTATCGATTCCGGGTTTAATTGTCTGATTTGATTTATGGATAAACGATCGTTTTTTTCTACCAGAACTTCCTGCCCCATCTCCTGTAAATACTGCACCAGATTATAAGTAAATGAATCATAATTATCAATCATGAGAATCAAGTCTTTCCGCCTCCTTAATTGCAATCATAAGCGCCCGGGCTTTGTTAAAAGTCTCCATCGCTTCCAACTCGGGGACCGAATCGGCTACGATTCCGGCTCCGCTTTGTAAATAATATTTATCCTGATAATGCAAAACTCCGCGAATAGCAATACAGGAATCCAGATTGCCGTTAAAATCAACATAACCGACTGCTCCGCCGTAAGGCCCCCGCAAGCTGGTCTCCAATTCCCCTATTATCTGCATGGCCTTGCGTTTGGGTGCACCGGATAAAGTCCCGGCAGGGAAACCGGCCTGAAATGCGTCCAGAGCATCCAGTTCGGTGAGCATTTCTCCTTCCACATCTGACACCAGATGCATCACATGAGAAAACTTTTCCACCTGCATAAACTTTTCTACTTTAACCGTACCTGGTCGACTTACTCTGCCAATATCGTTGCGGCTCAAATCCACCAACATCAGATGTTCTGCCCTTTCCTTTTCGTCATCAAAAAGCTCCCTGCCCAAAGCCTGGTCAATCTCATGCACACCGGTAACCTTACGGGTTCCTGCTATAGGTCTGGTCTTGACCTGCCCCTGCTGCACCCGAATTTGCATTTCCGGAGAAGCCCCCATCAAAGTAAATCCGGGCAGCGCATAATAAAACATATAAGGCGACGGATTTAATTCCCGCAAATTGAGATATACCTGCCAAGGGTCGGCAGTACTTTCCCTGCTCCAACTACGCGATACCACTACCTGAAAAATATCTCCGCGGCGAATATAATCTTCCGCCTTATCAACCATTTTTCCAAACTGAATATCATCAATTGAAGGTATAAACCCTTCATCAGCATTCAGGTCATGAGGCGCTGATATTTTAGGTACTTGCCCGGAGATATTGTAATCACCGCTGCCAATATCAATCAGCAAAGCGTCCAACTGCCGGCAAATCTTAGCATATATATCTGGTTCAGTCTTTTCAGTTTCCGTCCAGATTATAACCGTAACTTCCTGTTCAAAGCGATCATAAACGATGACTTCACCAGGTATAAAAAAACATTGTTCAATGGAATTAGCACTGGGGGGTATTGGCAAATCGTAATAGGCTAATCCGGTTTCATAAGACCAGTAACCCATCAGACCACCGGTGAAGAAAGGCAGCTCTAAGCCCGGAGCCGGGTAATTATGCAATTGCCCGCGCAATAGGTTTATCCCCTGCGGATTGTTCATATGGGAAATTACTTGGTTTAAGGCCCGATGGGCGATAATTGAATAGCGGCCATTATCGCTGCCGGTCAGACTTTCCAGCAGACAGGCTGGCTGATCAGCACAATTTTCATGAAAATATTGGGCCAAATCCAGATTGGATATCTTTGCCTGAGCATACAACGGAACCAACCGATACCTGGTCTTCATTTGTTCAAACACTGGTTGTTCAGGAAACACCGTGGCTCCGGAAAAAGGCAAATAAAAACCAGCACGGGACACAGTGCTGGCATGTAAATACTCATACCTGCTCATCTCGCTCTTCTCTCCTCTGCTAAACTCATCTCATCTCAAATATAAAGTTATAATATGTTTATTAGACTAATAAACAATTATGCATTTGTCAACAATATTTTTCCAGATTATTACCTTAATAATATTTTATGCGGAAAGGCAAATTAGTTGCAATCTCCCTTTTCATCTGTTCCTTATAAATTTGATAACCCGGCTCAGTATCTTTATGTAAAACGGTACTAAAAGCCCAATATAGACCAATGTATGGTAGAATACGGGTCATATAAGGTTCTCCGGCCGGATAGCGCATATGTATCAAAGGCTGCAGGCCAATATTCTGTACTTGTCTGGTAAATGCTATATCATCAATACCGGTAAAAGTCAGATATTCGGCTACATCAAAGTCCGGCAGATTGCTATTTTGTTTGGTATCAGCCCCCAATAAGCGGTCGAATTTATTCTTCATAACCTGTTTTTTGATTTCCCAATTGGAAGCGGAAAATTGCAGAAACGCATATCGACGACTCTTAGTAAGCGTGTTTGGATCAGCAATGCTGATAATCATACCCTGAGGGGATAACTTCTCTGCAGTTTGCTGCAGGAGGGTAAGAGGATCTTTAAAGTGGTGCAGAGCTGAAGAATAAACGAACAAATCATACTCATTATCCTGCTTCAGAAAACTAAATGCATCCGCCTGTACTATATCAATGTCCTGCAGTCTGTTTTTTTCGGCCTTCCGGCGGGCAACCTCCAACATTTTTTCGGACAAATCTACCAGAGTAACCTGACAATCCGGCTGGCAGGCTTTCAATGTAAACGCCCCTTTCCCTGCCCCTCCGCACATATCTACGGCACGAACCGGACGGCCCAGTTTTTTTCTCATGGTCTCCAAAACCGAAGTAAAGATAACCTCATATTCAATATAGGAATAACGCGGTTCGTCAAAATCCTCATAAAATTGTACAATCTCATCCTGTTCATATTTGGCAATATTGGCTTCCAGAATTTCTTCCTCGGAAAAATCTTCCCATCTTTTATTATTCATTAGAGCCTCCCAATTATATCTATCGCATAACATAATTCGTGTTCTGTGCCATACTTCCCTGCCTGAAATAATTAATATTTGGTGAGGGGTTATAGACACAGATAACACAGATTTTTTATGATTTTCACAGATTTATATTTTATTTATATGAGAGTTTTGCATAATTCAAATAAATCCTTCAATACTGTCACTCTGAGCGATAGCGAAGAGTCTCATAAATACCGTAGATCCTTCGCTAACGCTCAGGATGACATTTTAGAAGTTAGTATGATAATTAAAGAAAAGTTAATTATGCAAAACTCTCATAAAAATAGGGAGTCAACTTAGCTTTGGTTTTTAGAATCTGACCCTTCCTGACCGTCAGGTCAAGTCAGAAATAGTCAGGAGAGATCAGGTTCTAAATAGCCAAATCCAACTCGCCATTACTAACCTGATTCCCTAATATACAAAAAAAAATCTGCGTTAATCTGTGCCCGAAGGGTCTGTGTAATCCCCCTAACGGGGACTACTGATGTTCCCCGGCACTCAACATCAATATTGATCCTAAATCTGAGTGCCGGGTCACCATTGATGTTGCTGCGTCTATTTAAAAATACTGTCAACTCAAGTCTGGTTCTAAAAAACCAAAACAGCTTTAAGAATCGGGTTTGCCCGGTGTGCTGCCCCCGACCGGTTGAAAAAACATACGCTGGCGGAAACGAAGCAAATAATTATAGAATGGCCGGCCTAAAATTAAAGCGAAAATAATATTCCCACCGGCATGCATTAAATCAAAAACAATACTGGCCGCCCAGGTAGCTAAAAATGTTGTAACATTCAGAGGATAAACAAATGCCAGCCAATGCCAGCTATTCATCAATAACCCAAAAAACAATCCGGCCAGACCGGATAAAACCAGAAAGGGGAGCAACCTAAATTGGTTGTTTTTCCCCAGCCACCCGGCTGCTATTCCACATAAACCCCAACCTAACATTTGCCATAAAGTCCAGGGGCCCTGTCCTAAAAACATATTGGAGACAAAAGCAGTCAGCATACCAACTGCCAGACCAATAACCGGGCCAAATACATAACCGGTTATCATAATAATAAAGGTAGCTGGCTGTACACTGGGTATGGCGGCAAACAATACCCTGGAAACAGCTGCCAACGCTGACATGGTTGCAATCAGTATCAACATACGCGCATCAATACGGCTGTTTTCAAACTTCCAGACCATAAATCCCAACAGCAATATTGCTGCTCCGGTAGTGACCAGTGCCCAATTAGCCAAATCATTTATACCCAGATATACTAATCCGGCCAACCCCAGCAGTAATGTCAGCAACGCATTTATATTTAATATTCTTCCAGAATAATACTTCATTTTTCTATCTCTCCAAAACGCGACCCTTCTGTTATCCCCCTGGTTTCATTTTTAGAAAGCTGATTCTATAATTTGAACCTGACTCGACCTTACTTAACCAACTGAACCTGACGATTTCCCTACATAGCATTCATTAAACTGCTCGGAGGCTCACCATAAATAACCCGACTCCCTATTATAAATAAAATATCTATGTATATCCCTTAAAATCTGTGTTATCTGTGTCTATTAATAAAAACCCGTCAGGTCAAATCATAAAAAATCAGGAGAAGTCAGGTTCTAAAAGCCAAAGCTAACTCACCATTACCAAACTGACTCCCTATTATAAATAAAATAGCCATCTGTGTATATCCCTTAAAATCCGTGTTATCTGTGTCTATTAATAAAAACCCGCTGACTTTAATTCCAGTCATTAACTCCTAACCTGTACCTCTTCAGCAACTTCACTCCCTGTTCAACCGTCAGGACCTGCTCATGCAAGCCATTAAACAACCGGTTGACCTGGGGTGCATAATAAATTGATCCGTCCAGCATTTCGGCAGTTGTTCCCTGAGCAATAATTTTCCCGGCTGACATCAGCACGACTTCATCCGCATATTCAGCAATAAATTCGCTGTCATGGGAAACCAGCAATATGGTTACTCCGGTTTGAACAAATTCTTTTAAAATTTCTCCCAGCTTAGCTTTTAAATTATAATCCATACCCCGGGTGGGTTCATCCAACAGTAAAATCTCCGGTTTGGATAACAAAATGGAAGCCAGCGCTACCCGCTGACGCTGACCGGTGCTTAAATCCCGCGGGTTGCATTCCAGATATTCCTGCAGTTCCAGTCTTTGGATAAGTTGCTTTTCAGTTTCAGCCGTACCTCTGCCCAGTTTATGACGGCTAAAGGAAATTTCCTCCCTTACGGTTGGTAAAAACAGATAATCATCCGGTTGCTGAGATAAATATCCAACCTCAGCAGCCAAATCCTCTACATCGAGCTGAAGTGTATTCCTGCCCATTACCTTTACACTGCCCCGGTCAGGTTTTATTAACCCAATAATATGTTTTAGCAGGGTTGTCTTTCCAGCACCATTATCGCCGATTAAGGCCGTAATAGCCTGGGCAGGCAGTTTAAAATCAACCTGTCGGAGGGCTTTGCTTCCGTGCGGCCAGGTATAAGACACCTTGTTCATTTCCACAATATAATCGGAGCAGGACGGTTGACTTACAGAAGAAGCATTCGTGACTATCGAAAAAGTGCTCTTAAGCGTATCATTCTGAGGGATAGCGAAGAATCTGGTTAGCGGAAGATGCAGTATTTCGGACTTCCGAAAGAGATCCTTCGTCGCCTGCGGCTCCTCAGGATGACATATTTGATGATTTTTCAGTTGTGTCGAACCATGCTTATGATCGGAAACATCTTTTGAGAAAGTATCCAGCTCCCGTAATAATCGCCTGCCTTCTTTAACTGTAGTCGGAATGGAGGGTTGACCAACCAGAGCAAATACCCGGGGAACCGGTGGTACAAAAGGACAATTATTTTCAATTGCCCAGCGGGCCATATCGTCAGCTTTTTTAAAATCACCTTTTATCTGTCCGTTTTCCATAACCAGATAGCGATCAGCCAGATGCAGACATCTTTCCAGCCTTTGTTCAGCCATTATTATAGTTATCCCGGTATCTTCATTAAGGCGACGGATAATAGTCAGGATTTCTTCAGCCGCCACCGGATCCACCTGCGAAGTAGGTTCATCCAGCAATAATATTTGCGGTTGCATAGCCAACAAGGCGGCCAGGGCTACTCTTTGCTTTTGTCCGGCAGATAAATCTGCTGTCCGTTTGTGGTTATCCTGATTAAGATTCAAAGCACTGGTTAATTCGGCTATTTTTCTCCGTATAAGTTTAACCGGCAGGCCCATATTTTCCATACCAAAAGCAATTTCCGCGGTTACACTGTTCATAACTAACTGGCTATCAGCATCCTGATGTAAAAGACCTGCGCTTTGTACCCTCTGCCGGTGGTCCAAAGAACTTACGGCCTGATTGTCCAGATAAACTTCACCCTTAATAAATCCCGCATAAAAATGTGGTATGGCACCATTAATCGCTCTTAACAGGCTGGTTTTGCCACTACCGGAGGCACCAGCCAGCAGAACAAATTCTCCCGCCTGCACTTCCAGATTAATATCCTGCAAAGCGGGGAAACTGCTATTCGCATATTGATAAGTTAAGTTGTCGACCTTAATTGCGGCCATTTTTTCCATCCCCAATTAATAATTGCCGGCAAGGCAAATAACAGCAACACCACTAATGCCGGCAGTATCTCCACACTGATAACCCGGTTCAAAACCGGATAATAACTGTAGCTGCTCCAATGCTTCCATTGAGCCAGGCAGGCAACTACTATTCCGATCAGGGTGGAACACAATACTAAATAATCACCGGTTTGCCAGCGGCGTAATTGCGTGTAAGTACGCGGTTTTAAACCATAACCCCGATTATATAACGATTCGGCCATTATCATGGAACGCTCCAGACTGGCTAACAACATACTCCCCATTAGAGGCCAGTAGCTTTTAATCCGCTGCCTTATTGAACGGTGATTAAACCTGACCCCTCTGCACTTTTGAACCTCGGTGATACGATGATAATCTTCGATCATCATTGGGATTATGCGCAGGCTGGAGGTTGCCA
>DAIMDR010000004.1:0-33238 GCA_036725705.1 Syntrophomonadaceae bacterium | reverse complement strand
GCGCCCTGGCCGAATTTACCATTGAGGGTGTGGTAACAACTATTCCTTTTCATCAACAGGTTTTGAGTAATGCCTTTTTTCAAAAAGGCGAAGTTTACACGAATTTTATCCAAAGAAGGATGAATAATAACTATTAAGGTTATCATTAAGTTAAGTTGAGTTTGATAAATATAGTAATAGTCTGGTAATATACAAAATATAAAGTCGGTTTGGAGGTGACATAATGGAAGCTAATAAACCTGGTATCAATACTGAGATGGGTATTATTACCATTGCTGATGAGGTGGTTTCCACGGTGGCAGGTCTGGCTGCTATAGATGTCGAAGGTGTGGCAACTATGAGCGGCGGTTGGGGAACTGACCTGGTGGAAAAACTGGGACGAAAAAATTTTACCAAGGGTATTAGAGTTGAATTAACTAATGACGATACTAAAATCGATATTTACCTGGTTGTGGAGTTTGGCTATTCAATTCCTGAGGTTGCTGATAATGTCCAAAAGGAAGTTAAACTGGCAGTTGAAACCATGACGGGATTAAATGTTGTCGAAGTCAATGTACATGTAGTTTCAGTTCAGTTAAAGAAATCTTCCGGTATAAATGAAACAGAAATACCGGCAGGAAATTTCGAGGCTTAATAAAGTCAACCAAAACCGACAACCCCCTGCCACCCAGGGGGTTGTCTTTATAAGCCGGAAAAGAGGTGTTGATAAGTGTCCGCATTACTAAAAACAGTTCTGTTTGTATACAACCTGCTGTTATTGATAATGGCAGCAGCAGTGCTGGGGTTGGCTGCAGGCAGACCTGAACCGCTTAATTACATAAATATGGCTGTAGCAACAGCTGAAGGGCGTATGATTTCGGCTGCAGCAGCAATTTTAGTTATCGCCCTTACTGTTTATGTGTTAGTTTCTTTGTTACAGAAGAGGCCAAAGCAAACTTCAGTTAATATTGTCAGCAGTTTGAATGGACAAGTCTCCATTACTATTGATGCAATCAAAGTAATTATTATGAAAGCAGTCAAAAAAGTGGAGGGTGTAAAAGAAATTCGCTCGGCTGTAAAAGAAAGTCCGGAGGGATTAATAATTACTATGCATATGATGATTAATCCTGAGCATAGTGTTCCAGAAATGAGCAAAAATGTTCAAAGTGTAATTCGGGAGAGTCTCGAAACTATAGGTGGTCTTACTGTAGCGGAAGTACGCGTACTGGTGGACGATTTTGCAGTTGCCCCTAAATCAACCAATCTGTAAGGGGGAGTGTAAAACATGTGGGATAGGGTTATGTATTTATTACTGGTAGAAAACCGCGGAAAAACGGTAGGAATTTTATTGGGACTGCTGGCAGCTATTTTGTTTGTCAGTTATGGTTTCTTTAAAACGCTCTTTATTATTATTTGTATAGCAACCGGGTATTTTATTGGTAAACAACTTGATGAGAATAAGGATTTTGAAAACTGGTTAAATCGTATATTTAAAAAATAGCCAAGTGAGAGGTTGATAGTTTGAGTAGAAGAAAGGCCCGGGAATATGCTTTTAAGGTTGTCTTTCAGGTAGATCAGGTAAAAGCTGATCCCCGCAAAGCATTTGATTATTTATTGGAGAACCAACTGACGGATAGTGATTTACCGGAGAACAAACTAACTGAAAAGGAATGCAGCTTTTCCTGGCAATTAATTGAAGGCACATTACAGTATATGGCAGCAATTGATGAAAAAATTGCCCGTTATTCAAGAGACTGGTCGGTAGAGCGTATGTCTTCGGTTGACCGTAATCTAATGCGGGTAGCGGGATTTGAAATCATGTATTTACCCGGGGCTGAACCGGTTATAGCTATTGATGAGGCGGTAGAAATTGCCAAGAAGTATGGCGAAGAGAACTCCAGCGCTTTTGTAAATGCTATTCTGGATCGCATTCAGGGGGATAGGGATGAATCTGTATCTGGGGATTGATACCAGTGCCTATACCACTTCTCTGGCAGTTATGAATGAGAACGGTCAGATAGTAGCTGATCAGAGAATGATTTTGTCTGTACCCATGGGGAAAAGAGGGCTGAGGCAATCTGAGGCCCTGTTTTTACATATTAAAAATTTACCACAGTTATTTGAGCGTATACCAACGGGATTAGCCGCCGCAGTTAAAGCGGTAGCAGCCAGTCAGGCTCCGCGCGATACCGGGGATAGTTATATGCCGGTATTCCTGGCCGGACTGGGACAGGCTAAGGTTATCAGCCAGATTTTGGAGGTGCCGCTCTATACTGTGAGTCATCAACAGGGACATATTGCAGCAGGAATATATGGTCATCCCGATTTGCTTCAGGAAAACAGCTTTTTAGCGGTGCATTTTTCCGGGGGTACTTCCGATGTTATGAGAGTAACACGAGGCGGGGATGGCTTTTTTAGTATTGAAAACCTGGCTTCCAGCAGTGACCTGCATGCAGGACAATTGGTAGACCGGGTGGGAGTGGCTATGGGATTGCCATTTCCGAGCGGGCCGGCTATGGAAAAGTTGGCAGCACAGGCAGGCAATAATAATCAATATCCGATTCCAGCGGCAATTAATCTGCCCGGGATATCTTTTTCCGGCGCCGAGACCAGGGCAATTCAAATGTATCAGCAGGGAGTGCCGGAAGCTGAAATTGCGGCAGCCGTTTTAAGGGTAATTGCTAAAACCGTTGAAAAGACTTTACTTAAAATTAGACCGGAAAAACAGGAAAAGAAGGTTTTACTGGTAGGGGGGGTAATGGCTAATCATTTAATAAGAAGAAGAATTATTGATAGATTGGAACATCCTGCCGTAGGGATGAAGCTTTATTTTGCTGAACCGGGATTAAGTTCTGATAATGCGGTAGGTGTAGCCCATCTGGCCTTGTTATTACATAAACATTCAAGTCAGGAGTTGAAGGATTAATGGAAATTCTTAATGGCAGTGAAATAGCCAATGAAATAAAACTGCGGTTAAAGCAGGACAATGAAAAGAAAAATTTAGTACCATCTCTGGTGGTTATTGTGGTGGGGGATGACAAAGAAAGCCTGGTATATGCAGGGTTAAAGGAAAAGGCGGCTCAGTTTATCGGAGGTGTTTGCCGGCTGGATTTGCTGCCTGCCAGTATCAGTCGTGAGGCACTTTTAAAACATATTGAAGATTTAAATAAGAATAATGAAGTAGACGGCATACTGTTGCAGTTACCTTTACCGGGAGAGTTGGAACAATTTACGGAAGACTTTTTAAGCACTATTGACCCGGCTAAAGATGTGGATGGATTTAATCCCGGTAATCGGGGCCTGCTTTTTCAGGGTGATGCACCTTTTATATCCCCGGCCGCCCGGGCTTGTATGGAAGTGATAAACAAGACCAAAGGTACACTTTCAGATTGGCAGATTACTCTGGTTGGCGATTCTTTTGATCTGATAATTCCACTCGCGATAATTCTGACCAAACAGGGCAGTCGCGTCAGCATTATTCCTGATTATAAAAAGGCGACTCTTCCCGCCAGTGATATTTATGTTATTGAGAAGGGTGAGCCGCTGGTTTTCAATGATCAACATATTAAAGAGGGAGCTTTGGTTATTGATGCTGGTTTTCACTGGAACCAGGGCAAAGTTTGCGGCAATGTAAACCGGGAAAAAATGGGTGAATTATCCGGTCATCTGATGTCAGTACCTGGTGGCATAGGACCAATTTTGATTGCTGAGCTTATGAATAATTTATGCCAGGCTGCGGACAGGTAAAAACATATGCAACCAAAAGTTATCAGCGTCAGTGAATTAAATAAGTTCATCGGGCTGTTACTGGAGAGTGAACCGGGATTGCAGGATTTCTGGCTGCGCGGTGAGATTTCAGGTTTTAAGCTGTATCAGCAGTCCGGACATATGTATTTTACTTTGAAAGATGAAGAGTCTACCGTAAGTGCAGTAATGTTCAAGAGTCGCACCCGGGCTTTAAAATTTATGCCGGAAAATGGCATGGAAGTATTAGCGCGGGGTTCGATTTCAGTTTTTAACCGTCAGGGAAAATATCAGCTTTATGTTGATGAATTACAGCTTTTTGGGGCAGGCAGTCTTTCTTTGTATTTGCAGCAGCTTAAGGAACGCCTCGAAAAGCAGGGCTATTTTAACGAGGATTTTAAAAAACCCCTGCCGTCTTTCGCACAAAAAGTAGGGGTAATAACTTCACAGGACGGAGCCGCCCTTCAGGATATCTTAAAAGTTCTTCGCCAGCGTCATGCCGGAATTCAGGTAATATTTTATCATAGTTCGGTTCAGGGCGTGGATGCACCAATGGAATTGGTCCAGGGTCTGCGTTGTTTAAATACCTGGGGAGATATGGATGTGATCATTATTGGCCGGGGCGGAGGTTCATGGGAAGATTTAATGGCCTTTAACAGTGAAGAAGTAGTTAAGGCTATATTTGAATCTCAGATTCCAGTTATTTCGGCAGTTGGTCATGAGACTGATTTTACTCTGGCAGATTGGGTGGCAGATGTAAGAGCAGCAACTCCGACGCAGGCCGCCCAGTTGGCAGTCCCTGATTTGCAGCAATTGGGAAAGGAAATAAAACGATGGCAGCAAAGAATGCAGATGGCTATCGAAAAAATATATTATAGTCGCAGTGAAAGCCTGGATCAGTTAGTAATGAAGCGAATACTCAAAACTTCAGGTTTATTGCAATCTTTGCAGTCCAAAGAGGATGATTTGCAGGATTTATCAGCGCGATTGCTGCGTGCAGCAGATGATAATTTTAATCGCAGGCAAAACCAACTGGCTATAACCTCTTCCGGACTTGATAAGCTAAGTCCTTTAAAGGTATTAAAAAGAGGCTATGCAGTAGTAAGAAATGAAAGTGGCGTAATTCGTTCAGTTCATCAGGTGTTACCGGGAGATATGGTACAGTTGATTTTAGCCGATGGAGAGCTGAAAGTAAAAATTGAAGACAGGGAGACGGGGAAACGGTGGAAAGAATAAAGTTTGAGGAAGCCATGAGCAGATTGGAAGCGATTGTGGACAAGCTGGAAGCAGGGGAGCAGGATTTGGAAGAATCATTGCTGCTGTTCGAAGAAGGTATTAATCTTACTCTGTTTTGTCAGCAGCAATTACAGGTTACCGAACAACGCATGCAGAAGTTAATAAGCAAACTGGATGGCAATTTTGAACTGGCTGAGGTTGAAGAGTGAGGTTTAAAATGCATAATTTTGACTTAAATGAGTTTCAAATTGAGGTACAGGAACGAAAAAAATTCATTGATAGTTGTTTAACCGGATGCCTGGAACAGGTAGACGCCTATCCGGCTATTATTCATCAGGCTATTCATTATGCGGTTTTTAACGGGGGAAAACGACTGCGTCCCATGCTGGTAATGGAAGGCGCAGTCCTGGCAGGCGGAGATCGGGAATCGGTTATTCCAACGGCCTGTGCATTGGAAATGATTCATTCGTATTCTCTGGTTCATGATGATTTGCCGGCTATGGATGATGATGATTTTCGCAGGGGAAAACCTACCTGTCACAAAGTATTTGGAGAAGATATTGCCATTCTAACCGGAGATGCGTTGCTTACTGCCGCTTTTGAATTAATAGCCCAAAATGCAGCCTTTGCACCAATAAAAGCGGAGCGGGCGCTGCAAGTAATCAGCGAGGTATCAAAAGCGGCCGGCAGCCGAGGGATGATTGGCGGTCAGGTAATAGATTTACAATCCGAAGGGAAAAACATAGAATTTTCTACTTTGCAAACCCTGCATAGTCTGAAAACCGGAGCATTGTTTAAGGCAGCGCTGAGATCCGGAGCCATACTGGGAGGCATGGATTCCACCGGATTGGAGAAGATTACTTCTTTTGCACACAGCTTTGGTCTGCTGTTTCAAATTACGGATGATTTACTGGATGTCCGTGGTGATGCAGAGTTGATGGGTAAACCAATTGGAAGTGATATAAAAAATCAAAAAACTACTTACCCCAGCTTATTTGGTATTGAAAGAACCGAGGAAATAGCGCGTAGAATGGTTGATGAATGTTTATCCAGTCTGGAGTATTTTGGCCCGGCGGCCAATTTTTTAAGAGAGTTGACCTGGTTTACTTTAGTCAGGAATAACTAAGCGGAGCTGGAGTAAGATATAACTACCTATAATAATACTATGGGTTTTATAGAACTCAGATTGCTCGCTATGCTGTATCCTGACAATAGTGATAAGTGGAAGAATATTATGCTGGTATGATATAATTACAGGCGAATGTGAACTGGCAGAAGGTTACAGTATTCTAGTCAGCTCTATTAATTTCAAAGACGGGCCTAAAAATCCGTAAATGGCACATCGATGAAGCTTCTGGTATCGGCTTTTGACGCCCAGTCAGGGGTCTTTGCTGGGAGTTAAGGGTGATGGGGCATTCCGCAACGGCATGTGGAGTCTGACCCCACACTCGTGGAGGCTTGGTAAGTCTAAAGTTTACCAGGAAAACCTGCATTTGGTGAAAGCTGGGTGCAGTGTAGCCTGCCTTGAGTGGTGGCGGCGAATAAGCCTTAAATGGGTAACAAAAACCGCGGCCAGGGATTTGTTATCTGCTTTGAAACCGTGTACTGCAAAAGAGGCTAGAAATTAATGGGGGCTGTTGAGGAAAACTCCTAGACTGTGTGCTTTGGCACGGTTTGTTGAGGATTAAAGTGTGCACTAAGTGGTAATCCAGCCTTACTTGCGGTGACGCAGTAATGTGGACATAAAGGGAAACCGCCCCTCTGGCAACAGTCGGGTGCTCCACGGGGAAAACCTGCTGGACCTATGTCGCAGCGTTTACTCAACAGACAACCTTTTGCCAGACTGTATTTTTGGAGGAATATTTTTATTGTTGCCAACCCGTATTTTTAATAATAAAAATGTTTGGATATCAGCCCTGACAGTGGCCTTTTTTACTTTTTTTATTGCTTTACTGGTTAGTATCGGAGCAGAAAGTCTGGTTAGTGCTGTTAATAGCATATTTGTTTCTATTCCGTTGTTATTGATTATAATTTTAGTGGGAGTATTTTTTGATATGATTGGAACGGCTGCAACGGCAGCAGTTCTACCGCCGTTTAATGCCAGGGCAGCCAAAAAAGTATATGGTGCCGTTCAGGCGGTTAAAATAACCAGGAATGCCAGCAAGGTGGCTAATTTTTGTAATGATGTGATTGGCGATATAGCCGGTACTCTAAGTGGGGCTATCGGAGCAGGTATAGTATTAAGTTTGATCGACAGGTTTGCTACCATCGACCTGTTTATTATAGGGGGAATGATGACCAGTCTTATAGCCGCCTTGACTGTAGGTGGTAAAGCAGCGGGGAAGAAAGTAGCCATTGATCACGCCAATGCTATTATTTTCAGAGTGGCGGTAATTATGGCCCGGTGGGAGAACCTTACCGGCCTGGAATTGTTTAATGATAAAAGGTGACCTGATTATGAACAGTATTCTAAAATCAATTCAATCTCCACAGGACCTGAAGAGTATGGATATAGCTTCTATATACAGCCTGGCAGATGAAATCAGGCAACTTCTGGTCAACAGCGTTTCTCAATGCGGGGGACATCTGGCAGCTAATCTGGGGGTAGTGGAATTAACCCTGGCACTTCACTTCGTTTACAATACTCCCGCAGATAAAATTATCTGGGATGTAGGGCACCAGAGTTATGTGCATAAAATTTTAACCGGAAGACAACATCAGATGCCTGCGTTAAGACAATACGGAGGTATAAGTGGTTTCCCCAAAACTGAAGAATCCGAACATGATGCTTATAATACCGGACATAGCAGCACTTCCATTTCAGCCGCTTTAGGCATGGCAATTGCCCGGGATATAAAGAAAGAAAAGCACTCTGTGCTGGCAGTGATTGGTGATGGCGCTTTAACCGGAGGTATGGCTTTTGAAGCCTTGAATCATGCCGGCCATGAAGATCATGATTTAACGGTGATATTAAATGATAATGAGATGTCGATTTCCCGTAATGTTGGAGCCATGTCAGCTTACTTAAACCGCCTGCGTACTGACCCATCCTATTCCCGTACCAAAGATGAAATTGAAACTGCCCTGCATCGTATTCCGGCTATTGGTCCCAATATTGCGCGGGCTGCAGGCAGATTTAAGGATATGGTCAAATATTTAATGGTTCCGGGTATCTTGTTTGAAGAATTGGGGTTTACTTATGTTGGACCGGTTAATGGACACAGTCTGGAAGAACTGATTCAGGTTTTTTCTAATGCGGCAAAAATGAAGGGCCCGGTTTTTATTCATGTAATTACACAGAAGGGCAGGGGATATACTCCAGCTCTGGAAAATCCGGATGTGTTTCATGGTATTGGGCCATTTGATATTAATACCGGACAACAGACCAGGAAAAGCGTCAAAACTTATACGGAGATATTTGGCGAGTGCATGCTTAGCCGGGCTGCCATTGATCCGGGAGTAATTGCTATTACTGCTGCCATGGCAAGTGGAACCGGGTTGGCACCGTTTGCCCGCCAATATCCGGATAGATTTTTTGATGTGGGTATTTGTGAGCAGCATGCAGTTACTCTGGCAGCAGGTATGGCCCGGGCAGGGTTGCGTCCGGTAGTAGCAGTCTATTCGACTTTTTTACAGCGGGCCTATGATCAGATTGTTCAGGATGTGGCGCTGCAGAATCTGCCGGTTATTCTGGCTATAGACCGGGCCGGTTTGGTAGGCGAGGACGGCGCTACCCATCATGGGGTTTTTGATATATCTTATTTGCGCAGTATTCCTAATTTAACGGTTATGGCTCCCGCAGATGAAAATGAATTAATTAGAATGTTTAATACTGCCTTTACCATTCCCGGCCCGGTAGCTATCCGCTATCCGCGGGGAATTGGAAAGGGATTAACCGCAACTGATGAAAAAGGCACTATTCCCGTTGGTCGAGCTCAAATTTTAGCCTCCGGAGAAGATCTGGCCGTAATTGGAATTGGACGGGGAGTATCTTTTGCCTTTGATTTGGTAAGGCTGGCTGTCGAACATAATATTTCTGCCACTCTGGTTGATGCGCGTTTTGTAAAACCAATAGACAGGTCCTGCATAAAATCCATTGCTCAAAAATGTGGGCGTATAGTCACTATTGAAGATAATGTCCTGCAGGGGGGGTTTGGCAGTGCAGTTCTGGAAATTTTACAGGAAGAAGGGTTAGCTTCTCAGGTATTAAGGGCAGGAATACCGGATGAGTTTGTGGAACATGGCAGAGTAGATATTTTATTTGATTATCTGGATATGAATGCGGAGGCTTTGCTGGAAAAGGTCATTAACCGTTGGCCGGAACTGGTAAACCATTCTGCCGGTTGGGAGTTGCTCAAATTTGGCGAAAGTTAGGCTGGATATACTGCTTTATTCCCGGGGACTGGCCTCCAGCAGAGAGAAGGCCCGCGCTTATATTCTGGCCGGACAGGTATATGTGAATGGGCAAAAAGTTGACAAGCCAGGTACATCAGTTAATGAAGATGCGCCGGTGGAGATTATTTCTAACGGACGAAGGTTTGTCAGCCGGGGAGGATTAAAACTGGAAAAGGCCTTGCATGATTTTCGGGTTGATGCCCGGGATAAAATGGTGATAGATATTGGCGCTTCAACCGGGGGGTATACAGATTGCGTTTTACAGGCAGGTGCCCGTAAGGTATACGCTGTAGATGTCGGTTACGGGCAGCTTGATTGGACGCTCAGAAATGATCCCCGGGTAGTAAATCTGGAAAGAACCAATATTCGCTACATAGAACCTGCCTTAATTCCTGATTTGGCTGATTTGATTACCATAGATGTGTCCTTTATTTCGCTGGGGTTGGTATTTCCGAAAGTAAAGGAATTATTGAATGAAACCGGAATAGTCGTTTGTCTGGTTAAGCCACAGTTTGAAGCCGGCAAAGACCGGGTAGGGAAAAAGGGAGTCGTTAGAGAGCCCCGGATTCATCGAGAAGTTATTATGTCCTGTGTAAATAGTGCATCAGTTGCGGGCCTTAATTGTACGGGAATAACTTATTCACCTATTAAAGGGCCGCAGGGGAATATTGAGTATTTTCTTAAATTGACAGCAGCTGAATCCCCCCTGGATAATATTAGTGATATTATCGAGCAGGTAGTAGAGCATGCTCATTTGCAACTGGGAGGTAAGGGCATTGAAAAAAGTACTGCTGATTAATAATCAGAATAGAACCAATACTGAGTCAGTAGCTCAGGAAATAGCGCAGAAACTGGAAAAATATAATCTTGAAGTTATACGCCGACACGCTTTCAGTCTGCCGGTACAGGCAGAAGATGCTGATTTGGCAATAGTTTTAGGCGGTGATGGTACTATTTTGCGTACTGCGCGTCATTATGCCGTTATGGGAATCCCGTTGTTGGGTATAAATATGGGTCGGATTGGATTTTTAAGCAAGTTGGAATTATCGGAGGTAGATGAATATTTGCAGCCTCTGGTTAACGGACAATTTAGTTTCAGCGAAAGACTCATGCTTGATTGCCAGGTTTTAAAGCACGGAGAAGTTGTTTTTCAGTCCTGGTGTCTTAATGAAGTGGCCTTTCGCTCTACATCCCCGCTTATGATAGGTTTTAATCTGGAAATAGACGGTCAATTAACTGCCAATTATCGCGGTGATGGAATGATTGTGGCAACGCCTACCGGCTCGACTGCTTATTCTTTATCCTGCGGGGGACCAATAACTGATCCTGATATTGAAGTGCTGCTTATTACTCCTATAGCCCCACATGCTTCATATAAACGCCCTATGGTTTTAGATGGCTCCAAACAGGTGGCAATAAAATATTTGTCAGGGGTAGATGCGGCAGTTTGTGTAGATGGTCAGGAACAAACCTCTCTGGAAATTGGTCAGGTAATTAAAATATCACCGGCTCCTTTTAAACTAAAAATGGCTAAACTTAAACCAAGCCTGTTCTTTTATCAGATAGAAGCTCGTATCAGAAGGAGTGAAGACTGATAAGCGGCTATTTCAATAATGCGGTTGCTTGCTCTCATAAGATTATGCAATCGGTAATCCGTCCGGGAGATTTTGTAATTGATGCTACCTGCGGAAATGGTCAGGATACCGTATTTCTGGCCCAATTAACCGGGCCACAGGGGACGGTTATGGCTTTTGATATACAGGCGGAGGCTATACGAAGGACACGGCAATTATTATTAGAACATCAATGCCTTGAACAGGTAATGTTAATTGAAGACAACCATGCCCATCTGGAAAAATACCGGCCGGAAAAAGTAAAAGCCGCTATGTTTAACCTGGGCTATCTGCCTGGAGGAGATCACCATATTGTAACCGGCAGTAATGATACTATTGCTGCGTTAAAGACCATATTGGAGCGTCTGGCTCCGGGAGGGGCGATTACGATTGCAGGTTATCCGGGATATGAAGCCGGACAGCAGGAACTGATTGAGGTATCCGAATATTTATCCGGTTTAAATCAAAGAATTTTTGAGGTTATAAATATAAGAGCGATTAACCAGAGGAATAATCCACCTCAGATACTGGTTTGTTCCCGGATTAATGGAGGTATATAATGAAACTTAAACGACATTTCACCATTACCGAGATTATTTCCAACCAGAGAATTGCCACCCAGGATGAATTATGTGAAGCCCTGCAGAAAAATGGATTTGCCGTAACGCAGGCAACCGTATCGCGGGATATAAAGGAATTGCAATTAATCAAGATCCCCGATGAGGAGGGTTATCGTTATGCCCTGCCGGATGCGGCTAACATTACCCGTTCCCAGGAAAGGTTACGCCGGATATTTAGTGATTCAGTCATTACCATGGATTTCAGTGAAAACCTGATTGTTATTAAAACCTTGCCGGGTGGAGCCCAATCGGTGGCTTCAGTAATAGACTCCTCAGATTTTCCCAATATCCTGGGCACAGTAGCTGGTGATGATACGATTTTTGTAGTAGTAAAGCCTATAGGAGCAGTGCCGGAAGTAATAAAAGGATTTCAGGAACTGATATAGCAGATATTATGGATAAAGAGGGATGCCCATGCTGGTGGAGATTTTTATTCAGAATTTTGTCCTGATTGATGAATTGCGCATGGAGTTTGAGCCCGGACTTAATGTATTAACCGGGGAAACCGGAGCCGGTAAATCAATTATTATTGATGCGCTGGGACTGGTTATGGGAGAACGCGTAAAAAATGAATTTATTCGGGATATCAATAAAAAGGCATTAGTTGAAGCTGTGTTTGAAATTAACCGCAAAGAAGTACTGAATCTTCTGCAGGAACAGGGAATCGTTGCTGAAGATGAATCAATACTGGTCATCAGCCGGGAAATATCACCCGGTGGTAGAAATATTGTACGCATAAATAATCGTGTTGTATCTGTCTCCTATTTAAAAGAAATAACTGCCGGGTTGTTGGATATGCATGTTCAGAATGAACGGTCTTCCCTTTTTGAAAATGAAAGATATCTGCATATTGTAGATGATTTTGCTCCTGAAGCCGGTTCTTTCCGAGAACGGATTGCCAGTGTTTATAGTCAGTGGCAGGAAAAGGAACAAAAATTGCGCCAGTGGCAACAGGATGAGAATAATCGCCTGCAAAAAATTGATTTTTTATCTTTTCAGGTTAAGGAGATTGAAACGGCCAAATTATATCCCGGCGAAGAGGAAGAGCTGCAATCCTTGCGATCAAGAATCCGTAATGCTGAAAAAATATCAGCCAGCAGCCGGCAGCTTATAAATATGTTATACCGACACGAAGATGGTAATAGTGCCCATGATTTAATTTCATTATCGCTGGATGTGGTTAGGAATCTGATAGATGAACCTGCTATAGCCGGGTTAAAAGAACCCCTTGAAGAAATTCTGTACAGTCTGCAGGAAATGGCCGGTGCAGTCTCCGACCTGCAGGACTCACTGGATTTTCAGCCCGGCGCATTGGATGAAGTAGAGAATCGTCTTTATCTTATTGAAAAATTAAAGAACAAATATGGTGCCAGCCTGGAAGAAGTTCTGGCTTTTTACCGGCAAGCCCAACAGGAGCTTGAGGAGCTGGAGAATTATGAACAGGTGGAAAGCAATTTGCGTTCCGAAGCAGAAGGGTTGCGGGAGAAATATTATCTGATAGCTGCCCAATTGTCAGCAATCCGGGTCGAGGCAGCCAGCCGATTGCAGGATATGGTTTGCCGGGAATTAGCGGATTTGCATATGCCGCACATTAAATTTGAAGTTTTAGTAAGTCAAAAGGACTCTCCGGCTATAAATGGTTATGATGATATTGAGTTTATGTTTTCTGCCAATCCGGGAGAAGCCCCCCGACCACTATCCAAAGTTGCCTCAGGAGGAGAAATGTCCCGTTTTATTCTGGCTTTAAAATCTGCTCTGGCTTCTACTTATCGTATACCCACCCTGGTATTTGATGAAATAGATGTGGGAGTGGGTGGAACCGCGCTGGGGGCTATGGCTGACAAACTGTATCAGATAGCCGCTGATCATCAGGTGATCCTGGTTACTCATGCCGCCCAGGTAGCCAGCCGTGCGGATTGTCACTATTTGATTGATAAACAGGTTGAAAATAGCTCCACATTTGTCCAGGTCACCCGCCTTCAGCAAGAAACCCGCGAACAGGAAATTGCCCGTATGCTGGGTGGTTACCAGTATTCGGACATAACCCTGCAGCACGCCCGCGAACTATTGAAACGAGGTTACATCTTTATTGATAACCGTGAATCGTAATTATTCTATAGTGGTATAATTGAATATAATAGCTATAGAAAGAAGGTGAACTAATGGACAGGGAAATTATTTTCCTGATTGAAGAAGCACCCGAAGGAGGCTATATGGCAAGGGCCCTGGGGCATTCTATATTCACCGAAAGTGATACGCTGGATGCGATTAAAGAAGAAATAATAGATGCGATTCGTTGCCACTTTGATGAAGACCAGGTCCCCGATATACTTAGATTGCATTTTATTAAAGAAGAGGTTATTGCAATATGAGGATACCTCGTGATATTGATGCTAATCACCTGATTAGCCTTTTGGGGAGATATGGCTATGAAGTAACCCGGCAAACTGGTAGTCATATTCGTCTGACATCAACAATTTGTGGCGAAGAACACCATGTTACTATTCCATATCATAAGCCTCTGAGAATAGGTACACTTAGTTCTATATTGAACGATGTTGCAAAATATCTAAACATTGGTAAAGATAAAATAGTTAAAGAACTATTTAGTTAAAACTTGATTATAGATTGATGCAAAAAACAGGGCTATTGACAAAAGTTTGTCAGTGGCCTTTTTCTTTGCAGTTTTATCCCGTAAACCGCTGGTATAGTTTGTTCTCCCGGCGGGGAGAATATTGCTATCAGGTTACGGGGAGTGATTTAAGTGAATTTAAATATTCGAACCTGTATAGGGGTTTTTTTAGCTGCTATATTACTGGTAACATGTTTTTCACCTGGAGCCCGCATGGTACTGGATTTACCTGAGCATAAAACTCTGGTAGTCGGAGAATCCAGTGCAATTAAACTTAGTATTCCCGATCAGTTAAAAGATAAAATACAAATGCAGGTAGCCAAACCCTCCCGCAGCGTTTTTGCAACTCCTTACGAGTCACCGGTTCTAGTGAATCGCAATTCCTCCGGATATGAAATTGTGGCTCTTAAGCCCGGGAAGGCAGATGTCAATCTAAAACTTTTGGGGTATATTCCCCTGAAATCAATGGCAGTAGAAGCCATTCCTCCCCGCCGGGTAGTGCCAGGCGGGCATTCGATCGGAGTATTGCTCCAATCCAAAGGTATTATGGTAGTTGGTTTTGCCCCTATGATCAGTTCTGATGGGGCCAAAATGTGTCCTGCCCGTGATGAGGGTGTCGAGATTGGCGATGTTATTTTGAGCGTTAATGGCCGATCTATTAACAGTGAGAATGATCTGGCCCGGGTAATTGATGTAAATAAAGACAATTCCATAAGTTTAAAGATTAAGCGCAGGGAAGATGTTATTAATGTACCGGTAAAGCCTTATTATTGTGCTGAGACCAATCGTTACCGAATTGGATTGTATGTTCGTGACGGGGTAGTAGGGGTTGGAACTTTAACTTTTTGGGAACCAGCCAACAAGCAATTTGCTGCTCTGGGACATATAATAATTGATGCTGATACCAGGCAGGGTATTGATGTTATGCAGGGTAGAATAGTAAGCGCCTCAGTGCAGACAGTAAAACCGGGGAAACCAGGCAGACCGGGGGAAAAAATCGGGATATTCAATACTGACGGTGCAATTAATGGAGAAATTATCAGTAATACCAGTTGTGGTATTTTCGGCCATACGGACTCTGATTTAAAGAATCCTCTTTATGAATATGCTATGGAGGTTGGTTATGCCCATCAGGTAAAAACCGGTTCGGCAAAGATTTGTACGGTTATTAATGGTGAGGATATTGAGAGTTTTGATATTTTAATTGAGAAGGTTTATCCTGGACGCCAAGGTGGAAAAGGTATGTTGTTAAAGGTTACTGATCCCGGATTATTAAATACTACCGGAGGAATTATTCAGGGAATGAGTGGTAGTCCAATTATACAGGACAACCGAATAATTGGAGCAGTTACACATGTATTCCTGAATGATCCACAGCGAGGTTACGGAATATTTATGGATAGTCTGCTGTCAGAAATGGAAGTAATGGATAAAGCCAGCTAATAAGTTTTCGACAAAATAGAACGTGCTGTTTTTAATATCAAATACTTAATAGGTATATAATTTAGCCAATTGCGGAAATTAATTGTAATTTGAAACAATTTATTATAAGGGTTATTATCAAAATGTATGCGGGATTATAGGGTAATTTGATGGAAAAAAAAAGCAGGTAATAGTTGGTGTATCGTCGAAAAGGCTTAATAAATTTAAAATAATCTAATTTTAAGTAAGGAGGGGACATCAGTTTATGTTCAATGAATCGGGTAAGATTAGAATACTGATAGCGGATGATAACCGTGAGTTCTGTGGTATTTTAAGGGATTATTTCAGTAATGACAATGATTTTGATATCGTCGATGTTTGTACGAATGGTATGGAAGCCCTGGAAATTTTAGAAAAAAACGAGGTTGATGTACTAATCCTGGACCTCATTATGCCTTATATGGATGGAATAGGAGTTTTAGAGAAACTAAACGGGTTAAATCTGCCACAAAGACCTAAGATTATCATTCTGACTGCTTTTGGACAGGAAAACATTACTCAGAAGGCAGTACAGTTAGGTGCAGACTATTACATATTGAAGCCTTTCAATTTGCCGGTGCTGGGCGATCGTGTCCGGCAGGTGGCCAGTAATAAAGTTAAGGTTGAAACCCGGGGTGCTGTAACTAATTTTACAGTGGTCAGTTCACCCTCCCCCAAGAATTTGGAAGTTGAGGTTACCAGGGTTATTCATGAGATTGGTGTACCGGCACATGTTAAAGGTTATCAATATTTGCGTGATGCTATTATGTTGGTAGTAGGAGAAATAAATTATCTGGGAGCAGTTACGAAAGAGTTATATCCTACTATTGCCCAGAAGTATGATACCACCCCCAGCCGGGTAGAACGGGCTATTCGTCATGCCATTGAGCTGGCTTGGGACCGGGGTGATTTAGATAAAATCAATAAATTTTTTGGTTATACCATTAATGGGGAAAAGGGGAAACCTACCAATTCTGAGTTTATTGCCATAATTGCTGACCGCTTAAGATTGGAAAATAAGGTTAGTTGATCTCCTATAGATAATAAAGCCTCTTGTTTATTTATTTTAAATAAGCAAGAGGCTTTTTATAATTTTTGCTTTAATTAACAGGTGCAGGTGAGTCTTTTTATTTTGTCATAGTATTGTGTTAATATATATTCGTTAAGTAATTGGAATAGATTAGAGGTGTTCCCATGATTTCCAGAGGCAGAGCCCGAATGGACCGACGCACCAAAAACCTGGTACAACGGTTAAAAAAGGGCGATATTGCCATCATTGATCATGATGATATTGATGAGGTGGCTGCCAATTCACTTATAGATATTCGGCCTCAGGCAATTGTTAATGCTCAGGCTTCAATTACAGGCCGGTATCCGGCCCGGGGTGCCTATAAAATTCTTAAAGCCGGCATTCCTATTTTAGATGAGGTGGGTGACCAAATATTTGGCATGGTCAGGGAAGGAAGCTGGCTGGAACTTAGGAACAATGAGCTTTACTGGGGTGACAAGCTGGTGGCTGAAGGCAATCAGTTGACCCTGCAGGATGTCAGACAAAAACTGGTAATTGCCAATGAAAACAGTCAGGGAGCTTTGGAGAGATTTGTGGAGAATACTCTGGAGTATGCCAAAAAAGAGAAAGATATTCTTCTCGGTAATCTGGAGGTTCCGGTTCTCTCTACAGAAATATTAGGACGCCATGCATTGATTGTAGTAAGAGGCAGCAGTTATAAGGAGGATTTGCGGGCTATAAATTCTTATATCCATGAAGAATCTCCGGTCATAATTGGTGTAGACGGCGGTGCTGATGCTTTGTTGGAATTTGGCATTACTCCCGACATAATAGTTGGGGATATGGATAGTGTGAGTGATGAGGCATTAACCTGTGGAGCGGAAATAATCGTTCATGCTTATGCGAATGGTAATGCGCCCGGTTTGGAACGGGTAGAGCAGATTGTACTTGATTGTCACATTTTTCCGATGCCCGGTACCAGTGAAGATGTAGCCATGATTATAGCCTGGGAGTACGGCGCCAGTCTTATTGTAGCCGTAGGGACCCATTCCAATATGATTGATTTTATGGAAAAAGGCCGTAAGGGGATGGGCAGTACTTTTCTGGTTCGTTTAAAAGTAGGCTCTATTCTGGTTGATGCCCGCGGGGTAAGCCAATTATATAATCAAAGCCCCAAAACCAGATATTTGCTGCAATTGTTTGCCGCCGCCCTGGTCCCAATAATAATTATCTTTATGGTATCACCGGCTACCAAACCTTTTTTTAGATTATTACTGTTGCAGTTAAAGTTACTGTTTAGTTTATAACGAGGTGAAATAATGATTGATTTGCGTTATCATATTACTTCCATTGTGGCTGTTTTCCTGGCCCTGGCCATTGGTATCCTGATTGGCAGCACTATTGTGGGCGATAACCTGATGGTAGATCAGCAAAAGAAGTTGATTGACCGGCTGGAGGAACAGTTTACCGCTTTGCATGAAAGTGAAGATGAATTAAAAGCCCGGAACCAATACCAGGAAAAGATTATCAGTCAGTATGAAAATTACAGCCAGAGCATGCTGCCGATATTAATCAAGCAGCGCCTGGAAGGATATAAAGCGGGAATAGTAGTGACCGGAGGCAGTGATATTCCGGCCGGAATGCTTAATTCCCTGTCAATTGCCGGAGTGAATGTAGTTTCCAAAACAGTAGTTTTAAGCGAAGTTAATTTAAATAATCAAGAGGTACGGACGCGGTTAATTCAGTTCTATAATCTGGATGCCAAAACCAGTGTTGACAGTATCCGTATGCAGGTAGCTGATAGTGTAGCCTCAATTTTAATGGGTCAGGCAGATGCAGCGGTGCTTGCCTTGTTGCAGGAACTTGGCTTGATTAAGATGGATGGATTAACTGACGAAACCCTGGACGGGGTGATTATAGTTGGTGGTACTAATGATGATAATCTTGCCTATCCCTATAGTTTTGATCAGGGATTAATTCTGACATTGCTAAATGGAGGTAAGAAGGTTTATGGAGTTGAAAATTCAGAAATCCTGACTTCTTATATGGAAGAATATCAAAAGCATAATATCAGTACAATAGATAATATTGACCTTAGCCCGGGACAAATTTCACTTATTCTGGCTATGGCAGGTGAACCGGGTCATTATGGCATTAAACCAACTGCCAAAAGGTTTATTCCTACGCTGCCAGTAGAGAAAATTGGGGGGCAACCTTAATGGCCGGGGTTAGTCTGGTTATTCCCGCATATAATGAAGAAAATCGTATCGTCAAAACACTGGAGGCAGTATTGGCTTTGGATGTTTTTGAGCAAATTCTGGTGGTAAATGATGGTTCTACTGACCAGACTTCTTATCAGGCTGAACAGTTGGGGATAGAGGTACTGGAAGTAGATAGAAATCGGGGTAAAGGCGGGGCCATGAATTATTCCCTGCCCTATATAAAAGGCGATGTAGTAGTATTCCTGGATGCTGATTTAGGTGATTCAGCAGCTGAGGTGCACAAAGTTTTAGCACCAGTGCTGGCGGGCCATGCTGATTTGGCTATTGCCGCCTTTCCGCCGGCGAAAAAAAAGGGTGGGTTTGGTCTGGTTAAAAATACTGCCGCCCGGGCAATTCAAAGAGCAGGAGTTATGCAGGTAAATGCCCCATTGAGTGGCCAACGGGTTATGACACGGGCCGTATTGGAGGCGGTAACACCGTTTAATGAAGCTTATGGAGTAGAATTGGGCATGACCATCCGGGCTTTGCGTCAAGGGTTCCGGGTAGTGGAGGTACCAACCAATATGACTCATAATGAAACCGGAAGAGATTTGTCCGGATTTATTCACCGGGGCAAGCAGTTTGTAGATGTACTTAAAGTCATCTGGTCGGAAAAGAGGAGGAAATAGTGGTGGATATCTATGTGGCAGCCGGAATTAGTCTGGTAGCCTCTTTTTTCTTTGAGGCCATGGTTCTTTATTTAGTATTGCCCATGCTGCAGGAAAGCGGAGCGGTTCGCCCTAATTTTCAGGGCAGAGATATCCCGGTAAGTACTGGTATTACCTTTATCTTTACTTATCTGATTATCATGGCTGGTTATAAATTGTTGCTTCCGGCTTTTGAACCACAGTTTTATCTGCTGGCTTTGGGACTCACCGCGCTTGGTTTTCTGGGATTTCTGGATGACATGCTGGGTGGCAGTGATAACCGGGGATTCAAGGGGCATTTTGGTGCTTTAATGAAGGGCAGGCTGACTACCGGAGGTTTAAAAGCACTGGGAGGCGGCTTTATTGCTTTTCTTACCGCCTTATTTATTGGCGGCAGTGCCGGAGAGATAATTTTAAATACTTTTATCATAGCCTTATTTACCAATCTGCTTAATTTGCTGGACTTACGACCGGGAAGAGCCATAAAAGGCTTTTTATTATTTTTTATAATAATAGTCTTAATGGCTGGCGGTAAGGTTGATCTTTTAATAATTGCCCCGTTGCTGGGGGCAGTTTTGTATTATTTTTATTTTGACCTGAAAGCACTGGCTATGATGGGAGATGCCGGGTCCAATGTGCTGGGTTTACTACTGGGATACCTGGCGGCAGCTTCTCTGCCGCTGACATTTCGTACAGGAGTTTTACTGTTTTTAATTGCGGTTCATCTATTTACAGAAAAATATTCAATAAGTTCAACTATTGAACGGGTAGGTGTACTCAGGTTTTTTGATCAACTGGGAAGGAGTCAGTCTGATGGTAAATAAAGAACGTCTGGTAAATTCATTTATTCATATGGTGGGTATTGATTCAGTGTCCGGTAAAGAAGGCAAGTTCAAAGATTATCTGATGGCTGAATTTTCTGCCCGGGGTTATCAGGTACAGGAAGACGAAACCGGTAAAGCTTTGGGTACCGAATCAGGCAATTTGCTGGTAAAAATCCCCGGCAGTCCTGACAAACCATCTTTGTTGTTTGCTGCTCATATGGACACAGTGGAACCGGGAAATGGAATAAAAGCAATGGTCCAACAGGGACGCCTGGTCAGTTCCGGTAATACTATTTTAGGCTCAGACGATAAAGCAGCTATTGCCGCCTTGTTAGAGGCCGTAGATATATTAAAGGCCAGTAGTGAGCTGCATGCACCACTGGAATTATTATTTACGGTTGGTGAGGAACAGGGTTTGCAAGGGGCTAAACTATTTGATTATTCGCTTTTGTCCTCATCAATTGGTTATGTACTGGATGCCGGTGGTCCTCCGGGTAATATTATTATTCAATCTCCCTGTCAGAATGAAATTGAATATCAGGTGTTTGGCAAAGCTGCGCACGCCGGCATAAACCCTCAGGATGGTATTAATGCCATTCATATTGCTTCTCAGGCTCTGGCTGCCATGCCCTGTGGACGAATTGATGAAGAGACAACCTGCAATTTCGGTATTATCGAGGGCGGAACTGCCCGTAATATTGTAGCAGATAGTTGCCGTGTAAAGGGAGAAGCCAGGAGTTTACAACGGTTTAAGCTGGATGCGCTTACCGGGCAATTGGAATCAATTTTTAGGTCAGAAGTTGAAAAACACGGTGCTCAGGCTCAGGTAAAAGTGAAGTTCCTCTATCCTGAAATCCGGCTTGATGCGCAGGATGAAGTAGTGGTAATTGCTGTAAAGGCGGCACGAAGCACAGGACTGGAACCCGTACTTACCGGGACTGGCGGAGGCAGTGACGCCAGTATCATAAATGGACATGGGATTGCCTGTGTTAATCTGGGTATTGGTATGAGTAATGTCCATACTATTGATGAATATATCGAAGTTGATGATCTGGTTAAGGATGTTGAGCTTATATTAGCTATTATAAGGGAGATATAATCCCGCAACCGGGAGGCAGATTCATGCTGGAAAGTAAAATAGGATTAATAGGCAGGCAACTGTTTGCCCGTAACGATATCAAAGGGTATTCAGTTCTTATTGAGGGACGGGAGGAAAAGTGCATTGTATATCCTGCTCTCACCGGGGAGGTAAAAAGCGGGGACGAGGTTTTATTAAATACCACTGCGGTAAGTTTGAAACTGGGAAGCGGAGGCTATCATTATGTAATGGCCTGCTTAAACAATACCGGTAAATCAAGCCTTCCAGGTGGTCATATTATGAAAATGCGCTATACTCCCATGCAGCTAAAAGTGCTCAGTGCTGAGGAAGAAGACAGTCCTTATCATGAAGCCCTGAAAGTGGCGGATAGTCTTTGGGGGATACCGGTACTGGCGGCTACTTTACATTCCATGCTGGCACCGCTGGTACTTTATTTATCCAATGCCGGCTATAAAATTGCTTATATTATGACTGATGGTGCTGCTTTGCCTATCGCATTCAGTCAGACAGTCAGCCAATTAAAAGCGGAGAATAGATTAGCAGGTACGGTTACTATTGGACATGCCTTTGGCGGAGATCTGGAAGCAGTAAATATTTATTCCGGTCTGCTGGCAGCCCGGGAGGCCTTTAAGCCGGATGTAATAGTAGTGTCAATGGGGCCGGGAATTGTGGGTACCGGAACCAAATGGGGATTTACCGGTATCGAGCAGGGTCAGGTTCTTAATGCTGTTCATACTCTGCAGGGGTTGCCGATAGCAGTGCCGAGGATAAGTTTTGCCGATAGCCGGCCCCGGCACCGGGGTATCAGCCATCACAGCCTGACTGTTTTATCACAGGTTTGCCTGACCAAATGTATTGTACCTCTGCCCGAGTTGTGCGAAACTGAGTTAAATTATATAATGCAACAGGTTACTGAAACAGGTTTATTCAATCAGCATGATATTTGCCTGGTAAACGGTGAAGAGATAATACCCGTTATGCAGAATAGTGGTATGAATATAACTACTATGGGCAGGGGAATAGACGCTGAACGCAGTTTTTTTCTGGCAGCAGGAGCAGCTGCCAAAGCCACTGATTTGCTGCTGCAGGGTAAACACCTGCCCCGCCTGGAATTGGTATAAATTGAGAAGGGGATTATTTTAGAACCTGACCCTGCCTGATGGTTTTAAGTATTTGTTTTTAAAATAGATACCACAGATTATTCTTCTTTTTGACGCTGATATTTATGATATTTTATGATTTTTTAATTCATGATTAAAAGGGAGTCGGGTTGCTGATGGTGAGTTGGATTAGGGTTTTTAGAACCTGACTTTGCCTGACTTTAACTGACTTGACCTGAATATTTTATTTAATCTTAAAAAGGCCTGTGGAACCGTCCGGGATCACTGATAAAGTTCCCATAAATGTCATCCTGAGGAGCTGCAGGCGACGAAGGATCTCTTTTAAAGGCCGTAATATTGGGATTATGCCAAAGAGATTCTTCACTATCGTTCAGAATGACACGATTAAGAGTGACTTTTTCAGCAGTCTCGAACCGTCCGTGACACTAATGCAGGTTCAGGCGCAGAAAGTCACGCAGCGTGGTATCCGGCGGATACTGTTTAATAAGACTTTGTAAATCAGATAATGAACCTATCAACAAAAACCCCTGGGGGTTTACAGATATATACATGATTAATACCTCCTCGGGTGCATTTTATGCTAATAATGGGAGGATTATGCAGGAGGCCTGAACTATGAATTTTGAAGAAAAGACTATTGCTTCCGAGCAAATATTTTCCGGCAGAATTGTGAAGCTCAGAGTAGATACGGTGGAGCTGCCCAACGGCAAAACCAGTACGCGGGAGATTGTGGAACATGCCGGTGCAGTTGGAATTTTACCGTTAGATGATGAAGAAATGCTCTGGCTGGTCCGTCAATATCGTAAGCCGTTGGAAAGAGTTTTGTTGGAAATTCCGGCGGGAACGCTGGAGCCGGGTGAAAATCCACAGGATTGTGCGATCCGTGAACTGGAAGAAGAGACAGGCCTGCATGCCGGGCAATGGGAGAGGATTTTAGGGTATCACAGCGCACCGGGTTTTTGTGATGAATATCTGCATCTTTATCTGGCCAGAGAACTCTCCCCGGGAAAAATGAATCTGGATCAGGATGAGTTTGTACAGCCGGTAAAAATGCCTTTGGAGGAAGCCTGGCAGGCAATATTTGCCGGAGAAATTGTAGATGGAAAAAGTATAATAGCCATTCAATATCTTTATCATTTGCTGGGAAAGAAATAAGTAGCGATTATGCTTTCAGTTGCTGTAACTTCAGTATTAAAATATGGCTGCAGAAGGGGAGAGTACCATGGAGCGGGGAAAAAACATAATAGTCACTACTGATGCCTCCGGAGCCCGGCAAGCTGTACGGGAAAACCTGGTGGTAATGATTGTTGATGTGATTGATATGTCAACTACACTGGAAAGTGCCCTGGATGCCGGCGCTTATGCAGTATTAGGCTGCAGTCCGGATTTTTCGCGGGCTCCCGTTCCGCTTGACCCTCATAAAATAGGACAGGAGGCAGCCCGACTGGCTCGTGAAACTGGTCAGGGAATAGTGCTGGTTACTGAACCGCGGATAGGTACGGATAAAGAGCGAATAGCGCGTTGTCAAAAGCTGCTCACCAGTCTGGAAAGAGAGAAAATATCTATTGATGCCGTTGTACCTAATCTGGGGGCTGAGACTCCTAAATTAGTTGACATGAAAAACCGGGTTATTGTGGCAGTAACTGACACTGGGGGCGTAGCCTATGATGCTGCTTTTAATGAAGGAGGAGCAGTGTTTACCGGGACAGTTGCCCGAACTCTGGCAATGAGAGGAATAGAACCTGCCCGGCAGGCAGTAAAGCGGGCTATAAAATTTAGTCGGGAGTATAATCGGGGAATTGCTATAGTGGCTGCCAGCCGAAACTCCATGGAAGATTTTCTGGCAGCACAATTTATTGCCAATTTGCTGATAAGCTCACAAGGTGAGGAGGAATAATATGAAACCGGTTTATGTAATTGGACATAGGAACCCCGATATTGATTCAGTGGCAGCGGCCATCAGCTACAAAGTATACAAGCAAAGTACTGATAAGGGGATTTACATAGCAGCAGCTGCAGGAGATATGGTACATGATATAAGTTTTATTCTTGATACATTGGAATTTGAGGCGCCGCTGATACTTAAAAATGTGGGTACTACGGTGGAAGACCTGTTGGAAGAAAAGGATATTCTATATGTAACAACTGATATGACTCTGGTGGAACTGGGGAATCTGGTGCGTAAACATGATTTGAAAACCATACCGGTTCTGGACAACAAACACCGTTTCCTGGGGTTAATCACCGTGGGTGATTTAGCCATGATGTTTATGAATAGTCTGGGCGGGGGGCGTGAAATTGACAGAAGCCCTGAAATTTTGCGGGGGATATTTAATCAAAAAGTAGCTGATGTAATGAAAACCCGTGATTTAATACTGTTTGAAAAAGATGAATCAGTTGATGAAGCCCGCAAGCACATGCTGGCCAGCAGATATAGAAATTATCCGGTAGTAGATGAAAAAAATAATTTTCTGGGTATGATATCCCGTTATAATCTGCTGCAGATGAAACGCAAACAGGTAATCCTGGTAGACCATAATGAGAAAAAGCAGGCTGTGGACGGTATAGAGGAAACTGAGATACTGGAAATTATAGATCATCATCGGGTAGGAGATTTACAGACTATATCACCTATATACTTTCATAATGAACCAGTGGGTTCAACCTGTACTCTGGTAGCAGAAAAATTTCTGTACAATCGCATTTATATAACGAGGGAATTAGCCGGACTTTTGTTGTCAGGGATTTTGTCTGATACGATGATTTTCAAATCTCCTACTACTACCGGAAAAGATATCAGCATAGCCAAAGAATTAGAAACGGTAAGCGGTTTGGACCCACTTGTCTGGGGACGGACAATTTTTGAGCAAATGAATAATCCGGATGACCATACTGATTATGAATTGATCAGCGAAGATCTCAAGGAATATGTTAGCGGGGAAGAAGTTTTTGCCATTTCACAAATCGAAACGATTGATAATAGCAAAATATTGGAGCGGCGCGATTCTTTAACGCAGGTAATGAACGAAATTTGCGATAAACGAGGTTATCTGTTTTTGGGTTTAATGATTACCAATATTTTTGAAGAAGAAACTGAACTGCTGGTAGCCGGCGAAAAAAGCGGTCTGGTGGAAAAGGCTTTTGGTATAACATCTGCGGGAAGTGTTTTTCTGAAAGGGATTATGTCACGCAAGAAACAGGTAGTACCGGCATTATACGAAGTAATCAGAAAAGAATATATGGTCTGATATTCTCTGTACTGCCCTTGAAAAATAAGTATAATCATAAGCTAACCAAGTTAGGTTGGCTTTTTTTATATTTTGCTGTCAAACAGTCAGTTAAATATTTTGAAAGGCAGTCATAAAAGAACTGCCGGAAAAATATTCATGGAACATGTACTAATCTTTTAACAGGAGATGGATAGTAAGGTCCCAGCTCAGTAAGCAGAATTCCCTGAGGAGACGATTCATGACAATCAGGCAGCGCATCAAACAGCATTTTTATGAAAATCGTTGGCAGTATATCCTGATCCTGCTCTTTTTTGCAGCCGGCATGTTGATGGGATATGGAAAGGTAAATAGTCTGTCATCCGGAGTCAGACAAAACCTGGCAAATCTGTTGGATGGCTATCTGATCGGAGAACAGACCGGCGGCATGAACAGCTACAGCATTTTTACAGCAGCCTGGATTGGTCAGGTTAAGAGTCTGGCAGTGATTTATCTGCTGGGGTTGTCAGTTATAGGTTTACCATTGATTTTAGGAGTAATATTTCTGCGCGGCTATTCGCTGGGCTTTACACTTGGTTTTCTTATCCAGGAAAAAGCAGTTGGCGGGATTGTATTATCAGTTCTGACTATTTTCCCACAGCATATAATTTATATACCATTTCTGATTTTATGGTCGGTTATTGCCATGAATTTTTCCCTGCAAATTGTTCGGGGCAGATTTATGATGGGTAAAGCTCTGGGTAGAATTATTCTATCGTTTAGTTTGCTGCTGATCTTATTCATGTTGATTTTTATGCTGGGTGCTTTTGTGGAGGCATATTTAAATCCTTATCTGTTAACGCTGGTTTTATAATTTTTGGGGAGGGATTTTATGATTATCGTAATCAGCAATTGGAAAAGAAAACTGGTGAGAATAGTGGCAGTTCTGGTGGTTATAGCAGTAGTGGCTGCAGTATTGCCGATTATTACCGGAATAATGTATTATCAGATTCCGGTTCTGGGAGGAGTAGATGAGGAACATCCCAGCGGTAATCCCTTGCGGGTGGAAAGAAAACAGGATGTGGAACAGTCTATGGAGCAATTTGTAATTCATTTGCAGGATTTTTATTATGAAGAAAAAGAATAAATCCTGGATTCCCGGAATTGCTTAAAGGGAATACTTTAACAAGCTCATAATAGCTGAAAAGTTGACTCGGCCACAGATTTATGGATTTGATGACCGTTGCTTAATACTTAATCATTTAATATGTGACAGAACCTGCTATTAAAGGGCCCTCGTTGTGATTGCCCGGAAAGCTCTCTATAAACTATTAATCAAGGGTTAATCCGGTTACTATGCGGTACTTTTAGCAGGAATAAAAGCCGGTATATTAGAAGTAATAGAAAAAGCTCAGGAGCGAAATAATGGAAACATATATTAAGGCATTTTTGGAATATTTAAGATATGAGAAGGGCCTTTCCGATCATACCAATGTCGCCTATGAAAATGATTTGAATAAATTTTATGTCTATATAAAGCAAAATCGCCTGAGTGAAATACCCTGGGAAGTCACTAAACATGACATCATGAACTTTTTAAGCGGGGAATTGGATCAGGACAGGTCTTATGCTACTATTGCCCGCTGTTTGTCAAGCATAAAGGCTTTTTATAAGTTTCTAATCCTGGAAGGCTATACAGAAATTAATCCTACCGTAGATTTGGAAACCCCCAAAATTAAAAGAAAACTTCCGGCGATACTTACTGTTGAAGAAGTGGACAGGCTGATGGAAGTGCCCTCTGTAAGTACCCCTTTAGGACTACGCGATCGGGCCATGTTGGAGTTAATGTATGGCACCGGGGTACGGGTATCAGAGTTATTATCATTGCAGGTGGAAGATATAAACTTTACAGCCGGTTTCATGCGCTGTATCGGCAAAGGCAGAAAAGAAAGGATTTCTCCGGTTAATCATTCGTCAATTATATGGGTGGAACGTTATTTGGCCCGCTCCCGGCCCATGCTGGTAAAAAGTCCTCATGAGAGAACCCTTTTTGTTAATGTTCATGGCAGAGCCCTGTCACGGCAAGGGTTTTTCAAGATATTGAAAGGACATGTCAAAGCGGCGGAAATAAACAAGGAAATTAGTCCTCATACGCTCAGACATTCTTTTGCCACCCATCTGCTGGAGAATGGGGCTGATTTAAGGGCGGTACAGGAATTATTAGGTCATGCTGATATTTCCACTACACAGATTTATACTCATTTAACCAAATCAAGATTGCGGGAAGTCTATAAAATGTATCATCCTCGCAGTTAAAATCAGGATAGGGGGATAAGAATGAAGAAAAGAGTGATATTAATCGTTCTGGATAGTGTAGGTATCGGGGAAATGCCCGATAGTTGCAAATATGGTGATGAAGGGTGTAATACGCTCGTTAACACTGCCCGGGCGGTAGGGGGATTAAAAACACCCAATCTGCAGCAACTGGGAATAGGAAATATTACTCTTATTGACGGAATCGCAGCAGTTGAATCGCCTCAGGCAGCTTATGGCAAGATGAAAGAACAATCAGCTGGCAAGGATACTACTACCGGCCATTGGGAGATGATGGGGATTATTCTTGACCGCCCTTTTCCCACTTACCCGCAGGGTTTCCCGTTAGATTTACTGCAAAAATTTGAACAACTGATTGGCAGGTCAACCATAGGCAATAAGGCAGCTTCCGGGACTGAGATAATAAAAGAATTGGGTGAATACCATATTAAGACCGGTTATCCCATTGTTTATACTTCAGCCGACAGCGTATTTCAGATTGCTGCTCATGAAGAGATAATTCAGCTGCCGCTGCTGTATGAGATGTGCCAGACTGCCCGCGATTTGTTACAGGGCGAACATGCAGTAGGCCGGGTTATTGCCCGTCCCTTCATTGGACAACCTGGTAATTTTGTCCGTACTGCCCATCGTCATGATTATTCCCTGCAACCCCCCAGGAATATTCTGGATTATATTCGTGATGCTGGTGAGTTGGTAGTGGGCGTAGGTAAGATTAAAGATATTTATGCCGGTCGGGGGATTACCAATTCTTATTCTATTGAAAACAATTCTGATGGGATTGATAAGGTGGTTCAGGCTATGCAGATGCATGAGAGCGGGCTGATTTTTACCAATCTGATTGATTTTGACCAATTATATGGCCATCGTAATGACCCTTACGGTTATGCTGCAGCCCTGGAGGCTTTTGACCGTCGTTTACCGGAGATTATAAGTGCCATGAAGGATGAGGATGTTCTGATAATTACTGCTGATCATGGCTGTGATCCAACTTTTGCAGGTACTGACCATACGCGTGAATATGTACCGGTGCTGGTTTATGGATCAGCTGTGAAACCGCGGAACCTGGGTATCAGAACAACCTTTGCTGATATTGGACAGACCATAGCCGGTTATTTGGGGATAAAGACGGAGGAATTGCCAGGGAACAGTATGCTGTAATTGAGGTGTTATGATGATTAGTGTTCAGGATTTAATCAGGAAAAAAAGAAACGGCCGGGTTTTAAACCGGGAAGAAATTGAGTATCTGGTCCGGGGTATCAGTTCGGGTGAAATTCCGGATTATCAAATTTCTGCCTGGGCTATGGCAGTGTTTTTTCAGGGTATGGACGAGCGGGAGACCCGGGACCTGGCTGTGGCCATGGCTAATTCCGGCGATGTAGCAGACTTGTCATCTGTACAGGGTGTAACGGTGGACAAGCATAGTACCGGGGGAGTTGGTGACAAGACTACACTGGTTGTAATTCCCTTGGTTGCTGCCGCCGGGATTCCGGTGGCTAAAATGTCCGGACGCGGATTGGGTCACACGGGAGGAACCATTGATAAATTTGAATCCATACCCGGTATGAAGGTGGAAAAGGAGTTTACTGATTTTATTGACCAGGTAAACAGCGTAAAAGCAGCAGTTATATCACAGACCGGCAATCTGGTCCCGGCTGACAAGCGTTTGTATGCCATTCGAGATGTAACTGCTACCGTAGATAGTATTCCTCTCATAGCTTCCAGTATTATGAGCAAAAAGCTGGCTTCCGGTGCTGAGGGTATTGTACTGGATGTCAAGGTTGGCAGCGGAGCATTCATGAAGAGTCGTGAACAGGCATTGCAACTGGCTGAAATTATGGTAGCTATTGGTAAAGGCGCCGGCAGACAGGTAGTAGCAGTATTAACCGATATGAGTCAGCCATTGGGTTTTAAAATCGGTAATTCATTGGAGGTAATCGAAGCCATAGATTTGTTAGCCGGTGGCGGTCCAGCTGACCTGTTGGAAATAAGCCTGGAATTAGCCGCCCGCATGATGGTACTGGGCGAAAAGTTTGACCAGGTGGAAGAAGCACGTGATTACGCAGCTGAACTCTTAAACTCCGGCAAGGCTCTGGACAAGTTTACGGAAATGATAACTGCTCAAGGAGGCAGTCTGCAGCTTAATCGTGCCGACCGGGGACTAAGGATGGCAGCTATTCAGCAACCGGTGCAAAGTGAAATAAGTGGTTATGTTAATCGGCTGGACGCTTATGAAGTCGGCCATGCCGCTATGAGTCTGGGTGCCGGACGGGAACAGGTTAATGATAAAATCGATCATGCGGCAGGCATCGAGTTATTAAAAAAACGGGGGGACTATGTGCAGGCCGGAGAAAAGATAGCCGTTATCCATGCCAGCCAGGAAAAACATTTGGGCAATGCCGAGGCTGGAATCAAAGCAGCCTATGAAATCGGCCCGGCAAAACCGGAGTCAACTCCTTTAATACTTGATATCGTAACTTAGGACAATTATTAATGGACGCGGATAATTATGGTGAGGTTTTTCTTAAGTTGTTACATTAGGTTTTGTGTACCTTCATTTTTAATGAAATTAAAGATTATAAAGGGGACTGCTCGCGTTACAAACAACCGGTTGCCCTTTCATCTAATCTTTAATATTGCATCCGTTAATTGGTTTAAAGTGCAGCATTCAAAAACATCACTGCAATACCTGCTATATATTAAAATATCACTATCTCCGCTCCCCCACTCATCTTTAGGATCCGGGTTTAACCAATAAACCCGTCTTACTCTTTTTTTAATTTCTTCCAGGACTTTTGAGTTTGTTTCATACCAGTTATTTCTGGCATCCCCAAAGATTAATACATTAGTCTTATGATTTAGTTGACTGCCATATTTATCATAAAACGTAGCTAAAGATTCCCCATAATTAGTATAACTGCTTGCTCCGGAAACATTGGCTTCACTCAGAACTTTGCCTCGCAGCTTATCATATGAAGCAGTTTTTACAATTGAAGTAATTTCATCCGTTTCACCTATAAATGCAAAGCTGCGTACCTCCCGAAAAAACTTTTCCAAGAGATATACTATGGATAACGAAAAATAGCTAAAATGCAAACATGACCAGGAGACATCACACAATGCAAATATCACTGGCCTTTCCCGATTTTTCTTTTTTGTATAAAGATCAAGGAGAATTCCTCCTGTATTCATGTTTTTACGCAAAGTCTGACGATAGTCAATGGTACCCAGTTGATTAAGCCTCTTTTTCAAAACCATTTTGGACGCCATTCGTTTAGCCAATAAAGGAATTAGGTTTTCCATCTGGTTTATATCATGAAGAGCGGATTGATAGGTTGCAGTGTAAAAGTCTAATTCAAAGTAGTCCTTTCTTTTAGATAATAACTTGCTGGTAATTCGTTCTTTTTCATTTTCTCTTTTATCATGACTTTCCACTTTTCGATTATTAGGAGATTTTTTGTTCCCAAAAGAATTTCCCAGTGCCAAAGATTTTTTATGCTTGGCTTCTATACTTTGCAAGTCATTATCTGAAAAGATAAAGTGAAAATGCTTTTTATATATTTGATCAAAATCATCTACAAAAGTATATTCTTTTAGTAATGTGCAAAGTAATGTTGAATAGAAAACCTGCTCATTTGTCCAATCAATTAACTGTAAAGATTTGAAACAGTCTTCGAGTTCGGAAGGACTTACGGAGACTCCTGTATACCGTAAATCATTTACAAATAAGCTGATTTTTACTGTAATATCACTCATTAATACATCTCCGTTAATTAAGCTTGGACATTGATGCGGTTACTTTTTGCATATCTTCTCTGTATTTAATAATAACGTTAAGAGTATCTAATATTACCTGATCATCAAGACTCTCTTTACCCATTGCCAATAATGCATTAGCCCAATCAATGCTTTCTGCAATACCAGGCTTTTTTCGCAAATTCATTTTTCGGATCTTATTGAGAGATTCACTTAATTGATATGCCAAATGCTGTCCGATGCCCGGAACTTTTAATTCTATTATTTGTTTTTCAACATCAGGCTGTGGAAAATCCAGATATAAATAGAGGCAACGGCGTTTCAAAGCTTCAGATAATTCCCTGCTGGCGTTGGAAGTTAAAAACACCCATGGGATCTCTTGTGATTTTATCGTGCCTAATTCGGGCAGCGTAACTTGAAACTCAGATAATAGCTCTAATAATAGAGCCTCAAATTCGAAATCCGCTTTATCGATTTCATCGATTAAAAGGCACGATCTCTCTGGAGTTGTTATGGCCTGTAGAAGTGGTCTGGTTAATAAAAACTCCTGTGTAAATACTTCTTTTTCAACTTCAGCTACATCCAGGTTCTGGTTAGCAACTGCTTGAATATGTAGAAGCTGCTTCTTATAATTCCATTCATAAAGAGCTCTGGATTCATCAATTCCTTCGTAGCACTGTAACCTGATTAGAGAACAACCTTTTGTCTGAGCAAAGGCTTGCGCTATGGTTGTTTTGCCAACCCCAGCCGGCCCCTCAACCAGAATGGGCTTTTTAAGCTGCTGGGCAAGAAATAATACCGTTGCCGAAGCATCATCACAGATATATTGCTGTTTAATCATTTCAGATTTGATTTCTTCTATGTAATTCAATTACTACGTCCTCCCATTTGTTTATTAAGGTGCAAGCCCGAGTATGCTATTAACTACATTTTGTTTTGAGAAATGTCCTGCGGATGCCCAGTACATTGCACCTTCTTTTCCTAATAGAGTGCTACGGATTTGGGACGGGCTCTTACCTTCCCGGTATTGACTCCATACTTTCTCGCTCAAACTATCCATAAATTCTATTTTCCTTTGCAGAGCCGTTCCCCCATCAGCAACCACCCCGGACACTGCACAGAATATCGTTTTAACCTCTAACTGGCTTAGCTTTTTTAATGACTCCAGCAAAAGATTAAAGTTCTCATCTTTCCTTAAGTACTTTACTCTTTCTCCACAATATATATCACCTGTAAATAACCACTGTTCGTCTGGTTCATACAGGCAAATATGATCCGGAGAATGTCCAGGTGTATGAATAATC
>DAIMDR010000003.1:0-34391 GCA_036725705.1 Syntrophomonadaceae bacterium | reverse complement strand
CAAATAGCTGGCGCATCATCCACTACAATGGCTTCCGCTTTACCCAGCAGTTCAATGCGTTTATGACTATTGCCGGTCTGGCGGCGGGATTCATCAAGAATTTTATCCAGCTGGGGGTTTTGATAGCCGCTATAATTGGTAATACCCAGTTGAGAGCTATGATAGAGACTGTATAAAAAGCTGTCAGCATCAGGATAGTCAGCTTGCCATCCTATTCTAAATAAACCCAGACTATTTTTAGCCAACTGTTTTTTGTAATAATCCCATTCCATTTCCTGCAGTTCTACTACAATACCAATCTCCTGAAGCTGCCGGGCAATCATTTCAGCTACCATCTGATGTCCTGCATCTTCGTTATAATAAAGAGTAAGTGGTTTCAGACCTTCCCCATCCGGGAAGCCGGCATCGGCCAGCAAATTTTTAGCTTTTTGCTGATCGAAACTGTATCCACGCATTTGTTGGTTGTATCCAGGCAGTCCTGCCGGTATTACCCCCTTGGCCGGCCGATAGCTTCCTGCAAATACTTGCTCTATAATGGCATGGCGGTCAATGGCATAGTTTAAAGCCCGCCGTAATTGGTAGTTATTATTCCAGGGTTGCTTATACAGATTAAATCCAATCAAATAGGTTTCCAGCAACATTCTTTCTATATATTGGTCCTGGTATTGCGGGTCTTTTTTCAGGTTTTTAATTTCCTTTAACGGGACCTTATCCAGGTAATCCAACTTTCCATCTTTAAATTGCTTAAAGGCTTCATCTTCATCAGGAATAATTTTTATCGCCAGAGCAGTAAGCCGTGGTTTACCCCGATGATAATCATCGTTGCGCAACATAGTAATATTGGTGTTGTCCTTGTTGTCACTAATCCGATAGGGACCGGTTCCGGCCAGGGGCGATGTTTGCTGTTCATTATCATATACCTGGAATATAGGATTAGTAAGCATATAGATGAAGGCAGAATTCGGTTGGGAAAACTTTATCCTGACCGTGTTATTGTCTGCAACTATAATTCCGGAAATATCAGCAGTTGTCCCTTCCAATCTATCCCGGCTGCCGACAATAGATAGAAAGAGACAAACATTGGCCCATTCACGGGATGTAGCAAAGTTTCTCTCCCAGGCGGTTTTAACATCCTGGGCAGTGAGCAGCTTTCCATTATGAAATTTAATTCCTTTTTTAAGATTAAGGGTCAGGGTTTTGCCATCAGATGAATACTTCCAGTTTTTCAGCAACAAGGGTTTAAGACTACTGGTTTCTTCATCATAATAAACCAGGCTTTCATACATCGCTGAAGCAATCAGGGTTTCCTCATGATTATCAAGCAATGCCGGATCCAATGAATCAATTTTACCGACCAGGCCAATGTTAATAGCCCGGGAATCAAGACCGGCAGTATATTCCGCCTGATTATGATAATAAATCCAGGCCGTTATTATAATTACGAGTAATAGTGCCGTGAATGCTATTCGCCGGGCTGTAATAAACAAAAAAATGCCCCCTTTTTAACATGTATTGTTCTGGGGACATTATATTAATTGGTTTAGGAATTTATTCCGGCCAATGCATATTTTTACCATATTTCATGGTGATGCAACTATTCATAAATTGCCTGATAGGCTTCATAGTTTTTCAACACATTAGTAACATATTCTCTGGTTTCTGTAAATGGTATTTGGTCCAGGTTTTTGGAACTGCCATCCCACACATCCTGTTCCAACCATTTGCTGACGGTTCCCCGTCCGGCGTTGTACGCAGCAATTACCACCGGAGTTTCTCCATTAAACTCCTGCTCCAGATCAGCCAGATACCAACAGGCAAACTGAATATTAACTTCAGGATCATGTAACTGCTCGATCTTAAAATCAGTAATACCATGCTTACTGGCAATCCATGCAGCCGTTTCAGGCATTATCTGCATCAATCCCTTGGCTCCTGCCGAAGATTGGGCACCAGTCTGGTATTTACTTTCCGCCCGCATTATGGCAAACACCAGACAAGAATCAATCTTGCTTTCGCTGGCATAATTCATAACTATCTCCTGATGTGGCTGAGGATAAAATATAGTAATCCATTGAGGAAAAGTCAAAACCGCCACTAAAAAAAGCAGTATACCTGACCATAACAAAATCGATAAGCGGTTTTTTGCCTTGATTTTCAAATCAACTACCCCCAACAATAGCAGCAATTAATTATATATATTATATTTGCCCCAGAATAGATTTGTAATATTTGGTGGCGGTCTCTATTGTTTCCTCCATTGTTTGGCGGTTATCGATAACGATATCGGCACGCCTGGCTTTTTCATCCAAATTCATCTGAGCATCAATTCTTTTGATAGCATCTTCCCGCCCCAGGTTGTCCCGCTTCATCAATCGCTCAATCTGAGTTTCTTCGTCTACCCATATTACCCATACCTCATCACAGATTCTCTCCATATGAGTTTCATATAGCAATGGAACCTCAATAAAAACTACCGCATCAGGTTTTTCGAATTTAATAGTTTGCAACATATGTTTAAATTGTTCCATTACACGGGGATGGGTTATTTGATTAAGCTCCAGTAATCGCTCCGGGTCATCAAAAACGATACTCCCAAGCTTGTCCCGGTTGATAGTTTGGTCCTCATGCAGTATTTCCATTCCAAACAAGGCCACAATATCTTCCCAGGCTGGTTTACCTGGTTCGACAATAGAGTGGGCAACTTCATCGGCATCGATTACAATGGCCCCCAGTTCCCTTAACGCCCTGGAAACTGTACTCTTGCCACTGGCAATCCCACCAGTCAAACCGATGATTCTCATAAATTATCACCGACTTTACATAATTTCCAATATTCCAATCACAATAAATATACACCCGGATAATAAGGTTGAAACACCTTTCAGCCGGTCCCCCGGACAAATTCCGCCCAGATACATTCCGCTATATATTAATATAAATTTTAACATACCCACGCACAAGGCTGTAAACAAAATGTTAAAACCAGCCATAGCCATACCTGCACCTGCACCCAGTGCATCCATAGCCAGCGCCAGACCTAGAAATACGGCTTCCTTAAGACTAATCTCTCCGGATAAATCCATATCAGCGCTGGCCGGTTCTTTGAGAATCTGAACTATAACCCCCAACGGTTTTACATTAAAACTTAGCAGTTGTTCATCTCCGCTTAGACTACCGATATGATCACGCAATGCACCCATCAGGAAATATCCGCCAATAATCACAAGCAACATAGCTCCAATTTTCTGCGCCCAATAGGGTGGGATAACTGCTGCCAATCCCTGCCCGCAGTACATCGATAATGTTACCGCCAGGGCGGATGACAAAGCAATCAGCAGAAGCGGCAATAACGGGATCCTAATCTTTTTAACCCCATAAGCCAGACCGGCAATTAATCCGTCCGCACTTACTGCCAGAGCAAATAATGGTACTGCCAACCATTCCACCTGAAGACACCCCTATCCACGCAGTTATATAAATACTATATGGATAGGGAATTTAAAGTGTTACCGATATTGGCCTTTACAGCTGGCAATGTTCACAGTAATGACTGCTGCGTCCTCCAATACGGTCACAGCAGATTAATTCTCCACATACCGGACACGGCATATTCTTTCGTCCATACACCTGTAAGCTATTCTGATTATTGCCGGCCTCATTATTTCCGTCCCGATAATCACGAAAAGTAGTCCCCCGTTGTTCGATGCCCATTTGTAATACTTCTTTTATGGATTTTGATAAGCGGATTATTTCTTCGTTATTCAACGAACCGGCTGGTCGGGTGGGAAGAATTCCCGCCCGGAACAAAGCTTCGTCTGCATAGATATTACCAATTCCGGCAATCAGGCTTTGATTAAGTAATAAGCTCTTAATAGCAACCTTACGATTTTTTATGACCTCAGCTAAATAAACCGCATTGAAATCTTCCCCTAAAGGTTCTTTTCCCATACGGCTGAAAAAAGATACCGTATCCTTTACCAGCCATAATCCGCCAAACCTGCGTGCATCCTGATAAAGTAACTTGCGCCCGTTATCCAGTACTATTTCTGCATGAATATGGGGCTCTTGCACCTGCTCCTCAACATCAAGCATATAAAAACGCCCGCTCATACCCAAATGAACTATGAGGTTCCTCCCGTTGATTGCAGATAATATCAAATACTTGCCCCGCCGTTCGATAGACTTGATTTTTTTACCGTATAATTCTTCCGGCTTAAAATCCTGGCGTCTGAGAACTGCCGGATGATTTATTTGTAAAGTAATAAACTTTGCTCCTTTATTGGTTAACAGGGAACGTTTTACCGTTTCAACCTCTGGTAACTCCGGCATATATATTTCACCTCCCAACGGGTCCGGTAGCTTTATTAAATTTCCTGCATATCATACCAATTGTTTCCCACTTTCAGACACACTTCCAGCGGAACCTTCAGAGTACAGGCATTCTCCATTTTATCTTTTAAAATTCCCATTACCAAATCCAGCTCTTCCCGGGGAACTTCCAATATCAGATCGTCATGCACCTGTAAAAGCATCCGGCTGCGCAGTTTTTGTTTTAATAATTCGTTATATATATTAATCATGGCTAATTTTATAATATCGGCGGAAGTTCCCTGAATAGGGGTATTAAGTGCCATACGCCGGGCAAAGGACTGTACCATTTTATTGCGTGCATTTAAGTCCGGTAAATAGCGCCGTCTTTTCAGTATGGTTTCCACATAACCGTTGCGCATACCAAACTCCACAATATCCTCCATATACTGCCTGACGCCCGGATAACTGGCTAAATAGTTATCAATATACTGACGGGCCTCCTTACGGCTGACTCCGGTATCACGGGAAAGTCCAAAGTCGCTGATTCCATAGATAATGCCGAAATTGACCGCTTTTGCGCGCCTCCGTAAATCCGGGGTGACTTCATCCAAAGACACATGAAATATTTCCGAGGCTGTACGGGCATGAATATCAATCCCCTTATGGAAGGTCTCAATCAAAGTTTCATCGCCGCTTATATGGGCCAGGGCCCGCAAATCAATCTGGGAATAATCAGCTGATAAAAGCGACCAATCATCTGCCGGTGCTGTAAACGCTTTGCGAATCCGCCGGCCTTCCTCCATCTTAACCGGTATATTCTGCAGATTGGGCTCTACGCTGGATAATCTGCCGGTAGCTGTCTGAGCCTGTTTGAAAATAGTATGTACCCGTCCGGTATCGGGGTGAAGTAAATCCTGCAGGGCATCTGCATAAGTAGATTTCAATTTAGTCAATTGACGATATGTTAATATATGCGTGATTATTGGGTGGTCGTCACATAATTCTTCCAGGACTTCCGCTCCAGTGGCATAGCCGGTTTTGGTCTTTTTAACTACCCTGAGCCCCAGGTCTTCAAATAATACTTTGCCTAATTGTTTAGGAGAATTAATATTAAAATTTTGTCCGGCCATAGCAAATACATTTTCCTCACTATGATTAATACCGGCAGATAATTCTGCTGAAATAGCATTTAAGGTGTCTCGTTCTACTCTTACCCCGCAAAACTCCATATTGGTCAATACTGTGGACAGAGGCATCTCCACCTCATCCAGTAAATGAATCTGGTCAGGTGAGATAGAGTTAATTAAACAGGCATATAATTCGGGTAGCTTGCTGACGGATAAGGCATGATTGGCAGGAGTTGCATTCATATTTAAATGCTTTTGCATGGTTTCATGCAACAATTCCCCTTCAAAGGCCGGGTCTTTAATATAAGCAGCTAGCAGCGTATCGCCTTTAATTCCATCCAGTTCAATGCCAAATCGTTTTAATATTACCTGGGCAAACTTGGCATTATGAAATATTTTAGGTATATTACCCGACTCCAATAACGGACGCAAATGTTCCAATTGTCCTGTTGGATTCTCATCTAAAATCATGCGATAAACAGTTTGTCCATTATACAGATAAATCTCCTGCAATTTCGCCCACATGGGATGATGATAATCTGCCTCAATAATAACTGCCAAATCCTGCCCGGCAGAAAGTGAATCAACTATGCTGGTTATCTGTTCAGCTCTATTTATATCAACAACTGGTAATATTGCTTCTTCCGCCAGTTGCTCCAATGTTTCACTTTCCTGCAGAGAGGCTAAAAAGCTATTGAACTCCAATCGGCGGTACAACTCTCTTAGCTGTGCATAATCAGGTTCTTTCAGGCGAAAATCTTCCAGATCACAGTTTAATTCCATGTCTCTTACAATGCGCGATAAATCACGGCTTAAATACGCCTGGGCTTCATTTTCCGATAACCGCTCTCCTAACTTCTTCCCCGCAATCTGGTCAATATGTTGATACAGATTTTCCAGATTACCGTATTCCCCAATTAACTTTATAGCTGTCTTTTCTCCTATACCGGGAACTCCGGGAATATTATCCGAAGCATCCCCCATCAGAGCTTTAATTTCAATTAATCGGTCCGGGGTCACTCCATAGCGGTTTTTAACCGCCTGCGGATCATAAGTTTCCATTTCGGTAATACCTTTTTTAGTCATCATAACTGTTACCTGCTCTGATACTAACTGCAGGGTATCCTTATCTCCGGTCAGAATTATAGTCGGAATATCATTTTCTTCTGTTTGCCGACTTATTGTACCTATAATATCATCTGCTTCGTAGCCCTGTATTTCCAGAAAATCTACATTCATGGCAGTCAGAATTTCCCGCAGGAAGGTAAACTGATCTCTCAATTCATCCGGCGCAGACTGGCGATTGGCTTTATATTCATTAAACAGGGAATTTCTAAAAGTCTGCTTATCCTTATCAAAAGCCACCAGTAAATGAGTAGGCTGTTGTTCAGCCTTTATCCGGTTAAACATGGTAAGAAAGCCATAAATACCGTTGGTATATATCCCTTCGCGCGTGTGCAGTAATGGCAGCGCATAAAAAGCCCGATACAAAAGGCTATTGCCATCTATCAATAAAAACTTGGATTCTGTCACCAGAAGTTCCACCTTTCCTCAATAATATACACATAAAAATTCAATGGACAGGATACTATTCCCTGCCCATTATAATTATGTGTTATTAAATTGTGTATTAAACTTTTAAGGATTAACCTCCTGAACCAGTTGCACCTTAATGGTTGCCATCTGTAATTCCTTTTCCAGCTTTAGTTTTTTATCCCGCCATATTTGCAATTCAGTTTGTAAATTAATCCTGCTTTGCTCATCGCAAGTATCCAATTCACAAATCTGTTTTTCCAGGGTTTGGATTTGATTAACAGCCTCACTGTATTGTTCCGTATAAACTACCTGATCACCTGTCGGCATACCCGCCTGGCCAACAGCCTCCAATTGTTTTAAGATTGCTCCTACCTGTTCGGAACTAACCTTGAAACTAACCTCCCGGGTTATACCATTTAATGCCTGAACCTCATTACCGGCCTGAGTTACTCTGGCCTGGGCTCCATTGGCTTCAGCAATTTGGACTACCCTGGAAACTGAGTCATTTAAATTATCAACTTTGATGGTTGACTTAAACACATCTGCCAGTTTAGGCTCTATCTGTATCTTTGCAGGGACGGCCTCGGCTGGTGGTTGTTCATTAGAAGCAGGTCCGGCAGTCGGAACTTTTTCCTGCCCGGGAGCAGTAGTACCCTTATCAGCTATTTGCTCTGCAGGCAGAATATTCTTATCCTGATGTCCCCACAGCTGAATTCTTTGAATAATATCATCAACGGCCACCGTAGTAGTTTTGTTTTGCTTATCTTCTTTATCCTGCCATAAATCTGCTACCATACCCACCGGCAATAAACTGCTGGCGTAAACGCCTACGGTCAAAGCCAAACCAGCCACTCCAGCAGCAATCCAAGCCTGTTTTCGAGGCTTTTTCAGTTCACTGTTTCTAAATATAAGCGGCTGCTCATTCATTAAGCGACGATGAAAATCTGCTGAAAAATGCTCCGGCAACTGAGGCGTATCCAGATTACCCATCAGGGCAACCATACGCTGCAATTGTTCCAGTTCCCGGTTGCATTCCGGACACACCACAAGATGAGCCTCAACCATACGAGTCTCTTTTTCGCTGGTCATCTGATCCATATATGGAGATAATAGCTCTCGCATTTGTTCACATCTCATAGTTATATCCTCCTCGCTTATTAGACGAGGTGCTTAAGGCAAAAGTTCCCTGTCTGTCAATTTTTTTCTCAAAACAGTTCGTGCCCGACTCAACCTGGATTTTACCGTTCCTATGGAACAATCCAGGACCTCTGCAATCTCTTCATAACTAAGTTCCATCAAATCACGCAATACAATTGCACTTTTATGTTCGGGCTTCATTTCATCGAGAATGTCCTGTATGTATAAAGAGAACTCCTTTTGTTCATATAATATGTCTACTGTAGGAGATGTGTCCGCTATCTCTTTTTCCACTTCATCGCCGTCCTGTGTAGCCAACGGTTCATCCAGCGATAAAGTCAGAACCCTTCGTTTCCTTTTTCGCAGCTCATCCAGGCATACATTGGTGGCCACCCGGTATAACCAGGTACCAAAACTGGAATCACCTTTAAAAGAACGCAAAGAACGAAAGGCTTTAATAAATGCCTCCTGGGTCATATCATAAGCATCTTCCTCATTACCCATATACCGATACGCCAAGGCGTAAATCCTGTTCTGATATTGGGCGACCAGTTCCTCAAAAGCCGCTGTATCACCAAGAAGGCTTTTCTTAACCAGTTGCTCTTCTAATGTCATCCTCATACTTCTCCTTATGTAAAGTATGGAACTTATGGCTTTATTAAAGATCCCATCATTAACATTTTTATAATACACTTCTTTCGGCATTTATTGAAGCATATCCTTTATTCTTATCTTTCCTCTTTGTGACAGAAGGGGTAAAATCTCCTTTAACCATGCTGATGGCAATTACTGCCTGCCCACCATTTAATACAAATAAATACAGGGCTTGGCAAAGCCCTGTATTATTATTTATTGGTTATTTTCATATTTAAAATGGAATACGGTTGGTTCTGGACCAGATTTTCATTTCTTTGGCAGCCTTGGTTAATTCGTCGCGGAAATCCGGATGGGCCAGATTGATCAAACCTTCCGCCCGGCCCCAGGTAGATGTAGCTTTAAAGTTCTGAATTCCGTATTCGGTAACCAGATATTGGATCTGAGTACGGGGAACAGTTACAGCCGCGCCGGGTGTTAACAGAGGTTTTATCCGCGAATGGATATTGCCTTCTTTGTCTTTAAAAGTCGAGCTGAAAGCCAGGATACCCTTGCCTCCTTTGGAATGGAAAGCTCCAATAACAAAATCCAACTGTCCACCGGTTCCTGATATCTGTCTAAGTCCGAATGATTCCGAACATACCTGACTTAACAAATCAACTTCCAGAATATTGTTAATGGCAATCATGTTATCCTGCAAAGCGACTTTGGAGGGATCATTAGTATGAAGAACCGTAGTTGATGCACAACGGGGATTGTCATTTAAAAAATCATAGGTTTCCTGCATACCCAGACAGAATGAATAGGTACTCTTATTGATATCATAGGATTTTTTGGCGTTGGTTATTCTGCCTTTCTCATACATGGCCACAAAGGCATCACAGAACATTTCACTCTGTATACCTAAATCTTTTAGATCCGAATCAGCTATCATATGACCGATAAGATTGGGAAGCGCTCCTATTCCCAGCTGCAAACAGGCTCCATCATGTATTTCTTCCAGAATATAGTTCGCAATCTTTCTTTCTTCCGGACTGGCCTCAGGAGATTTTGGGGTAGTGAATATTGGTGAATTAGAACCTTCTATAATATAATCAATTTCACTTATATGCATATACTCATCATTACCGCCCAGACATCGGGGCATATTTTCATTTACTTCAACTATGGCAATTTTAGCCCCCAGGGCCATACCACGATTATGAGAATTGCCCAGTCCAAAGTTAAAACAACCATGCTCATCCATAGGGGATACCTGTGCGCACCATACCTGGGGAGCTATATGACTGTATTCCTCCAGATTGTAAGCCAGCATTGTAGCTTCATGATAATTAAAAGGGTTATGGGCCGCCAGACCCATATCAGCAGCTTTACGGTCCAGCAAGGTAAAATACCAGGAAAAATATTGAAAAGTCTTCTGCTCAATATCGTTTTTTATTACTTCGGGAATAGGCAATACAGAACCGGTTCCCCGAACGGCCACATTCTCCAGGCCATCGCCGGCCCGTTTTCCCAAGGCCATATCAAAATCCACCGGTTTGGTTGCAAACATTCCATAATCAACTATCACATTGGATTCGACCAATCTGGCTGCTTGTTCAGCTGTAACCAGTTTACTTTTGTACTCCTGCATATAAGTACTCATTAAAATCCCTCCAATTATTTAATTAAATTAATTATCTTTCGTATCCCCTTTTATATTTGACGGAACATTAATTGATTAAACTCTGCCAGTCACATCATATTACTCCCATACATTTAAACCTTTCCAGGCTTGATATGTTATATCCCAATTCCATAAGTATTTCTTCAGTATGCTGGCCAAACAGAGGCGGGGGCATCTGAATTTTTACAGGAGTCCGGCTAAACTTTACCGGTATACCTAACAGCTTTATCACTCCTTCCACCGGATGATTGACTTCCTGAACCATTTGGCGAAATTCAATCTGTTGGTTTTTCAGTGCTTCTTCCAGATTATTAACCGGGGTTACACAAATATTCAGAGGTTGCAAAATATCCATCCATTCCTGCAAGCTTTTCTGAATTGTAAGGGACTCAATCTTTTGAATCATCTTCTCCTGAACTTCAGGTGGTCCAAATTGATTTTCGACGAACTCCTCACATTCAATGGCTTTGCAAAAAGAACTCCAGAACTTGAACTCCAATAATCCGATAGCCAGATAACCTTGGTCAGCAGTTGGATAAACATTATACCAGGCACTCACTCCAATAAGAGGTTCATTGCATCGCTCGGCGAAATAATTATTGGTGAACAGCTCTCCGGCAGCAAGAGTTTGGAAACTCAGGGCAGCTTCCTGAATTGAAACATCTATATACTGACCTTGACCACTGTGTTCCCTTTCCCATAACGCAGCCAGCAAAGCAAACGCAGTCCACAAAGATGCCGCCATGTCAGCAATGGGAACTCCCGAAATAACCGGCTCACTATTTTTCCTTCCCACGCCCTTAAGTATTCCACTTATAGCCTGTAGGTTTATGTCATGGGCAGGCAAGGAACTGTAAGGCCCGGTTTGCCCATAAGCAGAAATAGAAGCCATTATGATTCTTGGGTTTCTTTCCTGCAATTGTTGGTAATCCAGACCAATTTTTTTTAATACTCCCGGCCGATATTGCTCAATAACTATGTCAGCCGAATCTACCAAACGCTTAAATACTTCGCGCCCCGAATCAGTCCAGATATCCAGTTTAATACTCTTCTTATTGCGATTCAGAGCCAGAAAATATCCACTCTCCGATTTTCCCAGTGGTGGATACCAACGGATCAAATCCCCTCCTCTGGGGTTCTCAATTTTAATAACCTCGGCCCCCAGATCACCAAGAGCCATTGTACAATAGGGGCCGGATTGCAGCCTGGTAAGATCAATTATTCGAATCCCCTTTAATAAACCTGCCATCTTACTCCTCCACAACCCATTACAAATGCTCAATTGTTTCAAACCGGACACATCCAACCGGTTTATTCTTTGAACTTGACTGTCAACTACTATCTGGAATACTTTCCACTAAAACAATCATTAAAGCAACTATCTCCCCCCTTTAGGTCAATAATGACCTTATGCTATATATATGCAAAATATAAGCCAACTTATAAACACCGGTTTTGGAGGGATTATTTTACAATGCCGTTTCATTCATGAAACATTATCCGGGCGGCAATCGGTTTGACAGCACTATATTACGAGGTTTGCGTAGTTGTTGCAAATATGTTACAATGTAACATATTTGCAACAACTACTCTGATTATTTTGAATATACTCTCTATTCTGTCTACTGGATTCTTGCCGGATACTGGAAAGGAGTCTTATTATGGACTGTGTTAAAAATGCTGATTTTTCTAATATTGAAGAATCTGAAATGCTAAAACAAATATTCAATCTTCCCTATGAAGGTGCCATATTTGTTGACCAACAAGGCATCATACGCTTGGTAAATGATACCCTTTGCGCTTACCTGGATTTAACTCGGGAACAATTGATCAGTCATCATATTGATGAATTTCAATTTGATCCCTATTTAATGAATGTGGTTGAAACAGGTCGCCCGGACCTTTTGGCCTTCTATCCCCGGAATAAAGTACTGGCCACCCGCCAGCCGGTTATTGCTGATAATATAATTATTGGCGTAGTTGGAAGATATGAAGCTTTTGATTTAACTTGTGTAAAAAAGAACCTCATAGATTTTGACGATTATATAAACATTATTTCCCGCATTAACACCAGAGATATTATGCAGAATGTATCCAAATTTATGCATGAATTAAAATCTTATCAGGATGAATTCAACATTGAACCGGTAGCCGGATCAGGCCAGGATATTATTAAGGGAATGAGTCCGATTATTAAAGCTCTGCGGGAAACTATATTATGGATTGGCAGCTCTCCATCGTCAGTACTTATTAGCGGAGAAAGCGGTACCGGTAAAGAATTATTTGCCCAGTCAATTCATTATAGCGGCGCACGCGCCGAACAACCTTTCGTTAAGGTAAACTGTGCCGCCATACCTGAACCACTTTTGGAATCGGAACTGTTTGGTTATGTAGAAGGGGCCTTTACCGGAGCCCGTAAAGGTGGAAAAATCGGCAAGTTTGAACAGGCCAACCACGGAACCATATTTCTTGATGAAATTGGCGATATGCCTTTGTCCATGCAGGCAAAATTGTTAAGAGTTCTCCAGGAAAGAGAAATTGAGCGCATCGGTGATGATCATACCATACCTGTAGATGTACGCGTTATTTCAGCTACCAACAAGGACTTGAAATGGATGATCAACCAGGGCACTTTCCGGCCTGATCTCTATTATCGGTTAAATGTTGTCAATCTTTATATTCCGCCTTTGCGGGAAAGAACCGAAGATATACCAGTTTTAGTCCAGTATTATCTGGATCAGCTTAATCGTAAGCTAGGCTTAAAGATTCAAGCCATCGAGGATGATGCCATGCGGGTTCTGCTGCAATACAACTGGCCGGGGAATACCAGAGAATTAATTAATGTTCTGGAAACCTCAATGAACTTTTGCCCTCACTCCACTCTGACCAGTGATGTCTTGCCCCTGTTTCTTCATCAGCAGTCACTTGATGCCCCTCCCGTAGATTATGATTTGAAATCAGGAAAAGATGTAGCGGAAAAAGAACGAATCCGTATGGCTTTAAAAAGAAGTTACGGTAATCGGCAGCAGGCCGCTGCAATACTGGGTGTTTCCCGCACTACACTATACAGACTGATGAAAAAGCACCAAATAGAATGATCCCCCCTGCTTGACAACTATATGGCCTCGCCTTATAATTAATTCTGCTGAAATAATAGTTTACAGGCCAGAGTGTCGGAATTGGCAGACGAGCGCGACTCAAAATCGTGTGCCGCGAGGCGTGTGGGTTCGAGTCCCACCTCTGGCACCATACAAAAAATTAGGGGCTTTGAAGCCCCTTAATTGTTTTCTGATATTCGGTTTCGGTTAAATTTACTTGCCAATTTTACTGCCGTTTGTTGCGTAGCGTATGCGGGTGGGCTACATTTTTTCGGGCTGGTAATATCAAAAAAACAATTGTAACTGTATACACAGCACATATAATAGACCAGATGATCCCTGTGGGATTTGCTGAGATTACCGGTATTAACCTCCATGGGCTTCTCCTGATACCTGACCTGACCATCACTGGCAAAGTATAAATATCTGGATACGGTAACCAGCAGTTGATGCAATTGATTGGATTGTTCAGTGACCAGACGCTGAGTCATACCTGTCCCCTCCTCTTTAAAAACCTGATGAGTTGTTTCACCATGATAGCAATAACTATTTTAAAAGTGGTTGCTTAACTTTACGCACATACAGGGAGCGAGTAAGCAGTGGAAACCAAAAATCGGCCAGCAAATAGGATGTCTTTCTGACAATTGGTTTAGGCTGGCGTGCAACAGGACGCGGTTTTTGATTGGGCAGGCTTATTTCCGCCACTACGGCTTTTTCGTCACTGCCTGTTTCAAAAGCCAGCGCACTGCCATCTGCTCCTATCACCTTGCAGGCAGAATACATCTGGCAGGTCATTTCCAGATCATTAGCCTCACCCATATATTTAGCCAGTTTAAGAGAGGACAAAATATAAACCAAAAAAGCACCTTTGCCTTTGGGGATTGGTGTACTAAGAGTACCGTTGCATATAGCACTGATCCCGGGTACCCCCAGCCAGGCACATTGTTGTTCAAGAGTTCGTCCAAACAGGTTATAGGCCTCATCATGCATGGACTGTATGGTAGAACCCATATCTTTTGGCCCTAACTGTACTGAAGGGAGCTTTAGTTCAGCTTTAAAGGCATCGGGAGGACAGCTCCATATGACCATCATATCGACTTTGCCCGCATATTGCTTCCACAAATGTGCGTGCGCAATATCCCAGCAAACCAAAAATCCAATGTCTCCCAAATCCGTATGAGCTACAACTGTTTGGGAATGTTTCTTTGCCGGTACAAAATAGGCTCGTTCCCAACTCCAGGGATAATTCTTATCATAACTCCAGGAACGCCCCCTGGGGTCAAACAGCACAAGGGTGTTAACTATGTCGCTATGCTCCTGATTCCAGAGCAGCAGACTACCTGCCAGGTGGATATTAAATTCAGCAGCAGTGCCCTTCATCCATTGTATCGTAGGGCCATCGAATCTTTCAGCGTTTTCATAATTCGCATCGGTGTAGGCATAACCAGTGTTAAAAACCTCCGGCAGCACTACCAGCTCCGCCCCCTGGCTGACAGCATCCCGGATTAAACTATAGGCTCGCTCAAGTCTGTCGGAAACAGATGCCGGGGCTACATCCATCTGCACAGCTGCTACTTTCAGGCTACGGGACATTTTAATAACCTCCTGGTGCAAACCGGAAAAGTTTGCACAAGTACTTTCCACAATAGTAGCATACCGGTTATTAACAGGTAAAGTACTGGCACAGATATGGAGGGGCACTGATGCAGCTATTAGAGACATAGGGTTTAAGTGTGTCCGGGAATGGCGGTTTAAAAAAGAAGATATTCAACACTCCATAGAAGGCAGACTTAATATCGCTGCCCGGGGAGATAAACTTTCAAATGTTTTGCTGTAATTGATACATGTTATGGTAAAGTCCCCCTGAATTGATAAGTTCCTGATGGGTTCCCCGTTCTATTATTTGACCTTGATCTAATACCAAAATTTCATTCATGGTTTCCAGCCCGGTGAGGCGATGGGTATCATGATAGTGGTAGGGGCTATCCCCCCTCTTTATCGTCATATCCGGAAGCGCTTTCCGATCCTGTAATTGATAAATCCCGGTGTTTTTTCCCCAGGCGTCCGCTTTTTATGGCTGCATCGCGGAGAATATATTCTATATGCCCGTTTACACTGCGAAATTCGTCAGCCGCCCACTTTTCCATAACTTCGTATAAGTCAGGATTAATGCGTAATAAAAATGACTTTTTTCCGGCCATTGCTCTATCCCCTAGTAAAGGGTTCCGGTATTGATTACAGGCTGAGCCGATCTGTCAGAGACTATGGCCACCAGTAAATTATTAATCATAGCTATCACATCAATATCATTTGCAATACAATGTCCGGTTTTATCCTCTTCCAGATTTTACTTGACGGGTTGGTTGCGCAGGTGTATTATGTGTACTATGAGTAGTAATACACATAGATTGAGCCGCTGGAAGTTTAGGGGGTGATTTACATTATCAGTGTTGATTTAAGAAATCCCAAACCGATTTACGAACAAGTACGCGATGAGATTAAGAATTTGATTATTCGCGGCGTACTGGAGCCTGATGAGAAAATTCCTTCGGTACGGGAGATGGCGCAGAATCTGGCTATAAATCCCAATACTATTCAAAAAGCTTATCGCGATCTGGAAGCTCAGGGATTTGTCTATCAGGTTCCCGGCAAAGGTACTTTTGTCCAGTCCCGGGCACCTGGCCAAAACCCCGGGAAAACCGAACAGTTAATAGCGGAGATAACAGATAGAGTTCGGGAATTAATCTATTTGGGCGTTAGCAAAGAGGAAATCAAACAGGTGCTTGAAGATCTGTAATTTCGAATAGAGGAGGTTAGATAAAAAATGATAAAAGTGCGTGGCCTCAGTAAGTCGTTTGGCGACTTTCAGGCTTTACGGGATGTAAATATTAACGTACCCAAATCTTCAGTCTATGGAATAGTAGGACCAAATGGTTCGGGCAAAACCACCCTGATTAAGAATATCGTCGGTATACTGATCCCCGACCAGGGTTCAATAACAATTGGTGATATACCGGTTTTTGACAATCCAATTCTAAAAGAGTCCATAGCATACATACCGGATGATATTTATTTTTTCCCTCAGGCTGATTTAGCAGATATGATTAGTTTTTACCGGCAGGTGTACCCGAGTTTCAATGATGAGCGTTTGCAAAAGCTGATACCGATTTTCCCTCTGGATCACCATAGTCCGTTACGCCGATTTTCCCGGGGAATGAAAAAACATGCCGCTTTTATGCTGGCTTTGTGTATCATGCCCAGGGTTCTGGTGCTGGATGAACCGATGGATGGACTGGATCCTGTAGCCCGCCGTAAAGTCTGGAGTCTGGTTTTTCAGGATGTTGCCGAACGGCAGACTACCGTGTTTATTTCTTCGCATAATCTAAGGGAATTGGAGGATGTTTGTGATTGCGTAGGCATTATGCATAAGGGTGAAGTAGTATTGGAGCGTAATCTGGATGAATTGCAGAATAATATTTTCAAGCTGCAGTTGGCATTTCGCCAGGATGTTCCGGATTTGAGCCACCTGACGGTATTGTCGCAAAATCAGGTAGGCAGTGTGGTTCACCTGGTAGTCCGCGGGGAGAAAGAGCAAATTATCAACCAGGCAGCTCAGTTGGATTCCATGATGATAGATGTGCTGCCGCTTTCATTGGAAGAAATATTTATTCATGAGTTGGGGGGGATGGATTATGGCATCAGCAGCACCGATATTTAGCCAGGCCCTTTTCAGAAAAAACCTGCAGCGGTTTTGGCCTGTATTTGCTTCCTATATAGTTATTGTTCTGTTAATTGGTTTTAATTTAACTTATAATCGCAGATTGGCCCCGGAAGTGTTTACACCGCTTACACCGCAATTATTTATGGATAGTGTTTATAGCATATCCGGAGGTCTGGCCCTTATAGTTGCATTATTCAGTATAGTATCAGCTACAGCGGTATTTTCCTATTTGTTTAATACTTCAGCAGCGGGAATGATGAACGCCTTGCCTTATACCCGCCGTACCATGTATTTCAGCAATTATTTGTCAGGATTGTTTATGATTATTCTGCCGTTGTTAGTATTCTTTCTGACCCTGACGGGAATCGGAATAATCCATAACTGTTTGGATTTCACGGCTTTGCTGGGGTGGTTATTCATATTTGCATCCCTTAGCTTGTTGCTGTTTTCTCTGGCAGTATTTATGGCCATGCTAACCGGCAACATATTTGCACATATCGCCTTTTTTGGTATTGCCAATATCATTATATTTGGTCTTATGATGGTTATAGATGCCTTTCTCAGTCAGTATTTATATGGTTTTACCAGCCTGTTCGCCCATAGTAATTTATATATTGAAGCCCTGTTAACTCCGATAGTATATACTGCCGGGCTCAGCAGCACTTATACCCCGGTCAATTGGTGGGTATGGATTGCTTATTTGCTGGCCGGCATGGTTTTTATCGGGGCAGCTTTACAAATGTATAAGGAGCGTAAAATGGAAAAAGCCGGAGATATAATCACTATTTCCGGACTGGAGCCGATTTTTAAATATGGAGTAACTATTTGTACCAGTTTGACCCTGGGAGAAATTATATTAAATGGATTTATCAATCCCTCTTCCGGATTGCTGGTTTCCTGGCTGGTATTCATCCTGGCAGGTATGTTGGGATATTATGTTGCCGAAGCATTATTGCGAAAATCGTTTAAGGTATTGGACAGCTATAAAGGCTTTGTCGTCTATGCATTGATAATGAGCCTGGTTATTTTATCTGCCTGGTATGACTGGTATGGATATGCTACCCGCATCCCGGATGTAAATCAGGTTGAAGCCGTAGCTTTCAGCAGTAATTATGCTTATTACCATGAAAACACCTTGCAGGCTGACCGCGGGCCGGTTTATTTTGATAGCATACCAAATCTGCCCGAATCACTGGCGTTAACTTACGGAACCCCTATTAGTCCGGAAAAAGACCCCCGGAGTAACGAGTATTTGTATCCGGCCATGGCCAATCTAACCCCGGAGGAAACCCGTCTGTTATGGTCAGCGAGCCCGGGGATTTTCTCCCAGGCTGACAGTAAAGACCAGATTGCGGCCTTGCATCAGTATATGATTGATAATATTGGTGTCCTCAGAGAAAAGTACCGGACCACCATGTTTATTGATGATAATAACCGGCAGTATAATATAACTTTCCAATATCGGTTGAAAAATGGAAATATAAAAAACTGCAGATATCCGGTTCACTTAGCCACCAATGCTCCGGAAGCATGGGAAACCCAAATGTTAGATCAGATGGCTTCCATAGCCGGGTGTGATGAAGAACGCCAGAAGATGATAGCCGCGCTGGATATGTCTGCTAATCATGTTTACCGGATAGTACTTGATAGTGTGGTTTCAAAAGAAGTCATACTTGAAAATGAATCTGCTGCTAAAACACCCCGGCGGTATAATGAGGCTATTGAAATACACAGGCCGGATAGAGAAGGTTTACTGACTGCTTTGAAGTGGGATTACCGTGATATGACTGATGAGCAGATCCTTAATTACCCGGGGAAGTTTATTGCTTCAATGGAGATATCAGTTGAAAGGCCTCAGTTGCCGGTTCATAATAAGTATCGGGATGTGAGGGGCTATTGGTATGATATTGGAGCTTACTATACTCATACCCTAAAGTTTCTCCGGGATAAAGGATATATTGATGAAGATATTTACCAGTATGCATTGCGAAATGCTGAAGATAAACGATAGCTGGTCAGTCTGAAACAAAATAAAAACGAAAAACGAGTCAGAGATAAATTCTGACTCGTTTTTTATGTGCTTTATTTACCCTGGAAGTTGGGTTTGCGTTTTTCAAAGAAGGCTTTGGGGCCTTCCTGGAAGTCTTCGGTACAGAACAGGAAAGAGGAACCCAGTTGTTCAAATTGCAGACCTAAGCTGAGGCTGGTGTCCTGGGCAAGATTAATGGCTTTTTTAGCAACCCCGATTGCCAGCGGAGGTTTGTTAGCTATTTTTTTAGCCAATTTAGCGGTGAATTCCATAAGTTCCTCATCCGGTACGACAAAGTCAACCAGACCAATCCGCAAAGCTTCTTCGGAGCTGATAAAATCGCCGGTCATAATCAGCCTTTTGGCCTGACCGGCCCCAACTGCACGGGTAAGCCGTTGGGTAGCGCCCATATCCGGAGAGAAACCAAAGTTTATTTCCGGCAGGCTGTAAGTAGCGCTTTGATTTGAAATGCGTATATCACAGGCTAAAATGTTTTCTATTGAACCGCCGATACAGGTACTGTGAACAGCGGCAATAATCGGTTGGGGCATCTTTTCCCAGCGGTTATAGTATTCCTGCAATTTTTGAATATAACGAACTGCATATTGAGGATTACCACTTTTCAGAACGGAAACATCAATTCCGGCCGAGAATATTTTCCCTTTGGCGGCTAAAACTACTACACGAATATCCATATCAGCTAAAATCTGATCCTGTATCCAATAAAATTCTTCCAGGGTGTCAAGCGTAAAACTGTTTAATGCTTCCGGACGATTGATATAGACATAAGCTATATGCCCATCTTTTTCAAATATAAGATCTTTTAATTCCATATAATAACCACCTTTTTTTAATAGTCTTGCCTTTATTCATTCGACAGATGAGTGAAATATCCTATCCTTAAATATATTTTTATAAAGTATTTAAATTTTTTTATTCTGCTGTGGGAATTTTTGCTTGATTATAAATTTGCTCAGTAAGCACAATAAATATAAAAAAGGAGGCGTTTTCAATGAGAATAAGTCAGGCCAATAAATTAACCGGCAGAATCATGGATGTAAAACCAGGGCAGGATTTAACCGAAGTAATAATTGATATTGGAGATCATCCGGTTTATTCAACTATCACCAATGGTGCTGCCGAGGCCATGAATCTACAGAAAGGTGAACAAGTTTTTGCTCTGTTTAATTCAGTTGATGTCACGATAATCAAGGATAATAACCAATCCGAAAAATAAAAAGTAAAACTTTATATTTACATCAGGATGTAATTTTTCAGAATAAATTGTAAAATTGTCTTGAATAATTTACAATATATTAACTAACTATGGCTATTGGAGGGAATATAATGAAAAAGGAATATTATTTCTTTTTTATTTTGGTTATTGCCGGGGCAACCTTGATTGGCTCGACTATAGCAGTTGTTAGTAATATGGGTAAAATAATCAATCACCATAATGCTCCACAATCAGAAGTTAATCCGGATAAAAGTACTGAAAATACATCGGCTGTTGATGTAAATGCTGATAAAGATACTGCAACTGAAGCTGCTTATGAATTAATGGTACTTTCTGATTTGGAGCAAAAACAGATAGATGCTATGCTTAAACAATTAGGTAAAACTGATGCTCAGGATAATATCCAGTTTATAAGCGAATTTCAGCAGCAAAATTCTTTACCGGCAACTGGTACATTGGATTCGAAAACACTTCATTTGATAATTACCCAGGTAACGCTTAACCAGGCTTCACGAGCAGCTGGCCGGATTTAATCCGGTCATTTTTATATTTTTCTTATGTTTCTTTACCATAAGATTGGCTTTTACCAATTAATGGTTAGATAAAGAATATACATTCTTCTTGTACTTACCATATTTCTCTAATTTTTTCGTTCCAGTTATGCTATTATGTTATTAGTTAGTGTGAAATATATTACTTGAGAGTTTTGCATAATACTTTTTCTTTAATTATCAATGTAATAAGAGTGTCATCTCGCGTGACAGTATTGAAGGATTTATTTCCGGGATTAAGTACCTGTTTTATGTAATTTTACATGGTTTTCGCCTTACAATAGGTTCGTATACGCATAGTGCATATACCAGCCTTAAAGGTATACACTGGATAAGGGAGGTGATTGGGAAGTAAAATAATTCGCAATGATTTGTCCTTTTGTTTTCTGTCTGTTTGGTCACCAATAAAACAAGGAGGTCTGGTGTATGGAAGTAAATAAGGTTGCTGTCCTGGGTGCCGGAACCATGGGGATGGGGATTGCCTGGGCAGTAGCAGGTGCAGGTAAAAAGGTGGTTTTGTATGATATTAAAAAGGAAATTGTCGACAAAACCTTAGAAAGAATTGGTAAAGGTCTGGCAAGAGCCGAAGAAAAAGGTCAAGCACCTGCCGGGGCCAAAGATTTTGTTACCGGAAATATTTCCGGAACCGCTACTTTGCAGGATATTGCTGATGTTGACTTCGTTATTGAGACCGTAGTAGAAAACATGGAAATCAAGAAAAAAGTTTATGCAGAATTGTCCTCTATTCTTAAACCTGAAATCATCGTTGCAACCAATACTTCATCTCTTTCCATTACAGAAATTGCGGCTACCTATGACCGTCCGGACAAAGTCGTGGGAATGCACTTCTTTAATCCGGCAATGGTAATGGCTCTGATCGAAGTTATTCCCGCTTTGCAAACTTCAGATGAAACTGTGGAAGCAGTTATGGAACTTTCCAAAGCTATTGGTAAAAAACCAATCAAGGTAAAGGAAGGTCCGGGATTTGTTGTCAATAGAATTCTTATTCCGGGAATGAACGAAGCCGCCTTCATTGCTATGGAAGGTCTGGCCAGCTACGAAGATATTGATAAGGCTATGAAACTGGGTGCCGGATGGCCTATGGGTCCTTTCACCCTGTGCGATTTGGTTGGAGTTGATATCGGTTTGGAAGTATGTAATGTATTATATCGGGAAACTGGTGATCCCAAATATCGCCCGGCTGGTTTATTGAAACAAATGGTTCGGGCCGGATGGCTGGGAAGAAAAACCGGTAAAGGTTTTTACGATTACAGCAAGTAACCTGATTAAGGTTATATATGAAACAAGGGGGTTAATAAATGTCTTACAGAGATAAACAATATGAAACATGTTTGGTATCGGTGGAAAATAATATTGGTACTATTCAGCTTAACCGTCCAAAAGCTTTTAATGCGGTTAACATCAAATTACTTGATGAATCTTATGAAATTATTACCGGCTTTAATGATGACCCGGAAGTACGGGCTATCATTATGAGAGGTAATGAAAACGCCTTTGCGGCTGGCGCGGATCTAAAAGCCGTAAACGGATATAATGCTTTTGAAGCCCGTAATTTCCTGGATAAAGTTCACAGAACCCTGTTTGCTATCGAAGATAATCACAAACCTACGGTTGCAGCCGTCAATGGATTAGCTCTCGGTGGTGGTCTGGAAATGGTTCTGGCCGCTGATATCCGTGTTATGGCTGATAATGCTACCCTGGGCTTCCCGGAAATTAATATCGGTATATTCCCGGGAGCTGGCGGAACACAGCGTTTTCCACGCAATGCTTCCATTTGTATAGCTAAACAGTATATTTTCACTGGTGACTTCTTTGACGCGGAAACTGCATATCGTGTCGGCCTGGCCAACATGGTGGTACCGGCTGCTGAAGTTGTTGAAACTGCTACCAAGATTGCCCGTAAATTAACGAGGAAACCGCCTCTGGCATTGAGAGAAGCCAAAGCATGTGTAAATAACTCAATGAATCTGGATATTAAGGCAGGATGCCGTGCAGAACAGATTGCCTGGTCAATGCTGTTCTCCTCCGAGGACCAAAAAGAAGGCATGGCAGCTTTCCTGGAAAACAGAAAAGCAGACTTTAAAGGTAAATAATCGCCTTTAATATTGGCTTATACCTGTGAACTCATCTGTTCCGTCGGTGTGAATACCACTCAACCTGCCATCGCAGGATATTCTACACTGCCATCATGGTACAGATGTACAAGCAGGATTAGTATGAATACACCAAAAACACCGGGGACACACATTAAAATGTGTCCCCGGTTATTATTTTCAGCAATCGCCTTAGAATGTTACATTAGGGGGTACGGTTAAGGACGCTTGGGTGACCTCCAATTAAATAAACTCCTTCTTTAAATCCAAAAGATATAGTATCGTCAGGTCAAGTTAGGTACTAAATATTATAAATATGCAGCGAATATCCGTTAAATCCGCAGATATCTGCGTCTATTAAGAACTTTCTCCTGACTCCTCACACCTCACTATTTGCTACAATGCCCGGGCCAAACCTTTGTAGACTCTGCCCCGGGGTGCGTCTACTGTTACCAGCATGCCTTCCTCCAGCAGATGGGTAGCATTTACTGCCCCCACAATCACCGGGATACGGGCATTTAATCCCATTATGGCTGCATCAGAAGTTAACCCCCCGGCCTCGGCAACCAAGGCAGCAATTCGCTTCAAATACGGAGCCAGACTGCTGTTGGCATCACCAATGGCTACAATATCGCCCGGCTCAATCCGGATGAGATCTGATTCATCCCGTATGATACGTACAATTCCACTGGCAACTCCACTGCCAATTCCCATACCCTGTACCAGGATTTCACCAACAATATGGACTTTCATCAGGCTGGTGGCTCCGGCTCTGCCCGTAGGAATTCCAGCCGTCAGGACTACCAGTTCCCCGTTATTTATTAAACCGGTTTCCATTGCGCAACGAATAGATTCCTCAAATAATTCATCGGTTCCTATTGTTTCCGGAATTAGAATCGGCTGAACTCCCCATAATAATGACAATTTATTCATAACCCTTTTATCGGTGGTAGTAGCAATTATATCAGTCTGGGGTCGATACTTGGCTATCATACGGGCAGTTTGCCCGGTCTGGGTAGCGGTAATAATTTTTGAGGCACCCAAATTAGCTGCCGTTGCACAGGTGGCATAACTAATAGCATCGGTTACGCTCAGATTTGTATACCGGCTCTTTTGTCGCAAAATTTCTCCATAATTTAATGATTGTTCAGCTCGATAAGCTACCCGGGCCATGGTTTCTACTACCTCGACCGGATATTTTCCCGCTGCCGTCTCTCCGGATAACATAATGGCATCTGAGCCATCAAAGATACCATTGGCTACATCAGATACTTCAGCCCGGGTAGGTCGGGGGTTTACAATCATCGAATCCAGCATCTGGGTAGCAATTATAGCTGGTTTGCCCACTTTACTGCATTTTTTCAATATTTCTTTTTGTATCAATGGTACCTCTTCGGCTGCTATCTCGACTCCCAGATCCCCTCTGGCAACCATTATTCCATCAGCAATCTGAATGATATCTTCGAGATTATTAACCCCTTCCTGACTTTCAATTTTGGCAATTACATCTATGTCAGCATGTTTCTGTTCCAGAATGCGTTTAATTTCAATTACATCCTCAGCACTTCTTACAAATGAAGCGGCAATAAAATCAACTTCCATCTCAATGCCAAATAAAATATCTTCACGGTCTTTATCGCTCATAAAAGGCAATTCAATTCTTACTCCGGGAACATTAACCCCTTTTCTCTCCCCTAGTTCTCCACCATTCATAACCCGACATATTATGTCCGTATCAGTAGTTTCTTTAACCAGCAGACTGATTAAGCCATCTGCCAGCAAAATTATATTGTCTTTGTGAACTTCACGGGGCAGGTTGGCATAATTAATTTCTACCTGGGATTCATCACCTTTGATAGAACGATTAGTCAGATTAAACTGCTGCCCGCTTTTTAGCTGTACTTTCTTATTTTCCAATAAACCAGTGCGAATCTCCGGCCCTCTGGTATCCAGCATAATGGCCAGAGGCGAACGCCTTTGCTGTCCTGCATAGCGCAGTTTATTTATTCTCTGGCGATGTTCTTCATGAGTACCATGCGAAAAGTTCAGACGGGCTACATTCATACCCGCCTCCATCATCTGCATAATAATATCCAAATCCTCACTGGCCGGCCCGATAGTACAGATAATTTTAGTTTTTCTCACCGCAATTCCACCTCAATACTAAATTGATAACATTCTGGCTAATGCAAACATACTGATTTCAGGATTCTTTTTCCCATAAATTATTTCTGCCAGCGGAATAGGATAAATTTGTCCCTGGTTTTCCGCAATCATCATATTTTCCATATTTTTATTTATACTTTCAACGGCTTCTTTTCCCATACAGGATGCCAGTATACGATCCGAAGCTGTCGGAGTTCCACCCCGCTGCACATGTCCCAGAATGGTTACGCGGGTGTCCTGTTTAGTAGCCTGCTGTAAATTGTTTTTTAGTTCCATTATAGGATAAACCCCCTCTGCAACTACAATAATGCTATGCAGTTTACCGCGTTTCATTCCGTTATTTATCTTGGATACTATTTGCTCAAAATCAGTGGCTATTTCCGGTATCAGGATAGACTCGGCTCCTCCCGCTACTCCGGCTGCCAGCGCAATTTCTCCGCAATCTTTGCCCATTACTTCAATTATAAACACCCGCCCATGACTGGTGGCTGTGTCACGAATCCGATTAATTGCTTCCAGAGCAGTGTTAACCGCGGTATCAAATCCAATCGAGCGGGTGAATATTATATCGTTGTCAATGGTAGCAGGAATGCCCACAACTCTTATACCCGTATGAGAAAAAGCAAAAGCGCCGGTTAATGTTCCTTTGCCCCCTATTACTATAAGATTTTCGATATCCTGCTGTTTAAGATTAATAAGTGCCTGTTGTCGACCTTCATCAGTCATAAATCCACGGGATCGGGAAGTTTGCAGAATGGTTCCTCCACGATGGATAATGTCAGCTACCGAACCGAGTGACATAGGGTGAATGTCACCATTAATTAAACCTTCATAACCATGTTGAACACCAAACACTTCCATGTCGTAGTATATGGCTGATCTTACTACTGCCCTGATGGCAGCATTCATACCCGGAGCATCTCCGCCACTGGTAAGAACGGCCAATTTTTTCAATCTATTGCAACCTCCTTTAAATACACCCCGGCTGGATAGAAGGCAGTTCTTTTTGCGATCAGATATATATTGGCATAAGGTTTAAGCATTCCGGGTTATTTGACTGTCGCTGACTGCTACCCCAAATCGGTGAGTAATCTCTGCCTTTCCGCGAATTTTCATAGCAGATGTATGTTCGGTAAACTGCAGAATCATTACTTCACCCTTATCCAGCTTTTCAGTATGATGAAATTTGGTGTCTTTACCACGGGTAAGTCCGATAATAGTGACCCCATTTTCCAACGCTTTTATAATAATATAATCTTCTCCTGTGTTGGCACCATTCATGCATTTTCCTCCTCTTTTTAATTGATAGCTAACTATACCATACATTGTTTATTCCATAGATACGGGTCAAGTCCTGCTTTAACCTGCTGCTGGCGGTCACACGATAATCATTCATAAGCAATGGTTTGCTTTTACCGGCAATATGCAAAAACACATCTAATTCACCGGGATATTTCTTTAGTAAACTTAATAATCGCTGCCGGTTTTCAGTATCATTCATTTCCTCAGTTATTCTTACCTGTACTTCATTTAATACCGTCGGCAGCTTATAAATACGCCGTACTGCAATTTTAGGCTGTTCATCACGGGTATCAAAATACCCTTCGATAATAGCGGCCTGGTCTTCTTCCAACTGGTCTAGATTATTCTTGTAAGCCGCAGGGAAAACCAGCATTTCCATACGGCCGGACAAATCCTCCAGAAAAAACCGGGCATAAGTATCACCTTTCTTACTAATTTTACGGCTTAAGTTGGTTATTACTCCTGCTACCCGTACATATATCTCATCATCTTTTACATCAAAATCGGCCAATTGATGGGTAGTAACCAACGGTAATACCTCCCGGTATTCATCCAGCGGATTGGCAGAAACATAGAAACCCAACACTTCCTTTTCACGGGCCAGTCGCTCCCGGGCAGGTAGTTCACCTTGTAAACGCGGTACCGGTTCTTCTACCATTTCCATAACATCACCAAATAATGATGCCTGGGTACTGGAAGTCTCTTTCTGCACCTGGGCAGCCAAATCCATACATTCATCCATAATAGACAAATGCTGTTTGCGGGTTAATCCCAGATTATCAAAACATCCTGCTATAATCAGATTTTCCAGCATTCGTCTGTTAATCTGACCCAGGTCCATCCGGCGGCAAAAATCAAACAATGAGACAAACTCTCCTGCTTTACGCACCTGAACAATGCTTTTAACTGCATTTTTACCTACATTTTTAATAGCCCCCAACCCGAAACGAATACCATCCCGGGCAGCAGTGAAGGTTTCAAAACTCTGATTTATATCGGGTGGCAGGATGGGAATACCCAAACGCTGACATTCCCGGATATAAAAGACTACCTTATCCTGATTATCAATGACACTGGTTAGAAAGGCACACATATACTCAACCGGATAATGGGCCTTTAACCAGGCAGTCTGATATGAGATTACCGCATAGGCGGCTGAATGGCTTTTATTAAAACCGTAACCGGCAAAACTCTCCATTATATCAAACATACGGGTAGCTACAGGTTCATCTATATTATGACGGGCAGCTCCGGCAATGAAATTATCTCTTTGCCGGGCCAATTCCTCCGGTTTTTTCTTACCCATGGCCCGACGCAGACCATCTGCTTCCCCCATGGTGAAATCAGCCATCTGACTGGCAATCTGCATAACCTGCTCCTGATACAGTACTACACCATAAGTCTCCTTTAAAATGTTTTCCAACTCAGGGTGAATATATTTAATCTCCTGACGGCCATGTTTGCAGTTTATAAAATCATCTACCATACCGCTGCCCAGCGGTCCGGGACGATATAAAGCAATAACCGCAATTATCTCTTCAAAGCGATTGGGTTTAAGTTCACTGAGTATACGGCGTAAACCATTACTTTCCAACTGGAATACACCTATAGTATCCCCGTTGGATAAGAGCTCATAAACTTCGGGGTCGTCCAGAGGGAGATCGTCCATATCAAGCATTATCCCCCGGGTTTTACTGATGATTTCCCGGGCACGATCAATTACGGTCAGGGTACGCAATCCCAGGATATCCATTTTCAACAGGCCGATATCTTCAACAGTTTCTTTGGCATACTGCGTAATTACATGACCTTCGGGAGTCTTTTGCAAAGGAAGAAAATGGCTGAGATTCTCCTGCCCGATTACTACCCCGGCAGCGTGGATGGAAGCATGACGGGGCATTCCCTCAATAGCTCCGGCCACATCAATAATACGGCGGGTATCATAATCATTTGCATAAGCCTGAGCCAGGTCAACCGAGATTTCCAGAGCCCGTTCAATAGTTACCCCCAGTTCAGCAGGAATCATTTTAGCTATTCGATCAACCTCACCATAGGGTACATCCAGGGCTCTGCCTACATCACGAATCGCTGCCCGGGCCGCCATAGTACCAAAGGTAATAATTTGGGCTACCCGGTCAGCACCGTATTTATTGATAATATACTCAATTACCTGATCCCGTTTTTGAAAACAAAAATCGATATCAATATCCGGCATACTGACTCGTTCCGGATTTAAGAATCGCTCGAAAAGCAAGCCATATTTTAAGGGGTCTATGGTGGTAATACCTAATACATAGGAAACCAGGCTGCCGGCTGCAGAACCTCGGCCCGGCCCTACCGGTACCTCATGGTTACGCGCCCAGTTGACCAAATCCTGAACAATAAGAAAATAACCGGCGAAACCCATAGTCTTTATTACCCCCAGCTCATAGGTTAATCGATCAGTTATCCCGTTGGTGAGGGTTTCATAGCGTTTTTGTGCCTGTAACCAGACTAATTCCTCCAGATAGGATTCGGGGGTGTAACCGGATGGTATATCAAAATTGGGCAAATACATAGTTCCAAATTCAAAGTCCAGGTTACACTGTTCGGCAATCAGCAATGAATTGACCAGCACTTCCGGATTATGCGGAAATAAACTGTTCATTTCCTCAGCCGACTTCATAAAAAACTCACTGCCGGGAAATCTCATCCGTTGCTCATCGGCAACCACTGACCCGGTTTGAATACATAGCAGTACATCATGAATGGCAGCATCTTTACGATTTATATAATGTAAGTCATTGGTGGCAACCAGAGGGATTCCGGTTTCCTGCCCCAGCTGTACCATATAGGAAAATATCTGTTTTTGTTCACTCAAACCATGATCCTGAACTTCCAGATAAAAATTACCCTCTCCAAATACCTGATTATAAAACCGTGCAATATCCAAAGCCTCCTCATATTTCCCCTGCAGCAATAATTGAGGTATCTCTCCGGCTATGCATCCTGACAAAGCTATTAACCCTTCGCTGTACTGTTTCAATAACTCCCGGTCTACCCGAGGTTTATAGTAAAAACCTTCCAGATAAGCCCGACTGACTAATTGTATTAAATTACGATAACCCTGCTCATTTTTACATAGCAGAATTAAATGATAATTCCGGTCATCAACCCGCGCTTCCTTGTCCAGACGACTACGGGGGGCTACATATACTTCACAGCCTATAACAGGCTTAATGCCTTGCTTTTTAGCTTCCCGATAAAAATCAATTGCTCCATAAAGTACCCCATGGTCAGTTAAAGCAACCGCAGGCATTTCCAATTCTATCGCCCGGGCGACCAGGTCTTTTATCCGGCAGGCACCGTCCAGTAAACTGTACTCCGAATGGTTATGTAAATGAACAAATTGACTCATACTGTTTCCCCTTTAATGGTTTACTCAGGCAATATTGATACCATGCAAAAACTGCCCTGAGTAATTTCCTGAAGTTCCTGGCAGGTAATCGGCAAAGCCGACCGGGCATTTCCGGCAGCTGCATACACCACCGGATAGCGTTGCAGGCTTTCATCCAGAAATATTGGAATTGGTGCCGGTAGTGCAAAAGGGCATACTCCCCCAATCTGAAATCCGGTCACGCTTTCAACTTCTTCCGGAGAAGCCATTCGTACCCGCGAACCGACCAAATCCTTTACTGCCTTATTGTCAATACGAACATCACCGGCGGAAACAATCATAAAAAACTGGTCATTTTTAGCTTTAAACAACATGGATTTGGCTATCTGTCCCACTTCCGTACCTAATGCCTGAGCAGCCAGGCAGGAAGTGCTGGTATCCTGTTCAAATTCAATAATCTTCAACTCCGGGTTCAGGGCCTGAATAAACTCCCTTACCCGTTCAATTTCATTCACTATTTGTCACCTCTCCTGCGCTTTATAAAATAAAATCTACTGCAAACCCTATTCGGATGCGTAAAAAAATGCTTCTCCTGTAAAAAATGGCATGGGCTTCTTTCACCGCCAGAGCGGAAGCTCTTATTATTGATTATAAACCAATTGATGAAAAAACGATAAACCCGGCAGGCTTTTTAAATACCTGCCGGGCTTTAAGTGAAGTTATGTTTTATATGAACTTAAGATTTTCGCTGTTCCTTTAACCGTTTACTCATGATTCCGCCTACTCTTCCGCAGGCAGCGTTGCTTAAAGACTCCCAGCCATCCCGTTCGATCTGCTCCCCTAAACCCAATTCCCAGGCTATTTCCATTTTAAGCCGATCCATTTCTGTTTCTATCTTTTTTTTCTTCTTAGCCATTGTATTTACCTCCACCCGGCTCAGTAAACAAAAAACTGATTCTTTGAATTATAATTCCCGCCCGCAGAAATAATATGACTACAAGAAGTTTACAAACCAGTACAAATTATCCAAAGAGCCCCGATAATTTGGAGTATATCCATGACCTTTATCTATCAGTAAATTCTCGACCAGGAAAGTTTTCATGCCAACTTTGTTGGCTGATAAATCCTCCCCGATATCATTCCCAACCATCAGGCATTCATGTGGTTTAACCCCGATAATATCTGTAATTTCCAGATAATACTCCGGGTGTGGCTTACAGAAATGCATCACCTCATAAGAGGTTATCAAATCATAATCAAAATGTCCTACCCCGGCCCATTCCAGACGATGTTGCAAAGCCAGTTGCGGGAACACGGCATTAGTCGCAATAACTACTTTCATATCTTTTTGCATTATTAATTGCATCATCTCGGGAATTCCCGGAAAAGGTCGGCAGTATTCTTTTAACAGCGGAAACTCCTTTATGTAAAATCGTTCAAAAAAATCAATAAACTCTCCACGAGGATAAGGCCAGTGGGTAAAAAAATCCTCCAAAAAGACTTCTTTGTTACTTAGTGCCGGGTTTGTATTCTTAATCATCACCTCAGTAGACTTAAAAACCTGCTTTACTAACTGTTCTGTATTTTCATAACCTTCTCTGGTTGCCATATCCATCATTTTTCTGAAATAATGAGGAATAAATTCGTCCATATCAATATCCAATAAGGTGCCATCCAGATCAAACAAAATTGCTTTGAACATTATCCAGTCCTCCTTAGATGACAATCACATTATTGTATTAACTCCAGGCATTAAGCGAAGTTTTAATTACATCCATGCTGTTGACAAAATAGGCTAATCTAATGACCTCTTTGATTTCCTCTTCCGTTGCTCCAGCTTCCCGGGCCTGCCCGGCCAGAACCTTTACTCCAGTTTCTGCCCCTTTTAATGTATCCAGAGCCAACAGGATTAAATAGCAGGTTTTCTTGTCAAGAGCGGTTGTTGATATGGCTTTCTGCAACACCTCTTTTAATAAAACATAATATTCGTGGTCATAATCTCCCATTTTATCAACAAACCATGGCAGCTTGCTATCCAAATACTCCCGCCTCCTTCAGGTATTATCTTCTATTATAGGCATCTGTTGGAGCAGGAGCAAATTATTATTTGTTTATATATGTAATTCGCAAAATTTTTAATAACACTAAGAAGGAAAATTTGGTAATTTATAGAAGTTGCTTATTGATACATTTTTAAATTAAGGGAGGAGCAGACATGTTTTTTACTTATCTTAATAAAGAAGAACCCAAATTCCTGGACCAATCAGTAATGTTGGCCGCCAACCCCGGAGAGGTATTATACTATTTTTATAATCGTCCCTTGTATATAACTCTAAATGATTTTTATGCAATAGAGCTGGAATCCGGTTCCGGAAGTGAGCAGGCAGATTATGCACAGTCATGGTTAAGTCTGATTGAAACACAATTACAGGCCATTGAAAGTTTGATCTCTTTTTCGCAAAATGAATTTCTTTTAACGCTGGGTCCGTACTATTATCCCATTACCAATTCCCGTTTTTATTTTGTTAAAAATCGCCCGGACGAATCTTCAATGTTTACTGCCACAGATTTATCAATATTAAAGGAATTAGCTATTTCCCCGCCTATTAACAACAGTTTACAGCAATATGCCAAAACCCGTAAAGCGCGTAAGGCTCTTAAAACCCGTGATGAAATAATAAATGATATAAAGATGTGCATGCAAAGTCTTAAGGAAATAGAACAATTAAATCGTCACACCAACTATTTACGAAAAGTTCTTTTAAAGAGGCAAAACCTGATTGGAGAGGCTGATCTTTGCCCGGAAGAACCAGATAATTTACCGGTAAAACCGACTAAAAGTCAAACTGTTACCAGTATAGCCGATAATATCATTTCCTTTAGCCGGGTTAACCGCTGGAAGAATCGGGCCGCCCTGGATGAAGGCAGTCGATTTAACCACGAAATGAAAGTATATATAATTCGTTATCGGGAATATGAAAAGGCTTGTGAACGATATAAGATGGCTCTTGAGGAATGGAGTCTTACTTCTCAGGCTATTTTGGATAATTGTCTTAATGAGATTAATAAGGTTGAAGACCTATTGAAAACTGCCCGTGGAAAAGAAGGTCATTATCTGGCAATTTTAAAAAGTTCACCTATCCACAATGATTATCAAAACCCGGAAACTCTGGGTATGTTTAGATACTTTCTGGAAACTGGGCGGGCATCCGATATACAGGAATGTATGAATTTGTTTGAAGAAGAAAAGCACTGGAATGAAATCAAAGCAGGTCAGGAGCGTATTGAAAATACTATCTATTTTTTGCAAAATTGTTCTGAATCGGGGCGTCTGGCCGGTGAAGAACTGGAAAACATCCTCAAAAGGCAGCAGGAAATTAATTACGCCCATCCGGAAGTTATTTTTGAATCAGCTCAGCAACCAGAATTATCAACCGTTGCCCGCTGAGATTTAAAACGAAATATCAGCAAAATAATTGATAACAGAATTACCGTAGAATACAGCAATGGGTAAAACCATTCTGCTACACAGAGGGTTGCAGCCGGTACTCTGAAAAAACTGTTTACCCAGCGAAATGAGGCAAATAACACGGTAAATACCAGGAAAGCAACTCCGGAAGGTAGTTTTTTACGAATTATAAAAACTGTGACTATGGTTATGATTATGGCTGCTAAAAGCTCGTAAATTTGTGTGGGATGAATTCCTGGTGAACTGATTAAATTCAAGGGTAACAGGCTTTTCTTTTCAATTAAACCGGGCAGATAATACTTATATGGGATGCTGCCCACCGGAAAATGAACTGCCCAGGGTATATTGGTAACCTTTCCAAAGCAGCAGCCGTTAAAGTAACACCCTATACGCATGAAGACTATCCCGATTCCCAGCCCGGGAGCTACGCTATCTGCCAGCGGCCAGGGGTCAAGATGCACCCATCTTGAAAGAATAATTCCGGTCAGGGCTGCCAGTATCAGCCCTCCCATCAGAGAAAACCCGGTTAAGTGCAACGACCATAACCTGGCCGGGTTTTGCTGATAAATAACCGGGTTGGTTGCCAGGTGCAATAATCTGGCCCCCAGCGGTACGGCCAATGCCATAGAGGTCAGGACAAATAATGATTTTTTTAATGGTAATTGCCCTTTTCTAATACCGGCATAACTTATTACCAGTACCGCCATACAAGCCAGCCAGAAAAACAATCGATAGCTGGATATGCCTATTGATAGATTAGACCATAAATTCAATTCCAGATAAGGATACAAACAAACCCCTCCACAGAGACCCTTTTACACCTGCTGCTCCTCATAGGGGTGTCATGGGGACGGTTCTCTTGACACCTCAAAGGGGGTATCAAGAGAACTGTCCGGGACTGCTGAAAAAGTCCTTTTTTACATGTCATTCTGAACGATAGTGAAGAATCTAGTTGGC
>DAIMDR010000002.1:0-38308 GCA_036725705.1 Syntrophomonadaceae bacterium | reverse complement strand
AACCAGACTTAACAACAATGCCCATCTAAATTTGTTTTTAAACCTCAAATCCTGTCCCTCCCTGAATTTTTGATTTTCCCACTGTAAAAACCGGAATCCGTACACCTCCAATAAAAGATAACAGATTATACATTCATTTTACACTGTTAAATTCCTGCTGCTCAAAATAAAAAAGCCGGTCATCCTATTAGATTTGACTGGCTTTTTAAAATTTTAAAAACTATCCATCCCATAAATTAATTGAATTTTAGAGTTTTCAGTTTCTCCACAGGTTATGGCAATCAAGTAAGCAGGCCGTTCTTCCATTAAATAAATAACCGGGAAGGGCTCATCAGCAGTTATAAAAACAATATTCATTTTTACCTCTTACAATTACTTTTCAGCTTCAAGAAAAGGTGCCAGTGGTACATCAGCATAATCATGGGCAGTCATAAAATATTGAACCTGAGTATGATAACGATATTCCTCAATTAAATTGTTAAACAGTAAATCAAAGCTGGTATAACCTCCACTGCAGGGAGCTTCAATAAGATTATGCCGTTCGGCAAAAATCCGGGTGGCAGTTATACCTGTCCAGGTAATATCATATATCAACTGTTCAGTGTCACCCATTAGCGGAGTACATAGATAAAAACGGCAAATCAGAGACCGCAGCGGGTAAATAGTACATATACGCTCTTTTAAAAATACACAGGGTTCCGGCAGCATGCGCAATAACCCCCGCCGGGTTTTTTCCGTCTGGAAATAATCCCTTATAAAATCAGCGTAACCCAGTCCCAGATAAGCTGCCATGCGTTTGAAAGCAATTAAATCGGGAATAACATAGGCAGTATCACAGCAGTTGGCAGTACATCCCCGGCAAACACTTCCGTTATTCTGTCCGTAATACTTATAAAGAGCAGTATCATCGCATAACGGCTGCCAGGCTTCCAGCAAATCCTGCAGCGAAGCATGGTCATCATGTACCCTGATTCCTGTTCTTACTATTCCATCCTGTTGTTCCTGATATACCTCAATTTTGCTCATTCCCAGATTATATCCTCTTTAATTACACGGGCCGGATTGCCTCCCACCAATGTGGCGGGGGGAACATCTTTTGTAACTACAGCATTATTAGCAATAATGGCTCCCTCACCAACGGTTACACCTTTAAGAATTACTGCCCGGCAACCTATCCAGACATGATCCATAATCCGGATAGGGGCAATCTGAGTTTCAGGAATTTGCCCCCGGTAACCAAACGGGTGTGATGAAGTATCCATAAACAGAACATGCCAGCTGATAGCACAGTCTTTACCCAGACTAATTTCCTGGACCGCCAGTAAATTGGTAAAGTCACCCAGATAAGTCCGATCACCAATTGAAATCCGGGCGTTATCCCCCAAAGAAAATCTTACCTTTCGTTCAATTAAAACATCATTGCCTATATGAACTTCTGCACCCTTTCCGAGAAAATACTCCCCCGGATTTCTGGCCCGCAAGTTCTGTCCATAACTGCTTAATTCTTTTTTTACCCGCCAGGTAGTGTAACGGTCTAACCATTCCTGTCGCAAACTTAAATCACCTCACCAAATTTGCCTTTTTTATTTTATTCTCCTAATTTAATTACCGCTGTATATGTCAAGATAAGCATTCCAGATTGTCATCCGGGTCAATGGCAAAGCATAATAAATAGCGACCCGGCACTGATCAGGGCAATCTGCCACTACCGATTCACAATCGGACTGCGTACCAGGGGTCATTGTAGTCCCCGTAGGGGGGTCTCCTGCCTCAATTTGACCGGTTGCTTAGCGAGACTCTTCGCTTCGCTCAGAGTGACATATACGGGTGGCGGAAACTTTCAGCTTGCAAAAATTCTGCATTCTTAATTACTGAAACCCTCACGCCTCACCCCTCACTCCTTACACTTAAGTTCTTTGATCGCAGCCCGGGCCAGTTCATCACATCGTTCATTATACCGATCACCGGCATGGCCTTTTACCTTTTCAATTTTCACCTGATTTATCTGCATGAGGTGGATTAACTCCCGCCATAAATCCTGATTGGCTACATCTTCCTTACGGCTGTTTTTCCAGCCATTACGCTGCCAACCTGTTATCCAATTCTGTTTAAAGGCATTAACTACATAAGCACTGTCAGAATAAACTGTAACCCTGGCTCCACTTACCTTCAATGCTTTTAAAGCTTCAATCACTGCCTTTAACTCCATACGCTGATTGGTTGTATGGGTTTCGCTGCCGGAAATCTCTTTCATATGCCGGCCGGACATTAGCACGGCCCCCCAGCCGCCGGGTCCCGGATTACCCGAACAGGCTCCATCAGTATAGATAATAATCTCGTTCACGAATACACTCCTTAATGTGACCGGGGGAGGTAATGAAAGTATTGCTTTTGTGATAAAGATATCTCTTTTTCATACCCTCGCCCTTTCCGGCTCCCCATTGTCCCTTTAAATATAATAACGCAAATACAACCAATACAGCAAAATTCGGCTATTTATAGATAACATAACTTAAAAAAAACACCCCTGTCCAGGGGCATTTGACTATATTATATTATTAGCTGTTTCAGGCATCCAAAACCTTTTTAGCAGTAGCATCAGACTGTTCAACAAACCCTTTTACATCGCCATCCAGTAAAGCCTGATTATCCTTCTGGCGTTCATTATTAAGGTTGCGGATCTGGTCCTTTAGCCCGCTGCAACTGTCAGTTTTATAAAAACCGGAACCTTTAAAAACAATTCCAATATTTTTACTGATAATCCGCTTAACCTCACCTCCACAGGTGGGGCATTCGCTCAGAGCAGGCTCGCTCATTTTCTGCATTTTTTCAAAACCGCCGCATTTTTCACATTTGTAATCGTAAATTGGCATCTTAAAATCCTCTCCCTTTAGATTAGCAGCTATAGTCTATATAATATTTATCCCTTTAACCCCGGTTTGTCAATAAATTCACAGTAAATTATTATAAGTGATATAGACAATTACAGCCATTACTCCGTTCCAAACCCCATGTGCCAGAGTAGTTACAAAAATGCTGCCGGTTTTTTCGTATATATAACAAAGAATGGCTCCCCCGACAGCCAGTGGGATAGTCCGGTAAGCATCCCAATGGGCTACGCCAAAAACAAGACCCGCTGCTGCCATTCCCCATCCGGTTCCCAGTGGATAGCGAAGCAATGGATACAAAACTCCCCGGTACAATAATTCTTCGGAAAAAGGAGCCAGAATGGAGCCAATTACCAGCAATAATAGCAGTTGCGGCCAGCTGCCGGCCGAGTGCAGCATCTCTTCAAAGACCTGCGGTTCCAATTCAGGTTGCCACCACTGCAAAGGATAACTTAACGATACTATTATCAGCAACAACAACATACCACCGACCAGACCATATTTAATAAAATCTTTAAATGAAGTCCGGCGGATCCCCAATTGTACAAAACTTATACCCTGTCTGCGAATTATCACCAACCATATCAATAACAATGTAATAGTAAACTGTACGGCGAAACTAAACAAAAACAGTGTCAGTATATCATCTGACAGGCCTGACTTTATTAAGGCTGTCGAAAGCCATTCCCCGTTCATATTCCACAAAGCGGCAACAATAATTATACTTGCATAAATAACTATAAAATCAAATAAACACCATTCCGGTTTTTCCGGTATATGATCCACTAAAGTTATTCCTCCAATAATTAAGGTTTTTTATTATCAGTATTATTTTCCCCGGCAGCAGACATAATAAATAGAGGTTTACTTATGCACGACTGTTAATAACCTGAGTAATTTTGAAAGGTACATGCTATGGCGCCAATTTATACCATTTTAATTTTAACTGCCTTACTAATCATCATAATCTGGGTAACCCTGTCTGCTCTCGACCCACCCCGCCGCTATCGTCAACCAAAGGCAAACCTGTACAACTATATACTAAGAACTTCACCCCGCAAACCTCGCCGATAGTTTTGGTCAGAGGCTGAAGGCTTCCGCTGCTTATATTTACTATTTATGTCGCAGGTCCAGTTAAGATAAGTTAGATTTAGTCAGGTCCAAAAAAATATATAACTTTCTTATAGTAATAATCCGAATCGCTATAATAAATCAGCAAAAATCATTGTAATCAGCGTCTTTAGATCCTGGTAATGACCAGGCAAAATATTACCAGAAATGTATGAGTAAAAAACAGTAACGCACTGATTCGTTCAACCTTCCAGTTAAAAACATCCTTCAACAATAGTTTGCCCTGAAAGAATCGGCTGAATGTCAGGGAAACCAAAAATAAATGAATAGCCTCAAATCCGGCAAAAAACCCCGTAAATACCAGCATAACCGGATTACTGATCGTAATAATCACGAGGAGAAAATAAGTAATCTCCAGCATAATGGAAACGATAATCATCAGCCAGATTTGCATCCTGGCACCAGCTCCCCGGGTAATCATCCAGGCGGCCAAACTCTTGAGCAGTTCCAATTCGAAAACCTGGGGATTTCCCCGGATAATTCGTACTGCATAAATTGAATACATGATAAACAGAATACCGGCCATTAAGCCCAGTATAAGAGTCATCGGTTTTCACAACCTTTCACCGCAATCAGTAACTAGATTTTCCGGCATCCACAGGCTGCCATCGTTATTTTGCCAAATATTGCTTAAGCTCCCGGAGAAAGTATCTCTTCGCGAGCCTTGCGTATTTGAGATACCATGTATGCTCTGTCTTCCGGACGATGTACATAATCAAGATCATCAACCTGTAATATCAGCAGCTTGCCCAGATTAAAATCTTTATAATTGAACTCATAAAAATTATTCAACCGGTCCCAGTATTCCCTTTCAACTTCAACCTCATCCGGACGCCCGCGACGATGAATACGCCGTATGGCTTCATCAGTATTTACACGCAAATATACCAGCAGATTAGGGGGGGTTACATGATCCAGCATAGTATTAAGCAGATTATTATATACCGCATATTCCTCCGGATTTAAATATCCATACTCCAGATACATACGGGCAAAAATCCGGTCCGAATAAATTGATCTATCCATTACAGCATGACCAATCTTCATTGCCTGTTTATACTGCTTAAAGCGGTTGGTTAAAAAATTAGTCTGCATAGGAAAGGCCCATTTAGGACGGTCATAGAAAAACTTATGCAACAACCGGTTTTCATCCTCAAATAATTCACTGAAAGGCTTCAGGTCAAATTCTTCACTGATAATCTTTACCAGACTGGATTTTCCTACCCCGGTTACTCCATCAACTACAATTTCCACACTATTATCCGGCTGCAATTTATTATCCCCTTTCACCCGCACTATAAAGCGTTTATTCAGTCACTGGCGGATAAAACCTGACCAGATGGCGTTACTTATTCCCCCAATTATTAATTATAAGACATCCTTGCCATCTTTACATTATTTTTAATGCAGAATGGTTTATTTAATAGTAGTCAGGTTGGTAATGGCAAGTTAGCTTTGGATGTTTAGAACTTGACTCAACCTGACTAACTGACTAAACCTGACGGTATCTGGCTAGTCGTGCAACTTTCAGCTAAAATGATTTGCGTAGCCCGAAGGGTGTAACATCAGTAATCCTTTAGGGTTTCCGATCGGAGGCTGAAAGCCTCCGTTACCTGACTCATCACAGAAATCAGACGCATATCGGAATGTTTACCATTAGACTTCACCCAGCCCGGAAACACAAAGAGGCAGGAGAATGATACGAGATCACTGAAAAAGTCCTTTTTTACATGTCATTCTGAGCGATAGCGAAGAATCTAGTTAGCTTAATCCCGATATTACGGTCCTTTAAAAGAGATCCTTCGTCACCTGCAGCTCCTCAGGATGACATATATGGCACTTTTTCAGCAGTCTTGAATGATGCTCCTGCCCCGGTGCGTTTTAGTATATCAAAACTATTCGATTTTATTGGTACGCCGCCAGATTTTCATGTTTTGGGCCTCTTTTATCAGTTCATCACGAAAATCCGGATGGGCCAGACGAACAAGCTTTTCTGTGCGTGCCCAGGTTGAGGCGCCTTTAAATGATTCCCATCCAAACTCGGTAACAATCATATGCACCATCTGACGGGGAACGGTTGTTATGGTTCCCGGTCCTAAAACAGGCACGATTCTGGAGCGAATGGAACCGTCTTTGGCCATATAGGTTGAAGGCAGGCAAATCATGCTGCGTCCGCCTTTTGACCAGAAGGCTCCCAAAACATAATCGGACATACCGCCATTTCCGGATATTTGTCTAATGCCGGAACTTTCTGCATTTACCTGTGTATACAGGTCAACCTGCAGGGCCTGATTAATTGAAACCAGATTATCTATCGTGGATACGCGGCTGGGATGATTGGCATAACCTACATTATAGGAGGCCAGGGCAGTATTATTATCTATCCATTCATATAATTTCTCACTGCCCAGTGAAAATGTATAGACAAGTTTTCCCTCATCAACATTTTTACGCCGGTTATTCAGTTTCCCGGATTCCCACATTTCCATATATGCATCGACCAGCATTTCTGTGTTGCCGCCCAGGTCCTTCAGGTCAGTCTCATTAATCAGTTTACCCACCTGATTGGGCATGGCCCCGATGCCTAATTGAATACAACAACCATCACTTATATGATACAAAACATTTTCGGCAATTTTGCGGTCAATTTCGGATGGTGTAGTTTCCGGCAGAAAGAACATTGGTTCATTATCACTTTCAATGACAAAATCTACTTCGGAAATATGTACCTGTTCCCTTGCTCCCCCCAGAGCTCTGGGGATATTTTCATTAACTTCCACCGCTACATATTGGGCACTGCAAATCTGGGAATAGGCTACTGAATTATGTATGCCAAAATTAAAATAGCCATTCTTATCCATAGGCGCGGTACGAATTACAAATATTTTTCTGGGGACAGAACCTATTTTATCCGGGTCTGCAACCACTTCATAAAAATAAGATTCAGCTTCACCGTAATTTACCGGATGATAAAATACCCCCCCGCATTTCTCCTGCATAATACGGGAAGCAGCACTAAACTGCAGATCCATGTAGGTGAAAACTTCACCCTGCGGGTCTTGAATAACCACCTCAGGAATTGGCGGTACGGTTACTGCGGTCATAACCTTGACATCACTCAGCTCTGCCTTGCGCTCAGCTAGAGCCTTGTCAAAAGCAACCGGCTGTCCATTAAACATACCATAATCAACAAAATCACCCGGTTCAACTACCTTCGCTACCTGGGCTGCGGTTCTCAACTTGTCCTTATACATCTGGACATAATCTCTTGCCACTACACCTTCCCCCTCTAAATCTTTCTTTTTCATGGACCAAATCGACCAACTTCCGTTCATCAATACCCCAATAATATTTTCTGCAACTTACAGATGCCGGTAATATTCAGCCCTTCACCGTAAAATAGAACAAACCCCCATATTAGACCTATTAGTATAAGTATAAATTTAATGTATATTTAGTCAATTGTCGTTTAAAGCTGAATTTTCCGAAAATCGTTTATAATTAGCCGATTTTTCGGAATAATGGTTATATTCCCAATAGATAGTAATATTTTTAAACGGAATTTCTAAATATATATATTTAGAATGTTTTTTATTTTTAGACTATTTGTTAAATTTCCGGCGTGTTAACTAATTCGGCATTCCTCATTCCGAATCAATAGGTGTACAGAAAAGAAAAAAATCAGGTTCCAATGTTTAATCAGAACCTGACCTTCATTATTAGTCTTATAATTATTTTAGAGCGGTGTTCATAGCTTTTACTGCTTCATGTAAATCAGAAACCAGCACATAATCGGACAAGCTGTTCATAGTGGCATTATCATCAGTATTAATAGAAACGATAGTTTTGGCATCGCGGATACCTACCGTAAACTGTACCTGCCCTGATACTCCCAGAATAATGGCCAGCTGGGGTTTGCATTTCTTGCCGGATAAGCCTACCACCCGGTCTTCAGATAACCATTTCTTATCGGTTGCTACCGGTTTTGAACAGGCTACTTCACCACCCAGCAGTTTTGCCAATTCTTCAACCATAGCTAAATCATCCTTGCTGTTCAAGCCCTGACCGACAGCCACCAGAACTTCAGCTGCTTCAATATCAACGCTGTCGCCGGCTTTGGTTTTTACTTCCAGGAGCTTGACTGCAGAAGGTTTTACCGCCACTGTCAGGTCATTAATGCTGCCAGATCCGCCGGCAGCGGGAGTAAAGGATTTAGGTACCATAGCAATAACCTGTTTATCTGCTTTAAGGTATTGACTGGCTACAGTAGCACCTCCCAAGGCATTACGGTTACAGGTTATTTTACCATCAGCTGTCTCAAAGCTGTTAACATCAGTTAAACATCCTGCTCCAATTACCTGAGCCAATCGGCCAGCTAATTCTTTACCGCGACGATTGGAAGAAAGCAGTACAATGTCACTGCCCAATTCTCCGACCGCCTGTCCGAGAGCCGCAGCCATGGCACTTACATCTGCCAGCACTAAATCAGCAGCGTTTATGCGGTATACATTGGCACCAGCTTCAGACAAAGCCTGAGCCTGTTCATCGTTGTTAATGGTTACTGCCTTTATTTCTCCGTTGGAACTGCTGATGCTGTTGGCGGCAGTCAGAAGCTCCAAGGCCAGATTGGTTTTGTCACTGAAAATTAAAATTCCTGCCATTCCTGACTACCTCCCTATCAAGTTTTCGCTCCGTAATCCCTGGAGCAGTTCATCTACACTTTTAACTACAATTTTTTTACGATTTGACTCAGGGGCCAGATTGCCGATGGTTTCTGTAAAAGCCAGCTTCTTAATATCTAGATCAACTTCATCCAGTTCCAGAACTTCTTTGGGCTTTTTACCGGCTTTCAAAATCTGTGTAACCGAGGGTATACGAGGTTCGTTAAGTCCGGACATAACGCTGATTACACCTGGCAGGGTCATTGCCATAACTTCATCACAATCTTCCAGAGTGCGCGTAACTATAGCCTGTCCACCCTTTATTTCCAGGGCGCTTACATAACCTGCCTGCGGCATATTCAAAAGTTCTGCTACGCGGGAACCTACCTGCCCGGAATAATTATCGCCACTGCCTTCTCCAAACAGAATAAGGTCTACATCTTCCATTTGTTTGATGGCTGCGGCCAGCACAGCAGCAATAGCGGCACTGTCAGCTCCTTCCAGAGCATCGTCCAAAATCAGAAATGCCTCGTCAGCTCCGGCCGCCAGGGCTTCTTTGACAGTATCCTCCACTTCCTCATTACCGGCTGATAATACGGTTACTTTGATACTTTCATCAGCTTCTTTCAATACTACTGCTGCTTCCAGAGCATTCTTATCAATAGTACCCAGGGTCAGAGGAACATCGTCAAATAAAGGCTGACGATTCCGAATGCGTATTTGCTGTAAATCAGGGATTTGTTTCATGGCTACCACAATATTCACCTACTATAACCTCCTTCATTATTAGGATTCAGGTTTAAGTTTATTTTTATCCAAACCGGAATTGAACTCCTGTGCCACCTTCAGGAAAATTCCAATCCAGAACTTCTATCCCGCAGGCCAGGCGACAGGTTCCGCATTCCAGACAACCATCTATGGTAAGTTCAACTTCACCGGCTGCGTTTTCGCTGTATAATCCCGCCGGGCATACCAGTATAGCCCGTTTTAAGCGCGGGTCTTTTTCCATCCCCGGTTTAATCACAATATGCGCTGTTTCATTATGTTTGAAAACATTCAGCCCCAGTTTGGTTTTTAATCCCATAACTTCACTCATATCTTCATCACCTTCCTCATGTCACCAGCCATACCCCACATTTCCCGCAGGGTCAGATATTGTTTTACCGTGCGGAACAATGGCTTCTTGGGCCCGTCAGGTACTTCATAAAGATCACGCATAATATTACCGGCTAATTCAGGATACACGGTAAACAGGCGTGGATTTTCCAAAGCGGTAAGGGCATGCTTGAAGGTTTTAAAATCTTGTAATACAAAACTATCATTTAATATTTTTTCATAAACTGATAATCCAGCGGCGCTGAAATCTCCCTTTTCTTTGGCTTGTAATACTGCCTGAGCAGCATAATATCCGGATGCCAGTGCATATTCCATCCCTCTGACTGTAACCCCAATATTCATCGAAAAACCAGCTGCATCACCTGCTACCAGAATGCCACCGCCATATAGTTTACCCATAGCATTATAACCGCCCTCGGGAATTGCATGGGCGCCATATTCTACTGTTTGTCCGCCCTTAATCAAGCGGGCAATTTCAGGACGGGCTTTAAAATCATCCAATAATTGCGGAGCGTTAACTGCCGGTTTTTCTTCCATTAAGTCTTTAATGCCAACTACTACACCCAGACTGATACTCTCTTTATTTGTATATAGAAATCCACCGCCAAATTTTCCCCGCGTAACTTCTCCCATGAATAACCTGGCGGCACCTTCTTCACCCTCCAGATTAAAACGGTCTTCAATTACCGCAGGATCAAGTTCGATAATTTCCTTAAATCCTACTGCATGGTCATGAGCTTTACCCGGTTTTCTCAGACCGGCTTTCTCAGCAACAAATGACAATACACCATCAGAGGCAATGACTACATCAGCGCGTAACTCATCACCGGCTGCCCTTACACCAACTATATTGCCATTCTCCATAATAACTTCATCTACGCGGCTTTTAGCGACCAGCATGGCACCTTTACGCTCAGCCTGTTTGGCCAGCCAGCGATCAAACTTCGCCCGCAGAATACTATAGCTCTGATAAGGCTCTTCGGCTAATTCTCCGCCACTATAACGAATAGTTAATGATCTTTCCCGAGCCATAAGAGAAACTTCTTCATGAGCAATAAACCGCTCCAGGGGCGCTTTTTTCCATAAATCAGGCAATAAATCCCGCACCGGGTTAAGGTAGAGACGACCACCGGTTACATTCTTGGCCCCCGCATAATCTCCCCGTTCCAGTACCAGGACTTCCAAACCCTCCTGAGCAAGAGTATAAGCAGCAGCTAAACCAGCCAAACCTGCTCCTGCTACTATCACATCAAATTTTTCCATTTCAGTCCTGCACCTCGCTTTATCGGCAATCACTGAACAACCAGCTTACGCTTGCATTATCAATACATGCATAAGCGTATCAGTTCTCACCCATAAGGCCTATTACCTGCAGGCTTAATTCCGGAGGTAAACCTTAAGGTGACAGCGGATGCCGAGATTAGTTAATCTTTCTATATATAAGGTTAAAAAGGAAATGGGAACAATGGCCCCATTTCCTTTTTAATTATCTATTTACTGCCCAGCATTATGCCGGCCACTATCATCTTCTGCATATCAGATACGCCTTCAATCTGCAGACCAACAATGGAATCTCTCCATAAACGCTCCACCTTGTAGTCGCGCATTAATCCATAAGAGCCATGAACACTGACCGCCAGTGTGGTAATCTCTACTAATTGCTGACATACATAATCCTTGGTCAGAGCAGCATCTTTGGCAAACTGTACCGGATCTTTTACACGGTCGGCCAACCATCCCAGACGGTAGGTCATCCATCTGCAGGCTTCATATAATTCTGCTATCTGAGCCAGTTTTAATTGAACTGCCTGGAATTTGGCTATAGGTGCATCACGATGAGTTTTTTCACGGGCATATTTAAATGATTCTTCCATAGCTGCCAGCACGCCACCCAGGGCAGTAGAACAAACCCCTACTTTACCAAAAGAAATGCCAAACTGCAGTACCTGATAACCCATGCCGGAAGGTGCCAGCATATTTTCTGCCGGTACTTTTACATCTTTTAAATAGATATCCAGTAACGGTCCGCCATGCATACCGCCTTTTTTCCACGGCTCGGATATACTGTATCCCTCACAGAACTTTTCTACAATAAAAGCTGAAATCTTGCCATTTTCAGTTTCACGGGCGAAAATAATAACCGGTCCGGGAAATCCTGCATTGGATATAAATCTCTTGGTTCCGTTTAAAACAAAATAATCGCCTTCCCGTTTGGCTGTAGAAGTAATCTGTTTGGGGTCAGAACCAGTACCCGGTTCGGTAAAAGCAAAGGATACTATATGTTCCCCTTTACAACCTTTGGTCATATACTTCTTTTTCTGTTCTTCGGTTCCAAAAGCATTAATAGCTCCAAGGCCCAGCGTATGCGCGGAAAGAATCATGGCCACCCCTGAGGAAGCCTTGCCAATCTGTTCCATGGCCAGTACATAACTGGCATATCCGGCTCCGGCACCACCATATTCATCATCATAGGGAATACCAAACATATCCAATTCAGCGAGACCCTTCAATATTTCGTCCGGCACCTGGTTTTCTTCATCAATCTGATGTGAAATCGGTTCAATGAACTTTTCAGCATACTCCTGTGCAGCACGCTGAATCAACTGTTGTTCTTTACTCAGGCTGAAATCCATATTTAATTCCTCCCCCTTTTTTGCTTCATGATATTCTTTTATTATTGAATATTATGTTATTGGAATAATTCTCTTTTGTAAAGTTATTTCCTGCTTAAATGATATTTTTTTATTATGTGAGGGTAATGCGCGAGAGGTCGGGGGTGAGGTTTCAGGAGAGTCAGGTTCAAAAACTGATAATATCAGCTCATAATGCCATCTGACTCTCGATAAATATACTGATGCCCTATTAATAAAAATGATCAGCGAAAATCCAATAAATCTGTATAATCTGTGTCTGTTAATTAAATCGCCTGTACGGCTTTACGGCTGCGTAGTTTGTTAATCGACCTTTCCAGGCCGTCAACTGTCAATTCATCCATCGGAAATATTTCACCAATTTTACGAATCGTAAAGGCCCCGTCCATCCATTCCCAGTAATCGCGGGGAATAGGATTAAGCCATACCGAGTATTCAAAATGATTGCGAATGCGCCTTAACCATTCTATGCCCGGAAGATCGTTATGCAGATTCCAGTCAATTATACCTCCGGTGCGAGTTAATTCGTAAGGGGCCATACTGGCATCTCCCACTATAATTACCCGGTATTCCGGACTATAAGTACGCAGTATATATTCGGTATCAGTATAATCACTTTGCCGGCAGCCAGGTTCATGATAAAGCCAGTCATAAATACAATTATGAAAATAAAAAGTCTTTAGATCTTTAAAATGATTGGTACGGTTCACAGCTGAAAACAGCTGGTTGCACAGGAAGCTATGGGATGCCATTGACCCTCCGGAATCCATCAGCAACAATACCTTGATAGCATTCTCCCGCGGACGGTCCCACACTAATTCCAATCTCCCGGCATTATTACAGGTTTTATCTACCGTGGCGTCCAGATCCAGTTCAGTCTTTTCCCCTTCCAGACGAGTGGTAAACTGTCTCAGTTTGCGTAAGGCTACCTGAAATTGTCTTACTCCCAATGTCTCATCGGTACGGAATTCCTGGCTCTTCCTCATTCCGGCAACCTTTACTGCTGACAGGTGCATTGATTCTCCGCCAATACGGAATCCTCCCGGGTGATAACCGGAGTGTCCAAAAGGCGATGTACCTCCGGTGCCTACCCAGGTATCGCCTCCATGATGCTCTTCGGTCTGTTGCGCCAATCGTTCCGCCAGCATGCGTTTCATTTCATCCAAATCCAATTGGCGGTGTTTTCTGCGCATCTCATCAGTTATTTCAAGCTCAGGCAGGGTTTTGTCCAACCACTCCCATATTTTATCCGGCAGACCTTCCGGGGTCTCAATATCACCGAAATAAAAGGCAAAGGACTGATCAAAGCGATCGTAATGGGCTTCACTCTTAACCAGTAATGCCCGGCACAAATAATAGAATCCGGTCAGGCTTGAACCTGCCATACCCTGTTCCAGGGCATCCAGCAAATCCTGCCATTCATTTAATGATACCGGCATGCCAAAATTTTGCAGGGTATAGAAAAAACGTGTAAACATGTTTTTCTCCTCTGTTACTAATAACGATAACGGTTTAATGAAGTGCTGGTATAAACAGTCTGCGGTTTCCCCTGGGTCTTGCCGTGCAGTGAATTCAGCAGGGTATCAAGATCTTCATTTTTCTTTAGCAATACACCTAAAAAGGGCATCTCCTGCTTGATACGATTGGGATTAATTCCTCCTACCACCAGCGCCTGTAACCAGTCAATCAGCTCGCTGGTGCTGGGTTTCTTCTGTATATGCGGAACATTGCGCAGCGAATAAAAAGTTTCCATAGCATGTTCCATTAATTTCTTTTCCAGTTTGGGATGGTGAACCCGCAAAATCCTTTCCATGGCTTCAGGATCAGGGAAAGCTATATAATGGAATATACAGCGGCGTAAAAAGGCATCCGGTAATTCTTTTTCCGCATTACTGGTAATTATTACTATGGGACGCTGCCTGGCGGTAACTGTTTCTTTGGTTTCCGGGATGTAAAAGGTCATTTGATCCAATTCCCACAATAAATCATTAGGGAACTCCAGGTCAGCCTTATCAATTTCATCAATTAATAAAACTACCTGCTTATCGGCAGTAAATGCTTCTCCCAACTTCCCCAGTTTGATGTATTGGTTTATATTGGCTACATCATGGTCGCCAAACTGACTGTCATATAACCTCTGTACAGTATCATACACATATAAGCCTTCCTGAGCTTTGGTGGTTGATTTGATATTCCAGATTAATAAATCCATTCCCAGCGAATCAGCTATGCTCTGGGCCAGCATGGTTTTACCCGTGCCCGGTTCACCTTTAATTAATAAAGGTTTTTGCAGAGCCATGGCTATATTTACGCTGTTCATCAGCTCGTCAGAAGCAATGTAATCATTGGAACCTTTATACCGCATTGATGTTTTTGCCATTATAGTTCTCCTCCAATTTTCAGGTAGTATATTTCATTTTCAAATACTACCAGATATATTTGATAGCGTCAATGAAACCTGATGGCTTAAAATCGCCTGATTATTCAGGTTTTTCAACCTCGCCAGCCGCCTTTTTACCAGCCACATATCCGGTAGAAAAGGCCGCCTGCAGATTAAACCCTCCGGTATACCCGTCCACATCCAATATTTCACCGGCGAAATAAACTCCTTTGATTAAGCGGGATTGCATACTGCGTGGATCAATCTCACGAACATCTATCCCGCCAGCGGTAACAATAGCTTCGGCAATTGGGCGGACAGTGGTTATTTCTACCGGCAGGGCCTTTAATAATGACAGCAGCGATAAGCGTTCAGTCCTGGTTATTTGGTTACACTCTTTTTCCGGATCAATACCACTCAGACTGACTATTACCGGAATTAATTTCTGTGGCAGCAATTCATCCAGAGAATTTTTAAACTGACGCCGGGCATATTTTATCAAGTCACGCTGTATTCGGGCATCCAATTGTTCATTACTCAAAGCCGGTTTCAAATCCAGGTTTAATTTCACCGGCTGTCGGGTAGTGCGCAAGTAATCACCTATGGCTCGACTCATACTAAGAATAATAGGGCCTGATACCCCAAAATGGGTAAACAGCATCTCGCCGAAATCCTCAGCAATTTTCTTTCCTTCCTCACTATAAGCAGCGGCCTGCACATTTCTTAAACTCAATCCCTGTAAAGCATGAACCCATGGTTGATCACTCACCAAGGGCACCAGGCCGGGTCGTGGCTCAATTATATTGTGTCCCATCGCTCTTGCCCAGTTATAACCATCCCCGGTTGAACCGGTGCCGGGATAAGATAAGCCACCGGTAGTAATAATGACTGCTTCAGCAGAATAATTGCCCTTTTCAGTTACAACTGCTGAGAGCCGGCCTGCTTTTACTTCAATTTTATTTACTTTACATGAGGTTATTAATTCAACTCCGGTTTTTTGCAGTTCCTTTACTAAAACCTGAACTACATCATCAGCCTGTTCTGAAACCGGGAATACCCTCTGACCCCGCTCTACCATTAACTCCAATCCCCGCTTTTTAAAAAAGTCCATTAAATCCTGATTGCTGAATGCATTAAGAGCACTATACAGGAATCGGCCATTACCAGGGTATCCTTTGATAAACTCATCCATATCCAGCGCTGAAGTTAAATTACAACGGCCTTTGCCGGTTATTTTCAGCTTTTTGCCCGGCTGTTCTTTTTTTTCCAGTAAAATAACTCTGGCCCCCAACTGTGCAGCAGTAACAGCTGCCATCATTCCTGCCGGGCCTGCACCAATTACTATAATTTTCATATCATTTTACACTCCTGAGATAATTCTATCATTGTATAGCAGTTTACTTTTTGTTACAATCTTAGAAAACGTTAAGTACCGATTGGAGGTTACATTTTGAATCAGACACCATCACCGGGAGTCCCCAAATTTCTTTATGTTCTCATTATAGTTATTTTGGCGGGTATGTTCTATTATGCCGAATATGTAGACATTTCAGACCCGGAAAAAGTTATTGCCGATTTTTATAGCGCCTACTTTACCCAGGACTACCAGGCAACTGCGGATAATCTCAGTGTATTCTGGTCAGTAAATTATCTGCCGCAGTATGCTACTGAAGAACCGGCTAACCTGGTAGCTGAAAGAGAAAAGGTTGTAAAGGAAACTGCTGACCTGATAAAAGAAATGGAAGCCGGCAACCCCATGCCGGATAATCTAAGCATCAAAGTTCTTCCCGAGTATACCCGTACCCTGCCCAATAGTGCAGTAGTAGTATACTCTTTCCTCGAGGATGGCAAAGAAGTGGGTAAATCAGTAGCCATACTCATTATGGAAGCAGGGCAATATAGAATTCTAAACTGGCAGCCTATTCCTGATGAGGCTCTGGCAACTGTCAAAGATATTGACCTGGCAGCTATCGACAAAAACTTCCAGGATTTGATGGCAGGTAAGACAGAATAACTGCAAATAAGAATTAAATATAAAACAGGGAGGTGCGGACGATTCCAATACCTCCTTTTTTTATAGACACAGCAACATCAATGGTCACCCGGCACTCAGATTTAGGATTAATATTGATTGAGTGCCGGGGAACATCAGTAGTCCCCGTTAGGGGGAAAACACGGATTTTAAGGGATTTGCACAGATTCTTTATTTTAATTAAATAGGGAATTAAGTTTTTAATAGTAAATCAGATTTTGTTTTTAGAACCTGACATCTCCTGACTTTTTCTGCAACATTAAATGTGTTCATAACCCGCAGGGTTAGAATACATCCGTGTCCCTGAAAGGGGACTCTACCTGACGGTGATATTTTGATAATTATAATTGTCAGGTTAAGTCAGGTTATTCAGGTTCATTCAGGTTCAAAAATTTATAACCTCAACTCACAACTGGACTCTGGCTTTCAATAAATATCCTAACACCATTGTAATCATAATAAAATATCAGTGAATATCCATTTAATCCGTGTTATCTGTGTCTGTTATTCTGACCTGAATAAATACAATGGTCAGGTGAGTTCAGAAACAAGTCAGAAATAAGTCAGGTTCTACAAATTTGAAAACCTGACTCACCATAAATTACCTGATGCAATTTTATACAATAATAATCAGTGAAAATCCATTAAATCTGTGTTATCTGTGTCCATTAAATCATGGATAATCTACAGCTGTGCAGCCAGGTTGCTTAATTTGCCAGCTTCCTGATCCAGATTGTCTATGGCAGCTACAATCTCCTGTATCGAATCCCGCTGCTGAGCAACCAAGGCAGTTATTTGCTGGGTAGCAGCAGCTGATTCCTGCGAAGCACCGGAAATCCCCTCAACTTCGCGAACAACTTCATCTATGCCGGCCAGCATTTCTTCTAACACTGCTGATACTTCCTGAATGGCATTATCAATATTCTGGGCACCTTTTTCAATCTGAATGAACATTTCCTGGCTTTCCTTAACTGCTGACCCTTGTTGTTTTACAATTTCACCACTTCGTTCTATTTGCTGAACGGTAGTGGACATGCCGTTTTGTATATCCATAATCAGACGGGAAATATTCTGAGCAGCACCGGCTGATTCCTCGGCCAGTTTTCTAACTTCATCAGCAACCACTGCAAAGCCTTTGCCGGCTTCTCCCGCCCGGGCCGCTTCAATAGCAGCATTTAATGCCAATAAATTAGTCTGATCTGCAATTCCGGTAATAATCTCGACAATATTTACTATTTGACCGGACTTCGTATTAAGATCATTTACCGCTTCACTTACCATTTCCTGGGCCTGGCTGCTTTCTTCCATAAAAGATAATTGTTTTTCCATGGTTTTATAACCCTGGTTAACAATTTTCATAAAATCACGGGATTGATAAGTAACCGTTTCAGCATTTTTCCCGGCTGCACCCAATGCCTGGGACATTTCGATAACAACTGCCGAAGTTTTGGTTGCATGAACGGCACCCTCACTGGCAGCTGACGCCATACTGTCTACTCCGGCACTGACCTGGGCAGCTGCCTGTCCGGTATCATTAGCCAGATTTAAAAGCTGATGTGATGATCGGGCAATTTCCTCAGCTCCTGCTCCAATCTCTTTGGATACCATTTGCAGGCTGTCAGCCATTTTGGCAGCCTCTTCTTCTTTTTCTATGGATTTAAACAATAATCCCCGTGCTACTGAAGCAGTCAGGATAGCAATTATGCCTGAAAATAAAAAACATAAATACCTGACCCCTAATGAAGTTGCCAGACCACCTTCGGGAATCAATACCGGCGCAATAATAATCATGGCCGTATGGGCAACTAAAACCAGCAAAGTGGCAAATACGGAGACTGATACATCAAAATAAAGAATGCTCAGTGCTATACAGGCATAGTAATTTCCAAATACCTCCGGAGCACCGGTCATAGTTACATTAAACATAAACATGGCAAAAGTGACACCCACCAGAACTATATATTTGGTTATGGCAGCTTCAGGAAAACGTTTGATAATAACCCATACACCTGTTAATGCTACAGTCACAATAGCTGCTGCCTGAATAATTTTCCCCAGATTCAAATCAGATGAGCCAATATGGGCGAAATTCATAATAATTGTTGCAGAAAATGCCAAAACTGCTATCGCTATTGCACCTAACAAAACCCGGCGATGACTGGCTTTCATATTACTCATTAACAACTGATTACTCAATCTCTATCATCCTTTCTTCGACATCTATTACGATTCAATGTCAGATATTTCTTAATATTTATTAAATACTTCTGCAGGATTCGACCTTTTTCCTGCTATATCCAGTCAAATATTTTAATAATAAATATTCGAAACCTTTAGGACTTTAGGACATATATTTTAACTTGAGATTTCGTCTCTTCTAATAATGGCCGGTCTAATTGGAAGCTTCGCTGTACTCAGCGCCACAAATATAAAAGCTGATTATATTGACCCAATTTTCTCAGATTGGGATGGTTCTAAATAAGTTGAACGCCAAATACTATGAATGCCGGAGTTAAATAAATGAATAAAAAAAGGAGGGTAAACCCCTCCGTTTAAACCGTTATCCCTGTTCCAGCTCCAATTCCCCGCCAGCGGTGTTAAATACTTTTCTGTTGGGGCCAATTTGTATAGCCTCTCCTATATTGCAATGACTGGCTACTACGGTTCCGGTCATTATGCTTACATTTTGACCAATGTGACAGCCAGATCCGATGACTGCATCGGTGATATGAGCCCCTCTGCCAATGTATGTATTGTCCCAAATCACACAATTGTTAAGAATAGCTCCCGCTTCAATGCAGGTATTAGCCCCCAGGACTACTTTTCCTCTGAGTTGAGCCTGAGGATCAATTTGGGTATTGGCCTCCTGAAGCACCATCGCCGTATCCAGTTCTTTTTTTTCACCTCTCAGTCCCACCCGGACCTTTTGTTCCAATATATCTGCATGGGACTGCCGATAAGTATCCAGATTACCTACATCGCACCAGTAATCAGAAATAGGTACTGCATAGAACGGTGCGCCGTTTTTAACCAGGTGCGGAAATACCTGTTTGCCAAAATCATAAAATTGTCGTGAAGGTATGTATTTAAATATTTCCGGTTCAAATATATAAATACCGGTATTGGCTAAATTACTCAAGGCTTCTTCCGGTCTCGGTTTCTCCTGAAACCTTAATATTCTACCCTGTTCATCGCTGACTACTACTCCAAAATGCTGCACATCGGCAACTTCTTTAACTGCAATGGTTGCCAGGGCGCCTTTCCGTCGATGTTCCTGCAAAAGTCTTCCTAAATCCACATCAGTAAGGGCATCGCCACTCATAATAACAAAAGTCTCATCCAGAAACCATTCGCAGTTTTTCACTCCCCCGGCCGTTCCCATAAGCTCTTCTTCCTGGGAATAAAGCATTGAAACACCGGGCAATTTGCCCTCGCCAAAGTAACTGCTGATATAATCGGCCTGATAATGCAGATTGGAAATTATATTATTAAATTCATGGTTTGACAACAACTCAACTATAATTTCCATTAATGGTCGGTTGGCCATCGGAATCATCGGTTTGGGGATGTCCATCGTCAATGGCATCAGTCGGGACCCTACACCTGCTGCCATGATCATTGCCTTCATTACGAAAACCTCCTAAAGTGCATAAAGCCTGTTTAGAATAATATACCACTATATTATATACAGGTCAGCACTTTTCTATTGGTTAAAATCGCATACCATTATTTGTCAACCTGTAAAAGTACTCTGCTGCGCATGTTGTCATTCAGCATATATCCCAATCCCCGTCGGGAACATATAATACGGGCAGGTTTAAGATTATCGCCTAATTTATTGCGCAGATTTCGAATATGATACTTGGGGTCAGTCCATACAGCCCCGGTATAATCTTCATTGATTACCCGGGATAACTGTTCCAGACCGACTACTTTACCAATACTGACGGCCAGACAGGATAATAATCTGGTCTCTACTGCAGTTAAATTTACTTGCCGGCCGTCTTTAATCACACAGGCCCTCTGCAAATCTACCTGTGGCAGGCCACAGGAGTAATCAAGCCCGGGTTCTGCTATAACTCTTCCAGGCTCTATCCCCATCCGGTTTTTAAAACGATGGTAAATATCTGCCGGTAATTGCTGTTCTTTAATATCATTTCTTTTTATTCGTTGTTTTAATAACCAGCTCTCACTGGGGTCATCAATTACCTGTTGTATTAAACACTGTATTCTTTGCTCATTATAGTCATTATTTCGCGATATACCTGATAAAGTAACCTGGAGAATTTCAGCCGCTGAGGGAAGGTAATGATAATCAGCCATTACCCCACCCCCAAATACTCTATACGTTGGTGGAATGCTTCCCTTCCTCCCTCCAGCAAAGCAATTATTTCTCCCTTAATATGTTCATCATTTAATTTCCCCTGCGTTTTTATCCCCGCCTGGTTTCCATTAGATTGAGTAACAATAACCCTGTCGGCACCCCCAGCCACGACAATATTGGGGTTGTGCGTAACCAGAATAAACTGGCGATGGAGTTTTATATTTTGAATGCGGGGAATAATCAATTCATAAATACAGGCATTATCAAGATTATCTTCAAACTGGTCTCCCAGTAACATCGGCTTTCTGCTCAACAGGATAACCGGCAATAGCAGGGAGCATTGCATTCCCCGTGAAAGGTTAAAGCTGTTAATGGGTGTTGATTCATGATCAGGTTGATAATACAGATGGACCTGGTCTTGCAGTTCACATTCAGTAACCGCCCCAAAATGTGGTTGGGTGCCTAACAACCACAATAACTGCCGGGCTTCCTGTGAAGTGCAGCCGGCTTGTTGGGTCAGCAATTCCTCGTCGGTTCCGGCTACCAGTTTTATTAATTGCTGCGGAGAAAAGCGGCGTATTAATCCGTCAATCAGTTTGCGGCTAAATTTCCCCTGTAATAAAGTAAATAAAAAGTTTCGATATTCTTCCCGTCCGGAAGCAGGCCGGTATTTAAGATAGGGATTGCCGGCCAATTCATAATTAATATGGTCAATTGACTGCTGACGCCGGCTGACAATCTGACTCCATAATTGATTGCTTTCATATAATAATTGTTGTTTCTGTTCGGAGATTTTGTCGAGTTGTTGACGAAACCGGTTGAATTCCTCCTCACAGCCCAGTAATTCTCCCAGTTGCTCCAATAATAAAATCCGCTGGCGACGCGCTTCTTCGGCCTGCTGAAAACCCTGCTGCTGTAATGTATGCCTGATTTCCGCTTCGCAAATTTGATGTCGTTCATCCAACAACCTGCGCAAAGAATTTATTAAATCCAATCCTTTTTCCAATACCTTGATAACTTCCTGTATTTGCCCATGACGAACTTCCAGGCAATTATTAACCGTTTCTTCCAGCTGCTGAATCAAATCCGGGTTAATGAATTCTCCAGTATGTAGCTGACAGGCGGGATAATCACCATCCAATAAATTCTTTAATGAACGCAGCCGGCTAATTAAAAACTTTTCCCAGAAATCCAGCAGGCCTTTTTCCTTTTCGATAGCTGCCAATTGGCGTTCCGGTTCCTGCAAATCCAGGCAATCCAATTCTTTCTGCAACAGGCTTTGCTGTTCCATTTTAGCCTGCCAATAATTCAACTGTTCCGCTGCAGCTTCATAAGCTTTTTGAATTTGTTTACGACGATTCAAATTATCGCCTGCCTGAAACAGTAAAGAATCGGGATCGGCTATTGTTTTGTCCAGCATATCGAGCAGAGCCGAAGGGCCTTTATCAAGAAGGTTTTCCAGTTCCCCCTGGTGATAAGCTTCAAAATGAAATTGCAGCTCGCAGCCTTCCCGTATAATATTCCCCTCCGGATCATACAGTCGCGGGTATCTTCCCGGAGTTCTCTGTAAAATACGTTGATTATCAAGCTGGTTAGTGAACCAGACACTTACACGACCATTCCCCAATACCTGATCAATTTCTTTTCGGAATTGCCGGGCCGCCTTTTCCTCTGCCGGTAAATTTCCCAGGGCAAAACAGATCAGTTTCAGTAAAGTACTTTTACCTGTACCCCGTGCACCAATAATGCAATTAAACCCGCTGGAAAACTTTACATCGGTCCCATCCATCAATCCGCCTTCTACTTTAACCCGGTGAATTTCCCTGACCCACATTTACCTCACCTCCGTTTTAATGGGGTGAGTTAATTATAGAACATATGTTCTATAATGGCAACCATTTTTGCCCTTTTGTGGAATCAGGCTCCGTATTCAATTTTCAAATAGGTCAAATGGGTCTGTAATTCTGTAAATAGTGCAATAATATCAATGTTCGATTCTCGGTTTTCCATAGCTTTAAGTTCACCTACAGTAGCTTTTAATTGATCTACTCCCTGAGATATTCGAGGGCGATCCTGCTCCATAATATAAAAAGCCAATTCGCTTAATTCCGCATATAAATCTTTTAGACCCGCCTTATTGCCATAAACGCTATCCAGGTAGTTAAGTTGTGCCAATATCGCCCGATAGCAATTATTGCCCTGGTGCCAAGTAAGCATTCCCTTTGCATCCTTCCCCAATATTCATCAGTATCTTTTTCCCTGACCAACTTTCTCAGTTTAAATAACACCAAAAAATATGTCAACATATAAAAACTGAGCTTTTATGACATTTTGGGGGCCTAAGACTTTAATCCTTATTGAGCAATTCTATTTTTAATAGCAAGTCCTCCAATTTCCTGAAACGGGATATTACAATCTTAAAAGCAGCCTGTATTATTGCCTCATCGTTGTTATCATTTTCATCTTCCAGTCTGGCCAGCAATTGTTGGCCCAGAAAAAGTGTCCGGGCTGCGGTATTATAAGTACAGCATAATGGCAGACAGGTACCATCGATCAATTTGAGCATTAAGCTTTCAGATTCACCAATCACATCTTCAATGTAGTTTACATCCAGATAACCATAACTTACATCATTGGAACTTATAGCTTTTCGCATTTTCAAAGCTACAAACACCCTGTGATTATTAATATAAAACGGGACGGCACCGGCCCTGCCTGTCCAGATTTTAACCATTTCCACCTGAGCAGCTAAATCAATAGCGTAACTGCGTAAAAAAGCTTTCCTTACTGACCTTATACTGCGCCGGTCCAGCCTGACTTCACCTTTATTTGTATATAGTTCAGTAATATCTCCATGCTCACAGTAAATTGGTCTTAGCCCAATCACTTCATCACGAATAGTATCAATTTTCACAAACACAAAATCCACCTCCTGCCGTATACAATACCGACCGAAGGTGGATTTAAAGTTGATAATAAGTTGAAATTTGGTGATCATGCGGAGACTGGTGACGAAATATTTATGCAGACCAACCGGCTCACCTGCTTCTTCCGCTATGTTTTGGATAACGCCTTAAACAAATTTGTTGGGATGCATGAATATTACGGAACCGTTGGCGCAGCATGGTTGCATTACCCTGAGAAGGCGAAGCAGCGGAAGGGGGCGAGCCCCACGGACGGGGCGAGAGTGACGCACCGCATGGATGCGGAATCGGAGCGTTCCCCTGAAGCTGCGAGACAAGCAGATGGTAATGCCCATGCGGAGACTGGTGACGAAATATTTATGCATCCCAACCGGCTCATCTGCTTCTTCCGCTATGAATTCATATTTCGTTTCATCAGCATATAATTTATGCTGTCCACAATTGCCTGCCAGGAGGCTTCAATAATATTCTCCGAAACCCCTACCGTACTCCATTTCTCGCTTTGGTCAGCACTCTCGATTAAAACTCTTACTTTTGCGGCTGTACCTGCTTTTTCGTTCAGTACCCGAACTTTATAGTCGGCCAGATGCATTTCGTCAATTTCCGGATATACTTCCCGCAAAGCTTTACGCAACGAATTATCCAGAGCATTAACCGGTCCGTCACCTTCAGCAGCCGTATGAAAAATCTCATCACCAACACTTACCTTTACCATGGCCTCTGCCACAATGTTCCGGGTTTCATCCTTTTCCATAATAATCTTCAAATTTTTTAATTGAAAATAATCCTCAAACTGTCCAAAAGCTTTGCGCAGGAACAACTCCAGCGAAGCATCAGCACCTTCAAACTGAAAGCCCTGATTCTCCATTTCCTTTATTTGTTTGATTACCTTGCGGGTCTGATCATCATAACTGTTTACATCCAGCTTTAATTCCCTGGCTTTATAGAGCAAATTGGACAACCCCGATAATTCTGATACCAATACCCTTCTGTGATTGCCTACTTCTTCCGGATTAATATGTTCATAAGTAAGCGAATCTTTCAACAAGGCGCTGACATGAATTCCGCCCTTGTGAGCGAAAGCGCCATAACCAACAAAAGGTTGGCTGTTATGATGCGGCATATTGGATATTTCTGCTACATAGTGGGACACTTCGCTGAGAAGTTTCAAGTTGCCTTCCGGCAGTACACTCCGTTTCATCTTTAAAGCCAGATTGGGAATAATGGAGCATAAATCAGCATTCCCGCATCTTTCGCCATAGCCATTAATAGTACCCTGAACCTGTTTACATCCACTTTGAACAGCTATCAGTGAATTACCCACCGCACAGCCGGCATCATTATGAACATGAATACCTAAAGGTATGGTAAACTCTTCAGCCAGCGGTGTAATTATCTCAGCTAATTCCCAGGACATGCTTCCACCGTTGGTATCACATAATACCAGAGCATCAGCACCTGCCTGGGCAGCAACCTGTAAAACCTGAACAGCATAATCCGGGTTCTGCTTATATCCATCAAAAAAATGTTCGGCATCAAAGAAAACTTCCAACCCTTTGTCTTTTAGAAAGGCTATGGTCTCCCTGACCATGTTAAGATTTTCTTCGAGGCTGGTTTCCAGGGCTCTGAGAACATGGAAATCCCAACTTTTACCTACAATAGTAGCAATCTTTACTCCGGACTCCAATATGGCCTGAAGATTACTATCCTGTCTGACATTAGTTCCCGGCTTACGCGTTGAACCAAATGCAGCCACCCGGCTATGCTTTAACTCCATAGCCTGAATGGTTTTAAAAAACTCCATATCTTTGGGATTGCTGCCCGGCCATCCTCCCTCAATATATGGAATACCGAGGTAATCAAGCTTCCGGGCAATTTTCAGTTTATCATCCAGGGAAAAGGATATTCCCTCCCCCTGGGCACCATCCCTTAGAGTGGTATCATAAACGATTACATCGAATTTTTTATTCCCAATGACTTACTCCCCCTTAAGCATTTGCTGTATATATCTATCTTTACAGCCGGGTAATATTACGGGCTACTACATCACCGGTTTCAGCTGTACCCAAAACCCTGGTTCCTGCTTCCGCCAGATCAGGAGTACGATATCCTTCATCCAAAAACATCTGAACTGCTTTTTCTATCATCTGAGCCTCCTGCTCCCGATCAAAAGAATACCGCAGCATCAGAGCAGCTGACAAAATAGTTGCCAGGGGGTTAGCCTTATTCTGACCGGCTATATCAGGTGCACTGCCATGGGAAGGTTCGTATAACCCAACCTCCCCACCGATCGAGGCACTGGCCAGCATACCTATAGACCCGGATAACATTGAGGCTTCATCAGTCAGTATATCTCCAAACATATTTTCAGTTACGATTACATCAAACTGCCGTGGATTGCGTATCAACTGCATGGAGCAGTTATCAACATACATATGTGTAGTTTCAACCTCAGGATAATCAGCCGCAATCTTCGTGACGGTTTCTCTCCACAGACGCGAAGTCTCAATTACATTGGCTTTATCTACCGAGCATAGCTGTTTTTTGCGTTTACGGGCGGCATCATAAGCTAAACGAACAATTCGCTCAATTTCGTGCGTGGTGTAGGATAAAATATCAGTGGCTTTTTCACCGCCATCAGCCATTTTTTCCCGGCTCTTTTCCCCGAAATACAAACCGCCGGTAAGCTCTCTTACTACCAGTATGTCTACTCCTTCCAAAACCTCTTGTTTCAGAGTAGAAGCATGCAACAAATTCGGGAACAACATAACCGGCCGCAGGTTGGCAAATAAGGCCAGTTCCTTACGCAGCGGCAACAAACTTCCTACCTCGGGACGCAGATGGACCGGAAGGTTATCCCATTTAGGACCGCCAATAGCTCCCAGCAGAATTGCATCAGATTGTCGACACAAATCCAGGGTTTCCTGGGGCAGAGGATGACCGGTTGCATCGTAGGCAGCCCCGCCAATTAATGCTTCAGTAAAAGTAAATTCCAGGCCTGATCTTTCTCCCACCGCCTGCAGGGCTTTTATTGCTTCCGGTACAATTTCTACTCCAATGCCGTCACCGGGCAGAACTGCTATACGATACATCTCTTACACCCTTTCATAATCAAAATGTTTATTTATCGGTTTTATGGCGGACATAATTAATTAAGCCGCCCTGAGCCATAATCTCCTGCATAAATCCCGGAAAGGGAACTGCCTGCCAGGTATCGCCGGTTATCAGGCTGGTTATCTGGCCGGATTCAAGGTCTACTTCAACCTGATCTCCTTCATTGATGGCCTGATATGCCTGATCACATTCCAGAATGGGCAGGCCAATATTAATACTGTTCCGATAAAAGATACGGGCAAAAGATGTAGCAATAACACAGGCTACACCGGCACCCTTGATAGCAATGGGAGCATGTTCGCGTGAACTGCCACAGCCAAAATTCTTATCAGCTACTATAATATCCCCGGTCTTGACCCTGGCAGGGAAAGTGGGGTCAGCATCTTCCATACAATGTTGGGCCAATTCAGCCGGGTCGGTTGTATTTAAATAACGAGCCGGGATAATGGCATCAGTATCAATATCAGCTCCGAACTTATATACCTGTCCGGTAAATTTCATAATAAGCTCTCCTCTCTATTCCAGTCTAAAGTTTATTCCCGCATGGTTATGCAATTTCCCATGGCGGGGTAATCTTTCCGGTTATGGCACTGGCTGCTGCCACGGCCGGGCTGGAAAGATAAACTTCACTCTCAGGATGCCCCATGCGGCCAACGAAGTTTCTATTGGTAGTTGCCAAAGCTCTTTCCCCTTTGGCTAAAATACCCATATGCCCGCCCAGACATGGCCCACAGGTAGGAGTGCTGACGGCTGCACCCGCCTCAATAAAGGCTTCGACATAGCCTCTACGCATAGCTTCCAGATAAATCTGCTGAGTACCCGGGAAAATAATGACTCTGATTTCCGGATGTACTTTTTTACCTTTTAATAAAGAAGCGGCTATTTCCAAATCCTCAACACGCCCGTTGGTACAGGAGCCAATAACCACCTGATCAATGTTTACTCCAGCCGCTTCACTTACCGGGCGGGTATTTTCAGGAAGATGCGGAAATGCTACCACCGGTTCCATTTTGGAAACATCATATTCCCTAATTTCTGCATATACTGCATCCGGGTCTGATTTATATAAATTATAGGATCTTTGAGCCCGCTCTTTGACATAAGCCAGCGTAATATCATCCGGCTCAATAATCCCATTCTTGCCTCCGGCTTCAATAGCCATATTAGCCATCGTTAAACGATTATCCATGGATAAATTCTGAATTACTTCACCGGTAAATTCCATGGACATATAACGGGCGCCGTCAACTCCTATATCACCGATAGTATGCAAAATTAAATCTTTGCCGCCTACCCAGCGAGGCAGCTGGCCATAGTATATAAATTTCAGGCTTTCGGGAATTTTAAACCAGGCTTCGCCGGTAGCCATGGCGGCTGCCATATCAGTAGATCCAACCCCGGTTGCAAATGCACCCAGGGCACCATAAGTACAGGTATGAGAATCGGCCCCAATAATAAGGTCCCCCGGCAAGGCCAGACCCTGTTCCGGTAACAGGCAGTGTTCTATTCCCATCTGTCCAACTTCAAAATAGTTTTTAATCCCGTACTGGCGGGCAAAGCTGCGTACTACTTTAGCTTGTTCAGCTGATTTAATATCTTTATTGGGAGCAAAATGATCCGGTACCAGTACGATTCTGTCCCGGTCAAAAACCTCCCCGGTACCCAGTCTGGCAAATTCTTCTATAGCCACCGGTGAAGTTATGTCATTCCCCAGGACTACATCCACCCGGCAATTGACCAGTTCACCAGCTTCAACATGTTTTTTTCCGGCATGATAAGCCAGTATCTTTTGACTTATAGTCATTCCCATGTTTGTTTAACTCCTCTCCCGGTTAACTTGTTAATTGTCAGTATGATTTTTCTGTTCAAAATAATATTTGTTAATAGCATTTATATATGATTTTACACTGGCTTCAATGATATCAGTGCTTAACCCACGGCCATTATACAGCTTGCCGTTAATTTCAATTCGGGAAATTACCTCGCCCAGAGCATCTTTACCGCTGCTGACGGCATGCAATTTGTATTCATGCATTTTGCCGTAAATATCAGTAATTTTATCAACTGCATGGCAGGCGGCATCCACTGGGCCATCACCGGTAGCTGCCGCTTCAAAACTCATATCATCAATAGTAAGTTTTACGGTTGCAGTAGGCACTATACTGGTTCCACTGGAAATGTGCAGATAAGTCAGCGTAAACCGCTCCGGAATTCCCATAACCTGATCTTTTACCAGCGCTTCCAGATCGTCGTTGGTAATTTCCTTTTTCTTGTCAGCAATTTCTTTAAAACTTATAAAAGCTTTGGCCAGCTCTTCATCAGAAAGACTATAACCCAACTGAGCCAGCTGTTCTTTAAAAGCATGGCGGCCTGAATGTTTACCCAGCACCAGATTGCTGCGATAAATCCCAATCAGTTCCGGACTCATTATTTCATAAGTGGAGCGTTCCTTTAATACTCCATCCTGATGAATACCAGACTCATGAATAAAGGCATTCTTGCCCACGATGGCTTTATTGGACTGCACCTGCATTCCGGTCAGGCTGCTGACCAGTCTGCTGGTACGATATATTTCTGAGTAATCCACCTTAATTTGCTTATTAAAAAAACTATTCCGGGTATACAAAGCCATAATAATTTCTTCCAGGGCAGCATTGCCGGCTCTTTCACCAATACCGTTTACGGCACACTCCACCTGCCTGGCTCCGTTAGCTACACCGGCCAGGGAATTGGCTACCGCCAAACCCAGGTCATCATGACAATGAACTCCGATGACCGCCCGATCAATATTAGGTACGCGGGTGACAATAGTTTTAATAAATTCGCCATATTCTTCGGGTATGGCATAGCCGACCGTATCGGGAAGATTTACTACCGTTGCACCCGCATCAATAACCTTCTCTACTACTTGCACCAGATAATCCATATCACTGCGAAAAGCATCCTCGGCTGAAAATTCAACATTACTGCAGTACTTTTTTGCATGTTTTACGGCGTCTACAGCCTGTTGCAGAGCCTCTTCACGAGTTTTTTGCAACTTATGCTTTAAATGAATATCAGAGGTAGCCAGAAAGGTATGTATCCGCGGAGACTCGGCATCTTTCAAAGCTTCCCAGGTTCTATCAATATCGGTGCGCACTGCCCGACATAATCCGGCAATAACCGGCCCCCTTACTTGTTCAGCTATCCTTTTCACCGCGGCAAAATCACCTGGTGAGGCAATGGGAAAACCGGCTTCGATTATATCTACTCCCAGACGGGCCAGTTGTTGAGCAATTTCCAGTTTTTCGTCAGCATTAAGACTGACACCCGGCGATTGCTCTCCATCCCGCAGAGTAGTATCAAATAAATAAATTCGGTTGTCCACCACTATAACCTCCAATAATCAGTTTAACCTTCTCAGGTCAGGCCTATTTGGACTCCTTCAGCCAGGGCATCATGGATCGTAAATCTGCCCCAACTTCTTCGATTAAATGTTCGCGGTTCTGACGACGCAGCGCATTAAACTGCGGACGACCTACTGCGTTTTCCATCAGCCAGTCTTTAGCAAAACGGCCTTCCTGAATGTCTTTCAGAGCTTCGAACATGGCGTAACGGGCTTCTTCACCTATAACTCTGGGTCCCATTACATAGTCTCCATATTCAGCTGTATCGCTTATGGAATAACGCATATAACTCATACCACCCTCATACATCAGGTCAACTATAAGCTTTAGTTCATGCATGCATTCAAAATAAGCTATTTCCGGTTGATAACCGGCATCTACCAGGGTTTCAAAACCGGCTTTTACCAGCTCGGTTACCCCACCGCAAAGTACACATTGTTCACCAAATAAATCGGTTTCGGTTTCTTCCTGGAAACTGGTTTCTATAACTCCTGCACGGGTACAGCCGATACCACAGGCATACGCCAGAGCCATATCCTTGGCTTTTCCGCTAAAATCCTGTTGAATGGCTACCAGGCCTGGAACTCCGGCGCCTTTTTGGTACATGCGGCGAACCAGATGACCCGGGCTCTTCGGAGCAATCATAAATACATCAATATTAGCCGGAGGTACGATCTGTCCAAAATGAATATTAAAACCATGTGAAAATCCCAGGGCATTGCCTTCCTGCAAATAGGGCTGAATTTCTTCACGATATACGCGGGCCTGCACTTCATCGGGGAGAAGCACCTGAATTACATCGGCTGCCTGGGCGGCTTCCGCAACTGTCATGGGAGTAATTCCAGCAGCAATAACTGCATCCCATTCCTTTTGACTGGCTTCATCAAAGGGCTTTCTCAAACCTACTACTACTTTCACTCCACTTTCATGCAGATTCTGAGCCTGGGCATGCCCCTGGGAGCCAAACCCCATTACAGCTACAGTTTTACCCTTTAAAAGCTCCAGGTTAGCATCCGCATCATAATACATTTTTGCCATTTTAATTTCCTCCTTAAATAATTATAAGCTTATGTTTACGGTAATCAGCATTTGCAAGGTTACGGTCTGCCTCCGCGAACCATGGCTACTTTTCCCGTTCTTACCAGTTCAATAATGCCAAACGGTTTTAGTGAATCTTCAATTGCATCGATTTTTTTTGAGTCACCGGTTGCCTCTATAATAAGCGTATTGCGGCCAATATCTACAATACGGGCCCGGAATATATCTACAATTTGTACAATTTCAGCTCTCACATTATTGTCAGCCTTTACTTTAATCAGGACCAGTTCTCTTTCCACAAACCGCTCTTCGGTCATGTCAACTATCTTGATAACATCGACCAGCTTGTAAAGCTGTTTACTGACCTGCTCAATTATCCGGTCATCCCCTTCAACTACAATAGTCATACGGGAGATGGAGGGGTTTTCAGTAGCACCCACGGTAAGACTTTCAATATTGTATCCGCGCCGCCGGAACAAGGTAGCTACCCGCGTCAAAACTCCCGGACGATTTTCAACGGTAACTGATAAAGTATGTTTCATAAATCAGTCACCCCCCAACATATTCGAAAGTGAGCCGCCTGGCGGTACCATGGGGAAAACATCTGCTTCCCTTTCCACCCAGAAATCAATTACTACCGGGCAATCAGTAGATTCCAGCGCCCGCTTTAAAGCCGGTTCAACATCCTTCGTTTCAGTTACCCTTATGCCTATTGCTCCATAGGCTTCAGCAACTTTAACAAAGTCAGGCTGGTGACTGATATCCGTATATGAATAGCGTCCTTCGTAGAATAAACTTTGCCATTGTCTGACCATACCCAGAAATTGATTATTTAAAATACATATGATGACGGGTAATTTATATTGCACAGCCGTCCCCAGCTCCTGAATATTCATCTGAATACTTCCATCACCGGCAATATCAATAACCGGTCTGTCCGGTACGGCTATTTTAGCCCCAATTGCTGCCGGAAAACCAAATCCCATGGTTCCCAGTCCCCCCGAGGTAACAAAAGTACGCGGATGTTTAAATTTGCAGAACTGAGCAGTCCACATCTGATGTTGGCCAACTTCCGTAGTGATGATGGCTTCTCCATCGGTTAATTCATAAATCTTCTCAATAACATGTTGAGGCATAATGCGTCCTTCCATGGAAAAACCATAGCGCAAAGGATATTCATCTTTCCAGCGGTCAATAGTCTGATGCCATTCCCCATACTCAGGCTGCGGTTGCAACTTTTTATTGATGGCCTGCAGAATTTCTTTTACATCACCAACAATTGGTATATGTACATTTACATTCTTGCCAATCTCGGCTGCATCAATATCAATATGAATAACACGGGCATGAGGAGCAAAAGTATCAATTTTTCCGGTAACCCGGTCATCAAACCTGACCCCGATAGCAATAAGTACATCACTTTCACCAATAGCATAATTGGCATAGCGGGTTCCATGCATACCCAGCATTCCTAACGACAGATAATGAGTGGAAGGAAAACCTCCCAATCCCATCAAAGTAGTAGTAACCGGGATTTTCCCGGTTTCTGCCAATTGCAGCAGTTCAGCAGAAGCGTTGGAGGAGATTACCCCACCACCGGCATAAATTACCGGACGCTCAGCTTTATTAATTAATTCTGCAGCAGCCATCACCTGACCGGAATTAAAGCCGCGCATAACTCTATATCCGCGTATATTAATTTCATCACGAACCGGCTGATAATCTATAACTTTTTCCATGATATCTTTAGGCAAGTCAACTACTACCGGCCCCGGTCGATTGGTTCGGGCAATATAAAACGCTTCCTTTATTATTTGAGCCAGTTCCTCGGTACTTTCCACAATATAGTTATGTTTGGTAATTGGCAGGGTAATACCGGTAATATCTGCTTCCTGAAAAGCATCCCGACCAATTAAAGCGCTGCTGACCTGTCCAGTCAGACAGACCATGGGAATTGAGTCCATATAGGCGGTAGCAATACCAGTTACCAGATTGGTTGCTCCCGGCCCGGAGGTAGCCAGACATACACCTGCCTTACCCGTAACTCGGGCATAAGCATCCGCTGCATGTACCGCCCCCTGCTCATGTCTGGTTAAAATATGACGAATATCAGAATTAAATAAGGCATCATAGATGGGAAGTACTGAACCGCCAGGATAACCAAATATTGTATCTACTCCTTCTTTTTTCAGACAATCCAGCAGGATTTCTGCACCTCTCATTTTCATATTTTCACCTCCAAAATTTTATATAATAAGTCCCCTGGACTCCAGGTATACCGGTTTATACAATAAAGGCGGGCTGTCTGCCCGCCGCATAACCAGCTAATTTGTTTAACGGAATACTGCTCCGCTGCTGGCTGACTGCACCATCCGGGCATAACGCTTCATATATCCTGAGGTAATTCGCGGTTCGGGCGCTATCCATAATCTCCTGCGCTCTTCAATAACCGCATCATCTACCAATAGTTCCAGACTTAGACCTGGTATGTCAATGCTGATAATATCCCCCTCCTCAACCAGACCAATCAGGCCTCCTGCTGCTGCTTCCGGTGATACATGACCTATGGAAGCTCCCCGGGTAGCACCGGAAAATCTCCCATCAGTAATAAGTGCTACTTCCTTATCCAAACCCCGACCGGCAATAGCTGAGGTGGGAGTAAGCATTTCCCTCATCCCCGGACCTCCCCGGGGCCCTTCATAGCGTATGACAATTACATCGCCGGCTCTGATCCTGTCATTTAGAATAGCGTCTACAGTCTCTTCTTCAGAGTTAAATACCCTTGCCGGTCCCCGATGCTGCATCATTTCTTCAGCAACCGCACCTTTTTTAACCACTGCTCCCTCAGGAGCCAGGTTGCCAAATAATATCGCCAGACCACCACTCAAGCTATGAGGATTGGTTAATGGCCTAATAACATTATTATCTCTAATCGGAGTATGGGCTGAATTTTCAACTGCGGTTTTTCCAGTTACAGTAATACATTCACGATTAATAAGACCATCCTTGTTTAATTCATTAAATAAAGCCTGTATTCCGCCGGCACGATAAAGATCTTCGATATGATGTCCACCGGCAGGGCTTAGTTTACACAGATACGGTGTAGAAGCATTGAAGTCATTAAACCGGTTTAAATCTATCTTTACACCCGCTTCATTAGCAATAGCCAGCAAATGCAATACCGAATTGGTAGAACAACCAATGGCCATATCAAGACGAATAGCATTTTCAAAAGCCTGTAAAGTCATAATATCCAGGGGTTTGATATCCTGTTTTAATAATTCCATTACTTGCATACCGGCCTGTTTGGCCAAACGAATTCGTTGGGAATAAACTGCCGGAATAGTACCGTTACCAGGCAAGGCCATACCCAACGCTTCGGTAAGACAATTCATCGAATTAGCCGTAAACATTCCTGAGCAGGAACCGCAGGTAGGGCAGGCGTTTTCTTCCAAATCATTCAATTCATCCATTGATATCCTTCCGGCTGAAGCAGCTCCCACCCCTTCAAAAACCTGGGTAAGACTAACCGGTTTACCTGCTACCACACCAGCCAGCATAGGTCCGCCACTGATAAAAATTGCCGGGCGGTTAATACGGGCAGCGGCCATCAACATACCCGGAACTACTTTATCACAATTAGGAATAAATACCAGCGCATCAAAAGCGTGAGCAGTGGCCATAATCTCAACTGTATCAGTAATCAGTTCCCGACTGGCCAGAGAATACTTCATACCCACATGGTTCATGGCAATGCCATCACAAACGGCAATCGTCTGAAACTCTACCGGGGTACCACCTGCTACACGAACTCCGGCTTTAACTGCTTCTCCGATTTTATCCAGATTAATATGTCCGGGAACAATATCATTATGTGAATTAACTATTCCAATTAAAGGACGACTGATTTCTTCATCGGTTAAACCCAGCGCCTTAAAGAGAGACCGGTGGGGTGCTTTTTCCAGCCCCATTTTTACCTCACTGCTTTTCATGTCTTCCTCCTATATAAATAATAAATAAAATAAAAAAATACAAAAATACCCCTCGTCCGTTCAGGGACGAGAGGTAATTCCCGCGGTACCACCCTGCTTGTCACAGTTAAATATCTGTGACCTCTTGCAGCATTAAAAGCAATTATGCTCGCTTGATAACGGACTTTTCCGTCCGAATCACCTACTAAGCAAATCACCGTTCGGATCATGGCTCCGGGAGGATGTCCAGATAAAATATGGATACCGGTTTCCAGCTCCACCGGCTCTCTGTAATCCAGTGATTTTCCTGTTGCTTCCCTTCATAACCGTTTTATTGGTTTATCTATCAAGTATATTTTATGGATTACATTGATGTCAAGATGTTATTATACTATTTTCGACGCTTTTTTTGCTCTACGGTTTTTACATATTCCTTTAAATGAATCCGAAATTGCCGGTTGCGATTGCCTGCCATATTTTCTTTTTGTTTGATTTGTTTAAACATGGTCCACAATAACCTTGTACCTTCTTCAGTTTGTGATGCTTCCGAAGGGCTCATTCCACTTAAACTGGTCAGATGGGAATAATACCATTTGTTTAAATAGAATTCTTTTAATAAAGACTCCAATGCAGGTTGCTCTTTTTTTAATTCCGGAGTCAGAATGTCGAAAAGACCGCCTTCACGAACTTCCATACCGTCGTATTCCAAACAATTATACAGTCCGGTCTCAAAAATCTCCCGCGCTTTAGCCAGATCAGTTTCTCCAAAAGCAGAAACTTCAACCCAACAGGAACCTAATAGATATTCAGCCATAAACCCCTGCGGATTGGCGGTTTTATCAATTTGATAAAAAACCTGATAATTGTCATTAATACTAAATTGCATATTCTTTAGCTGATTAATCCTGTCAATTACCTGTTCCCGACCTCTGATCAAATAGCGGATGGTAATAAATCGCATGCCATCCTCGGGCATAAGATCATCTTCTTCGGCAGCAATAACATCCTCAAAGTAAAGATACTGACCGCTTAAATAGCTATATACCGTTAACATATTAACTTCATATTCACCCCGGGAGGATACTGATACTTCCGCGTCACTCATCAGCAAATGATGAAAGTCCATCAAAGTGGGAAAATCACTGGTTACGATAACCAACTCTTCACCGTTTACTATCAGATCGGCAATAACTCCGGTTAACATCGAAACCCCCTGATTAAAATCATCTTCTTCATAAGTTACCCGCATATGTATTCCATAGGGTAACTCTTCAACCTGGCGCATATTATCGATTCTTTCCAGGATTTCAAACAAATCATCCAAATCAATAATTTCATATACCCGGCAAAACACTTTCGTATTTAAAGGGTTTATTTCTGACAGGACATTTATATTTTCCCGTGACAGCCTTTCCCATTGGGATATTTCCCAACCATGACCACTTTTACGGGATAAATTAAAAACAAATTCCTCTTTATAACATTCGTGTTCCTGAAGTGATACCGTTTGAGTATAAACCCGGGCATCGTTTCGTGAAGCATAGACCTCTGTCACCTGGCCCTCAATCAATTGTATCGGAACAGAAAATAAGGGCATTAATTGAGCCAGGAGTTGATCAGAAGTTATATAACTGATAAAATTCCAATCTTTTTCGCGCCAGGCTTTGAAAAAAGCATTAACCAACTGACGGGGACCCAGGCGGGGGGATAAACGATTGAATAAATCCCGCTCCTGCCATGGATTCAAAGCATTTTCGCAGCCCAAATATTTTTGATAAAGAAATTTGCCCAGAGCCGGGCGGGTCATATTGCGAATATTTAATTTATAAGCCTGTGAAATCAAATAACAGACCTCATCATAGCTAACTGGAATCATCTCGGCCAGGTCCTCGCGGTCACGCTCATATTGCCTGACCGGCATATCTTCAACTAATAAAAAATTATATATGCCATCACTATTGTAAGCTAAATAAAAACACTCAACATGCAGCCCCCGGCTTTCAGTATGCCAGGCAACATCAAGTGCAATACGGCTGGTATGACGACTGGGAGTAACATAAGCCTTATAAAATGTACCCTTAAAAAACTGTACCGGATTTACAGGAATTCCCGACAGGCTATATTTTTCCAGAGCCCGATTGCAAACTGGTTCCATTTCCTGACCATACTCAGCTTTTAATAAATAAAAGAAGTCAGCCATGGCAGGCTCATAAAAAGATGATAAGTTTTCCACCAATAACGGCCGCAAATCATGAGGTATTTCTTCCAATATTTCCAAAATAAATAATCTGCCGTCATGATCGCTTATTAATTTTTGAATATCATTAACCAGGCTTCTTAAAACTGGCCTGGGAAAATAGGATTTCTTTTTTTTCATATATCCCCCTGACAGAGCTTTTGTAAAGAATGTACCATTTTACCTTTAATACTGCAATAAAACCATCAGTAAAATACCTGTCCAGTTTCTTTCAATTATTGATTTTTATATCCGGTTTATCAGTTTTTGAACCTGCCCATTTCTGACTTGATCCTGACCGGGATTTTTTATATAGGCAGTAGAGTCAATGGAATTTCAGGACTGCTGAAAAAGTCCTTTTTTACATGTCATTCTGAGCGCTAGCGAAGAATCTCATTGGCTTAATCCCAATATTACGGCCTTTAAAAGAGATCCTTCGTCGCCTGCAGCTCCTCA
>DAIMDR010000001.1:0-63488 GCA_036725705.1 Syntrophomonadaceae bacterium | reverse complement strand
TGCAGAGTTCAGAAATTTCATTGTAGTTCTTGCGGATTGCTGCGGAAGGTCGTATTTGCACATTACTCACTCTCCTATAAAAGTAACAATATTGTAGTACAATTATATGACAAATTTACTACAATATAGTGAGCTTGTAAAGACTGGCACCGATACTCTCTGGGCTTTGTCAGCCGGACTACCGCTGCCAGTATCGGCACCATTTGGACCCAAATAACCAAAAATATCGTTTTTATACACACTGAATGGCCTTACATAAAGAGACAAAAATCAACATGAATAAACATAAATAAACAAAATAATAAGGTTGTGATAAAATATGTATATCAAAATCCTTATTTTAGTGTGATTATATGAAGTTTTAAAAGGAATAGAAGAGTAACAGCCTGATTGTTTTGGGATTAGCTAACCAGATACATGGGTAAATATTTTATAGAGAGGTGATTGCTATGAAGTTAACCCCGGGTTTTACTTCAGGTAATATTTATTTAAACTCCTCCTGAAATAACCGTAAGCCATGATAAAGCCTGCTAATTTAAGGGCAGGCAGGGAAAAATATTTTGTATTACCCGGCAGCTTTTTAGTTAGGCAGAATTAATTGTTTTTTATGGAAAGGAAGAGGCTGATGAAAAAATTTAGAATGTGGACTATATTATTTATGGTGGTTCTTTTAGTAGCTGCTTTCAGCTTGACTGGCTGCAATAAGACACCTGATAACGATGCTGATGTTTCCAAACCTGATACTGAACAGCAGCAAGAATTAAAATATGAAGGCCAGAGCTTAATGGTTTACAGCGGGGCGGGTTTAAGTAAAGCCATGGATGAAATAGGACAGGCTTTTGAACAGAAGTATGGGGCCAAAATCAATTATAACTATGCTGGCAGTGCTCAGTTACTGGGCCAGATGGAGATTAATAAAACCGGGGATGTCTTTGTGGGCGGCTCACTTAATGATATGGAAATAGCTCAGCAAAAAGGCTTCGCAGAAAAGTATGATGAAGTAGTGTATCATGTTCCTGCCATAGCCGTACCCAAAGGAAATCCGGCACAGATTACCGCATTGGCTGATTTGGCCAAACCGGGGGTAAAGTTGGTCCTGGGCGATGAAAAATCCAACGCTATCGGTAAAAAAGGTGCTAAAATATTTGCCAAAAACAACCTGGAAGAAGGCATTGCTAAAAATGTGGTTGCCAGAGATGCTACCGTAAATGAAATCGTCACTCATATAGCTATGAAACAGGGTGACGCAGGTTTGGTCTGGGAAGACAACGGATTTGCCAATAAGGATATAGAAATAATTACTATTCCCAAAGAACAGAATATAATTGACACCGTACCGGTATGTGTGCTTAGTTTTACCGAAAAGCAGGAACTGGCACAGGCCTTTGTTGATTTTGTAAATTCCGCCGAAGGCAAGGATATATTTGCCAGACACGGCTTTAAACCTATAGAATAATATATATGCTTTTTCAGGAAATAAATTAAGCTGAGCCAGAGGTGGCAAGGAGGGTATCAATGAAGCTTAATCATAGTTTTGATGATAGAAAAAAGCTGCCCCGGGCAAAAAAATTACCGGTAATTAATAATAGACTTTTTCAAGGTTTTATAATACTTGTAATTATGATACTGTCGGCATTTATCTTCTCCGCACTGGCCAATATAGTATGGAAAGGCATGGGGGGATTGGCCCAAAGTATCGTCAGTCCGGAAATACAATTTGCCATCCGGCTTAGCTTATTTACGTCCTTTACTTCAACTATTATTTGTATACTTTTTGCTTTACCAGTTGCCTATGGCCTGGAGCGTTTTAAAATCCCCGGACGCAAATTAATTAATGTGATTCTGGATATACCATTATCTCTCCCCCCACTGGTTTCCGGGGTAGCTTTATTGCTTCTTTTCGGAACTACCCGGTTTGGTGCAGTATTGGCTGAGCACGGGTTAAGATTCATATTTTCTGTAAACGGAATTATACTGGCGCAATTCTTTATTATAACTCCTTATATGATCAGAGTTTTGCAGTCTACTATTGCCGATATCAATCCCCGCCTGGAATTTGTGGCGCGTACCTTGGGATGCTCGCAATGGCAGGCCTTTTACAAAATCACCTTACCTCTGGCTAAAAACGGCATTATTGCCGGTTTGGTAATAAGCTGGGCCAGAGCTATTGGAGAGTTTGGCTGTGCACTAATGGTGGCTGGAGCTACCAGAATGGTAACGGAAACCCTACCGATTGCCCTGTATTTAAATATGTCAGTAGGTAATTTGGAAATGGCTATGGCTGCCGCTACCTGCTTAATTATCATTTCGTTCATATCACTATTTATTTTTGAAATGGTGGGAGTCAAACAGATTCCGGCTTCGCGTATTAATTAAGGCTGGGAGTTTAACATGATTAATCTTTATAATATATGCAAACGTTTAGGAGATTTCAGCTTAAAGAATATTAATTTAAATATAGAAGATAACGAATACTTTGTAATACTGGGCCCAACCGGTACAGGCAAAACGGTTATACTGGAGATAATTGCCGGTATGTACCAGCCGGATAAGGGCGAGGTGTGGATAAATGATCGTAATGTTACCACAGAATATCCGGAGTCCAGGCGTATAGGCTTTGTTTATCAGGATTATATGCTCTTTCCTCATCTTGATGTAAGAGAGAATATTACTTTTGCTTTAAAGCTGAATAAAACCCCCCACAATATTATGAAACAAAAGCTTCAACAGATGGCCGGTCTCTTAAACATCGAAGGGCTATTAAATCGGTATCCCTCTACTTTGAGCGGTGGTGAACAGCAAAGGGTGGCTCTGGCCCGCGCCCTGGTTACCGAACCCGATGTTTTGCTGCTGGATGAACCGTTAAGTGCTCTGGATCCCCGCAGTAAAGAATTGTTTCAGCAGGAATTAAAAAGTATTCATCAGCAAATAAAAACTACCACTATTCATATAACCCATGATTTCAATGAAGCTCTGCTTCTGGCAGATCGCATGGGGATTATGCAAAATGGAGAAATAGTTCAGGTGGGCACTCCCGAAGAGGTATTTCAAAGGCCCCGGTCCCAGTTTGTAGCCGAATTCGTGGGAATGGAGAATATATATAAAGGTGAGATAATTGATAAAAACGGAGAGCAATATGTTAGCATTGCTTCTATATATATAAGAGTAGTGACAAATCTTACCGGTATAGTTAGAGCAGCCATTCGTCCTGAAGACATAATAATATCTCAGGAAAAGTTTATCAGCAGTGCTCAGAATTCAGTTAGTGCGCGCATTATAGAAATAATACCCCGGGGATCTGTCTACAAGTTAGTTCTTGATGCAGGTTTTACAATGACCGCCCTCGTGACCAGACAGGCTCTGGAGGAATTAAATCTGGAATCAGGAAAACATGTCTGGGCAGTCTTCAAGGCTACTGCAGTACATGTATTCTAGACGGACCGGGAGGCGTAATATTGTTACAAAAAAACATCCCGGCGTAACACGCATTTAGAGGCTTTGTCGGTAAAATCTAGATTATTCAGGCTTATTTTCAGCATGGCAGAAAGAGAACTTATTCAGCAGATTATAATTACTAATAACCCAAAAAGAAGGGAGATAATTTTAAATGCAGCGCATTGAAATTGATGACCATATTATCGCCTATAAATATCAATCAACACTTCAGCCTAAAGGTACATTAGTATTCATTCATGGTAGTGGTGGAAATCATCATAAATGGGATGCTCTGATGAACGAACTTCCTCCTGATTTTACAAGAATTGCAATTGATTTACCCGGGCATGGTGTTTCTCCCGGTCCGATTCTTGAATCTGTGGATGCAGCAGCTGTGTTGGTTAGTAAAATTCCTTCCTTATTAAACCTGCCCCGTCCCGTATTTCTGGCAGGGCATTCCATGGGGGCTGCAATCGCGATGACTATAGCTATGGATTATGGAGAGAACATAGATGGCATGATTTTAATTGGCGCAGGTTCCCGTTTACGGGTTTTACCGGCTGTATTGGAAGCGCTGCAAACTGGTCAAAAAGATCCGGCCTTTTTAAAAATATGTTTTGCTCCTGATACACCAAAATATATTGTTGATGCAGAACTCCTGGCTTTTCAGCAGGTACCGGCTGAAGTTCTATATAGTGATTTTAATGCCTGTGATCGTTTTGACCGCAGCAAAGATCTGGGAAAAATAAATATACCGGTTCTTTTGATTGTGGGACAACTTGATCAATTGACTCCGGTAAAATATTCACAGTATCTACATGATCATATACCCGCATCAGAATTAGTCGTTATTCCCCAGGCCGGACATTACGTAATGCTTGAAAAAGCCCTCGAGACTAATCGGGCCATTGCTGATTTTATAGCCGGATAATTAGCTTACGGTTTCACGGGGAAGGAAGATTGATACAAAAACGGTTCCGCTGTAACAGGGAGATTGGGGATGACCGGGATGCTGGAAATGTTTAATACTTTGTTGAATGCTTATGGTCGCAGGCACTGGTGGCCGGCGCAAACCCCCTTTGAAATGATGGTGGGTGCCATTTTGACGCAGAATACTGCCTGGGCCAATGTGGAGAAGGCGATTAGTAATTTTGGTGATTGTTTGTCGCCTGAGTATATTGCCAAGGCCAGCCCGGATGAATTGGCCCGGATAATCCGGCCCAGTGGTTATTATAATCAAAAGCTTCTGCGACTTAAGGCTTTAACCGAGTGGTATAAAAAATACGCGTATGATATAGATAAAGCCAGACAGATAGATGGCTATTTATTGCGTGAGGAATTACTGGCTGTCAAGGGAATAGGGCCTGAAACTGCTGATTCTATTCTGCTTTATGCTCTGGATAAACCCTTTTTTGTAATTGATGCTTATACCAAACGAATTCTTTATCGCCTGGGTTATAATTTACCTGCCGCTTATGACACTCTGCAGCTGCAAATTCAAGCCCTCATTCCGCAGGACATCTATATATATCAGGAGTTCCATGCCTTGATTGTTGAACACGCCAAACGCTATTGCCGCAAGAACCCATTATGCCCGGGCTGCCCGTTGGAAGAAAGATGTTCACAATGCATTTGAGGGAAGCAGGAAGAAGGTCCCCTTTGCTTCTACCCCCCTGCTTCTAAAGCAGGAGTTGTGCGGTTTGGCTGACGATTATGGTTACCAGTATTCCCAGACCCAGGGGGAGCAGGGTGGCCAGCAGGGTCCAGCGCATACTTCCGGTTTCTTTGAAAATGGTGTAAATGGTAGTTCCGCAGGGGAAATGCAATAGGGAAAATAACATTACACACAGGGCAGTAATCCAGGTCCAGCCGTGATCAAGCAGCAATTTACCCAAGGCGTTCAGGCTGTCCAGTTCAATTATATTACCGGCTGACAAGTATCCCATGATTAATATCGGCAGTACAATTTCATTAGCAGGCAAACCCAACAGAAAAGCTATCAGAATAATACCGTCCATGCCCATGATTTTACCTATAGGGTCAAGGAAAGCAGCAATATAAGCGAATATAGTGCTGTCGCCAATCCAACTGTTAGCCAGTATCCAGGTCAGAGCCCCGGCGGGTGCGGCTATGACCACGGCACGCCAGAGTACGAAAAGAGTACGATCCAGCAGGGAACGGATAATGATTTGTCCCAGTTGGGGTTTACGAAACGGTGGCAGCTCCAGAATAAAAAAGGAAGCAATTCCCTGCAGGACAGTCCGGGATAACAGGCTGGAAACCAGCAGGCTGATTATTATGCCAATTATTATGACTGATACTACTGTCAGGGTTGCTATTATGGAGCTATAAGTCCGGGAAACCATGGTGCCCATAAAAATGGTTGCCAGGGCAATCAGGGTGGGAAAGCGGCCGTTGCAAACCGAAAAGGTATTGGTAAGTATGGCAATTAATCTTTCCCGCGGAGATTCGATGATGCGGCAGGATGTAACTCCGGCAGCATTACAGCCAAACCCCATGCACATGGTCAGACATTGTTTGCCGTGGGCTCCTGCCCGGCGAAAGAGGTTATCCATATTAAAGGCTACACGGGGAAGGTAACCCAGATCTTCCAGCAGCGTAAAAAGGGGAAAGAATATTGCCATAGGGGGCAACATGACTGAAACTACCCAGGCCAGGGAACGGTACATACCCAGAATCAGAACTCCGGTTAACCAGTCAGGTGCAGCGGCAGCCGTCATCAGATACAGCAGGTAACCTTCAAGCTTGAAAAGACCAAGTGCCAATAGCTGAGAAGGATAGTTGGCTCCGGATATGGTTATCCACAGAATCAGGGTTAATAATAGTATCATGATAGGGAAACCAGCCCATCTAGAGGTTAGAATGTTATCCAGTTTAAACTCCAGGCTGTTCCTCCAGCTATTCTCATTGCTGACCACCTGGCCGGAAATTTCTTCGGCATGCTGATAAATGCTGCTGACCACCCGATCTCTGATCCGGGAAGCATCATCGGGGAGTATAGGCTCAATTTCGTGAAGCAGCCGTAAGGGATGAATATTTATTGCAGGCATAGGGCGGTCTCTTTCCGGATTATCTGCAGTGGATAGTCTTCAGACTTATGGTTTATCATAATATGTTCCAGGATACTGTAATCTCTCTCCAATATACGCAAAGCCACCCAGCGGCTATTAAGCCATTCCGGTAACCAGGAGGTCAGTTTATCTTCGATTATTTGAATATATGCTTCCAGTTCCGGGTCATAGGTAACCTGTCGGGGCCGGGTAACAATTTTTCCGCTTACCATATCGTGCAGAGTATTTTTTAGCTCCGACAAACCCCTGCCATTTCGCGCTGCTGTTCCTATTACCGGAATTCCTAATTCAGAGGCCAGCCGGTCAATATTCACATGAATTGACTTTCTTTGCGCTTCGTCCAGCAGATTAACGCAGACTACTACCCGGTCAGTAATTTCCAATATTTGCAGTACCAGATTCAGGTTGCGCTCCAGGCAGGTAGCATCACATACTGCCAGGGTTACATCCGGCCTTGAAAAACAGATAAAATCGCGGGCAGTTTGCTCATCAGCAGAATTGGCATACAGGGAGTAGGTGCCGGGAAGGTCAACCAGCGTATAGTAATGATTACGATATAAAAAAGTGCCTTCGGCCTTTAATACAGTTTTCCCCGGCCAATTGCCGGTATGTTGATTCAGGCCGGTTAAGCGATTGAAAACAGTGCTTTTACCTACATTGGGATTTCCGGCCAGAGCGATAACGAATTCATTGCGTTCAGGTTGAGGGTTTTCAATCAGGCCGGGCAGGAACGCAGCTTTAATCATAGATATCTCCTTTTATTTTATTCACTATGATTTGACTGGCATCTTCATTTCGCAGGGCAATTAATGCACCTTTAATTAAATAGGCAGTTGGGTTACCGGAGGGGCTGCGGCGAATAACTGTTACTACTGACCCGGGTATCAGGCCCAAATCCAGCAACCGGCGGCGGTTTTTACCATTGGCTGAAATATTTGCAATGCAGGCGCTTTCGCCGACCGCAATATCAGTCAATGCCACGGAATCAGACATTTTAGTTGCACCTCTTTTTCCGGGGTTGGTTATCTGCCCGGTTATGACGCAGGATAGTTTATTACAGCAATATAGGTTAGTATATTAGATTTGTGCAGATTATGTGTTTGTCCTGAGGGAAGTCAGAAGAATAGCTGTTTGTTTAGCCGGCCCTATAGACGAAAGTCAGGCCGATGTATTATATTGAACTCAGAGCAGTATGGAAAAGACAGGCTTTTTTACAAGGGGGAGGAACGATGAGCCATTTTGAGTTAGATAATAACCATCACACGCATACCAGTTTTGATATCCTGTTTAATGCCATTGACGATTTTCTATTTATTATTTCTGAGAATGGAAAGCTAATTGATGCTAATCTGACTGTGCTCAGAGATATAGGTTATAGCCAGGAAGAATTAATGGATATGGACTTGCTTTTATTGCACCCTCCGGAAAGGCGTGATGAGGCTTTAACGGTTTTCCAGGCTATGATGTCCGGAGTGCGTGATGATTGCAATATACCCTTATATACCAAAGCAGGATTGTATATACCAGTTGAAACCCGGGTAGTAAAAGGATTATGGCAGGGGCAGTCTGTATTTTATGGTATCAGTAAAGATCTGACCCGTATAAAACGGGCTAATGACAGGTTTACCAAGGCTTTTAGCATAAGTCCGGCCTTAATGGCTATCAGTAACATTGTCAGCGGGGAATACATAGATGTTAACAACTCTTTTCTAAATGCACTGGAATATAGCCGTGAAGAGGTTATTGGCAGGACTTCTGCAGATTTGGGTGTTTTCTCCTCCGAATCCCGAAATTCACTTCTGGATGAATTAAATCGTACCGGCTATATACGCAATAAGGAGATGACCATATATTCCAAAAACGGCTCTCCGGTCTATGTTATCGCGTCTACAGATTTTTTGGAACTATCCGGGCAGAAGTATTTATTAAGTGTAATGCTGGATATTACCAGAAGAAAGCTGGCTGAACAAAGGCTGCAGGAAAATGAAGAACGATGGTCTTCAGCGTTGGAGTGCAGCGGTAATGGGGTATGGGATTGGGATGCGGTAACTGATACGGTGTTTTTTTCCCGGGAATGGAAAACCATGCTTGGCTATGAAGAGCATGAAGTAGGTAATTCATTACAGGAATGGGATAGCCGCATACATCCCGATGACCGCGAATCTACCATGGTTGAACTGCAAAAACACTTTGACGGTTTAATTCCCCTGTATCAAAGCGAACACCGGCTGCGTGCCAAAGATGGCAGTTATCTGTGGATTTTGGATCGGGGCAAGGTTATCAGTAGGGATGCTAATGGCAAGGTACTGCGCGTTATTGGCACTCATGTTGATATTACCAGCATCAAAGAGTCACAGCTGGAATTGAGCCGTACGCGCAGTCAGTTGAAAGCCATTTTGGATAATCTGCCGTTTATGGCCTGGTTTAAAGACCCCCAGGGAAGATACATTGAAGTTAATCGCGTATATGAGCTTAATGTCGGATTAACTGCTAATGATATTATTGGCAGAACCGATCTGGATATCTGGCCTCAGGAGGCAGCCCTGTCAATTATTGATGATGACCGGCAGGTAATGACCTGCGGTAAACAATTAATTAAAGAAGAAAAGCTGATAGTTAACGGGGTTGAGGGTTTGTTCAGTACTTTCAAGACCCCGGTTTTTAATGAACGGGGGGAAATAATCGGGACCACAGGAATTTCCCGGGATATTACTGAACAGCGACAACTGGAGCACGATCTGCTGGAACAGAAAAATTTTCTTAAATCCATGATTGATGCGGTTCCCGACCTGATTTTTTATAAGGATTTTAACAGTGTGTATTTAGGCTGCAATAGTGCCTTTGCTCACAAGTTTATTGGTATATCGGAAGAAGAGATTGTCGGCAGGACTGATTTTGATTTTGTAAAAGACCCGGAACTGGCCAGGTTTTTTGTTCAGAAAGACCGGGAAATGCTGATGGCCAATAAGACCCGTATGAACGAGGAAACTATCATCCTGGCGAATGGCTCATTGATGGAGGCGGAGACGGTAAAGACTCCTTTTTATAATGAGTACGGGGAAACAATGGGATTAATAGGAGTAACCCGTGATATTACCAAAAGGAAACATGCTCAGGAACAGTTATTATTAAAGGAAAAGATACTGACCAATATTTCGGCGGCTACTAATGAATTGCTGGTAAATAGCGATTTTTATGATGCGATTAGTAAGTGTCTGGCATTATTGGGTGAAGCTACCGGAGTAGACCGGGTATATTTGTTTGAAAATCATTATAAAGACGGGCAGGCTTATACCAGTCATAAAATGGAGTGGAACTCGGGGGCATATGAACCGCAAATTGAGAATCCGGAGCTTCAAAATATGCCCTTTGAAGAGGTTAGCGGTTTTATCGACCCGCTGATAAAAGGGCAGGCACTTCGGGGATTGATTAAGGACTTTAAAGAGGGGCGGGATAAAGAGCTTCTGACTGAACAGGGGATACTGACCATACTGGTATTACCTATTTTTGTTGAAGGATATTTTTGGGGTTATGTGGGTTTTGATGAGTGTAAAATGGAGAGAGACTGGACCGAAGATGAGTTTTCCATCTTAAAAGCGTTCAGTATTACTATTGCTGAAGCCATCGAGCGCAGCAGGATGGAGCAGAAACTGGCCCAGGCCAAAGAGGCTGCAGAAGCTGCCAACAAGGCCAAATCAGCTTTCCTGGCCAATATGTCTCACGAAATCCGTACACCAATGAATGGGATATTGGGATTTTTAAGCTTGTTAAGTGAAACCGGACTTTCCGCTGAACAGCAGGAATATGTGCAGGAGGCTCATTCGGCTTCGGAAGTTTTGCTTTATCTGATAAATGATATTTTGGATTTTTCCAGGATTGAAGCTGGTAAACTCAGAATGGAAGAAATACCATTCCGGTTGAGAAATGCCGTAGAAGATGCCGTATCTTTGCAAAGTCCCCGGGCCCGGGAAAAGGGGCTGGAACTACATGCGCTTATAAAATCCAATGTGCCGGAAGTACTGACAGGTGACCCGGCCCGGCTCAGGCAAATTTTAAATAATTTAATGAGTAATGCGGTTAAGTTCACGCATAGTGGTGAAATACTGGTTACAGTAGAAATGTTGCAGGGTGATGAGAAACAAGTTGAAATTCTGTTTGAAGTAAGTGATACCGGGATAGGTATAGCTGAAACTGATATGCATAAACTGTTTACACCTTTTTCCCAGGTAGACGATTCGGCTACGCGCAAGTATGGAGGTACCGGTCTGGGACTGGCTATTACCAATGAACTGGTGCATCTGATGGGAGGTAATATAACCGTTGCAAGTCAGTCAGGAAAAGGCTCCAAATTTAGTTTTACGGCCCAATTCAGGCCTGCCGATGAACAGGGTGCAGACATTTATGAATACGCCCAACTTGGCGGGAAGCGGCTACTGGTAGTTGATGATAATGCCAGCAATCGAAAAATTATCCGGGCTTATCTGGAAGAAAGCGGCTGTCTGATTGAGGAATGTGACGATGGGGAAAAAGCAGTCAGCATGATATTGGCATCAGCAGGCAGACAACATTTTGATGCTGCCATAATTGATTTTCAAATGCCGGGTATGACTGGTTGTGACCTGGCCATGGCTTTGCAGGCCATCCCCTCTTCCCGGGATATCCGCTTGATTATGCTGACTTCCATAGCCCAGCGGGGGGATATTGATTTTGCCAATGCATGCGGGTTTACCGGTTATTTGACAAAACCGGTAAGAAGAAATGAGTTGCTGGATTGTGTATCCATTGTTCTGGGATTAAAGGAGGAAGCAATTCAGGAATCGATGGTAACCCGCTATACTGCCAGAGAAAACCCTGTACCTGTCCCCTTCAGGTTTCTACTGGTGGAAGATAATGAAATGAACCAGAAGATTATAGTTAAGATGCTGGCTAAATATAATATGTTTTGTGATATTGCCGGTAGTGGCGTGGAAGCTCTTAAAGCCGTACAGGAAAGAGAATATGATCTGATTTTTATGGATTGTCAGATTCCGGATATGGATGGTTATGAAACTACCAGGTGCATACGGAAATGGGAAGGTGAGCGGAGACATATTCCGATTGTGGCCATGACTGCAAACGCCATGGAAGGTGACCGGGAAAAATGTCTGCAGGCGGGGATGGATGATTATATCAGCAAACCGGTTGATTTTAAGTTGCTGCTTAATATTATCAAACGCTATACGGCAGAAAAAAAGAAAAAAGCTGAACAATTACCGGCAATGCTGGAAAAAGCTCTGCAGATATTTATACAGGACAGTGGTCTGGAAGAATCAGATTGCCGGGAACTGTATGAGCAATTGTGGGTTAAACTGCCGGACATAATAAAGCAAATGCAGGATGCTTTAAAAAATGATGATTTTACCAGTTTAAAAATCCTGGCTCATCAACAGAAAGGCTCTGCCGGCACATTGCGCCTGCAAGAGCTGTATGATCAGTTTTTAAAATTGGATCGGCAGGCGGCCGCATTTGATGAAAAAGGCTGTTCGGATATACTGGCAGCAATAGGACAAATGCTTGACTTTTAATGTAAAATTATAACAGTTATAGTTCCAAACCACTGAGAAAGTATTATAAATGCTATCCTGAGCTGCAGGCGACGAAGGATCAGTAACATTACTTTCTGTAAATTTTAACTGCTGGAGGTCTGCAATATGAAAGTGTTGGTAGCTGATGATGATCAGATTACGCGCAAGGTGGTCAGAGCCCTGTTAAACAAATGGGGCTATGAGGCCGTTGAAGCTGAAGATGGGGATCAGGCCTGGCAAATATTGCAACAGGATGATGCACCGCGCTTGATATTGGCTGACTGGATAATGCCCGGCATTGATGGTCCGGAGTTATGCCGGCGGTTGCGAATAAGAAGTGATAGCAGCTACCATTATATTATCCTGCTGACCAGTCGTGACAGCAAAGAGGATATTGTCGGGGGATTAAACGCCGGAGCTGATGATTATATTACCAAGCCGTTCATGACTCAGGAATTGGAGGTGCGCTTACGCATAGGGGTACGCATTCTGGAATTACAGCAATCTTTGCAGGAGTCCCTGGAATTACAGCGTTATCAGGCCCGGCATGATCCACTCACCGGGATTCTTAATCATGGTGAAATACTAAGGATTCTGGAACAGGAAATCGAACGCTCCCGGCGGCAGAATAGCGACCTGGCTGTAATAATGGGGGATCTGGATCATTTTAAAAAGGTTAATGATACCTATGGACATGTGGCCGGGGATGCAGTACTGGTGGAAGTTGCCCAAAGAATCAGAAATAATATTCGTCTTTATGATACGGTTGGCCGCTATGGGGGAGAAGAATTTCTGCTGGTACTGCCCGGATGTTCAGCGGAGGAAGGATGGCAGATTGGGAGGCGTATTCTGAATAATATTGAGCAGCCGGCTATAAAGTTTCAGGAAAATAATATTGCAATTACTATCAGTCTGGGTTTGGCCTGTTTTAAAGCCGGAGGACCAACTAATGCCAGTGGCCTGGTTCAGGCAGCGGATAATGCTCTATATAGGGCCAAGCAAAACGGCCGTAACCGTATGGAAGTCTAAATACCCAGAGACTGTATAGCCAATTCCAATTCCTGACGATCACTTAAAACTTCCTTAAACAAATCACCATGCCGATTAAGGCGCTCCGGCACAGTCTTAATGGTAAATTGAACGGGGTTAATGGAGCTTAATTCCTCCCATTTTATTGGGGTAGAGACGCTGGCGGTGGGACGGGGACGGACACTGTACGGGGCACAAACAGTTTTACCCAGTCCGTTTTGCAAGTAATCAATGTAAATACGCGGTCCTCTATGCTGTACAGAACGCTTAATAGTAGCAATGTCCGGGACTACCCTGCAAATAATAGCGGCAATCGCCTGACTGAAATCCCGTACCCGGGAGTAAGTATAATGATTAACAATCGGAAGGTAGACATGCAAACCCAGCGAGCCTGATGTTTTAGCATATATTCTGAGGCCCAGCTGGTCCATTATTTGTTTGAGCAAATTGGCCACGGTTACGATTTCTGCCCAGGAGTTGTGATTACTGGGATCAAGGTCAAATACGATAAAGTCCGGAAAATCCAAACTGCCGATTTGTGACAGCCAGGGATGAATTTCAATACAGGCCAGATTAGCCAGCCAGGCCAGATCAGCAGCTGAATTTACCAGAATATAATTCGTGGGTTCGCCTTCACTGCCTGCCCAGGGAAAGGTTTTTATCCAATCAGGAAGATTTGGCGGAGCATTTTTCTGATAAAATGATTTTGCATCAATACCGTTTGGATAACGGGTAAATACCAGCGGGCGTTGATTAATATGCGGGGCTATAAACGGAAAGACTGCCACATAGTAGTCAATCAAGTCTTTTTTGGTGTAACCGTTTTCCGGCCAAAGCACTTTATCAAGATTGCTGAGTACTACTTCCCGTCCGGTAATCTCCAGGGTTCCTGTAATCGCCATTTGAAATTTCCTCCTTATACACGGCAATCTGATTTAGTGGCGTTAATAAATGATTTTATAACTGGAAAACGAAACTGCAGGGAATCAGTCCACTCGAGGAATTCAACCTGCACCGCCAATTGAGGTCTTATGAAATAAGCATTTGAGGGTACAGGATTGGAAAAAGGAGAATGGTCTATTTTAAGCTCAGGCAGTTCCCGGGAAAGCATTTGCCATTGCCCGGAATTCAGACCATTGGCAGCTTTACCGGCAAAACTCAGTTTACCTTCCCTTAATACCCCCAGGAGCAGAGAGTTTACCTGCTGCCCACGCAAAGTATAGCCTCCAACCAGGCAATTCTGATGGCGTAAACATTTTATTTTATACCAGTCCTGATGGTGTTTACCCGGGCAGTACAGGCTGTCTTTGCGTTTGGCTACGATTCCTTCGAGATCGGCAGCTTTTACCGCTGCCAATAAAGTGCTGCCATGGGGAAAACTTTGTACCTGATAAAGATAATCCCGGTCAGTAAATAATTGAGACAATAGGGCAATACGGTTTGATAAAGGCTGGTTTCTTAAGTCTTCACCATTCAGAAATAAAATATCAAATACCATATAGGCAACTGGCAGCCTTCCGGAGAGCAGATTAATGGTTGGCGGATTTGTAGTCCGATCTCTTTGCATAACTGCAGGAAAACTGGGTTTACCATCGCGTAATACCACGATTTCCCCATCCAATATGGCACTATCGGCAGCAACAAGTTCGGGGAGACTTTGTAATTCGGGAAACTGAACAGTTCTAAAGTTACCCCGTTTGTTTATTAAAGATACTTTGGAGTTGTCCATGCCAGCCAGAATTCGTACTCCGTCCCACTTTATCTGGTAGAGAAAATCTTCGCGGTCAAAAACATCATCCCGCTTGACCGGCTCCATGGCTTTATATTCTTTAAGCAGGTTTTCCATATATTAAGTACCGGTTTTGGCCTGTTTACCCCTGCCAGTTTTTTTCTTTTTGCTTTCCGCTGCTTTCTTTTCTTCGGCCAGCTTAACACTGGCTTGCAGGGCTTCCAGCAAGTCGACTACTTTACCCCCCTGTGGTTCAGGAGCCGGACTGACAAATTCCTGACCGGCAATTTTAGCCTCAATCATTTCCCATAATGCCTGACGATAATCATCTTCATAACGGGCAGGTTCAAAATCAATCGACAGGTTCTCAATCAAGTCCACTGCCATTTTAATTTCGTTATCATGCAGTTTTTCAATGGAAACTCCCTTGCTTAGAGCGGCGGGAGATCTGATTTCATCAGGATAAAAAATAGTCTCCATGACTAATTGGTCATCCTTTACCCGCAGAGCTGCCAGAGACTGTTTGGAACGGATGATGATTTTGGCGATGGCGATTTTACCGGTTTTGCGCATAGCTTCGACGATAAGCGTATAGGCTTTATCACCGCCTGAAGAAGGTTCAAGATAATAGCTTTTATCAAAATAAATCGGATCAACCTGCTCCAGTTTTACGAAATCCAGAATATCAATGGTTTTGGTGTTTTCCTGCGGAATACGGGCTAAATCTTCTTCGCTGATAACGATGTAACTGCCTTTTTGAAATTCATAACCTTTAACCAGTTCATCAGGTTTTATCTCTTTTTCACATTTGGAGCAGACTTTTCTGTAATTGACCGGTGCCATACATTCCTGATGCAGATAATGAAATTTGAGGTCCTTGTTTTCAGTAGCCACATACATGCTTACCGGGATATTGACCAGACCAAAACTTACGGCACCTTTCCACAGCGTTTTCATAAATGGCCTCCTTTCAGCTCCTATTAATATGTAGCATCTATGGTTTAGCAGAAATTTATGCGCTTTCGGAACATCAATTTATATAACTTGAGCAGTTATGTACCTTTAACTTGTTGCGAGTAAGGCTGAATGCTATGATGAATTGAAATAAGAAAGCTGAAAAGCTGATGGCTTTAGCTTAAAATAAACGAGGTGTAATTGATGATAACGGAAGATTTAATCCAAAGAATAAATGAATTGGCCTCCAAAAAGAAAACGGTGGGGCTTTCGGAAAAAGAACTGGCTGAACAGAAAAAACTGTATAAAATTTATCTGGCTTCAGTTCGCCAACAGGTTGTCACCCGGCTGGATGAGGCTGGTATCAAGCCCGAAGACCATGAGCATCATTGCTGTGATAATAATTGCGGACATAATCATCACCATCACGAACCGAATTGCAATCATGGCAGGCATAAATAGCCGGAAATATTAAAAGAGTCAGGGGACACCCCTGACTCTTTATGGTTAATCCTAAATGGGTTCGTTATGCTTCCATTTGCCGCTGTGGCCTTTGCTGCCGTCCTTATAATAAACGGTACCCTCTCCATGCCTTAAACCATTCAGGTATTCGCCTTCATAACGCAGGGTTCCGTCAGGATAGTATTCTTTTCCATACCCCTCCTGTTTACCGTTAACCCAGTCGCCCTCGTACATACCGCCATTACGGAAGACGGCTTTGCCTTTGCCGTTTGGTTTCCCCTCTTTAACATCACCGATATAATCCACCTTAACTGTGTAACGTAATTCCAGATCAACTATTTCTGCCATTATAAGACCCCCCATCATAATATTTAGTCTTATCTGATTCAATAATAACATGCTGGCAGTAATTTTGGAAAAGTATTCTATTAAAGTAAAAACCCCAACAAGTATCTTTTGGCAATCCCGGCCCGCTTGACTTAAACCATAAACCTGTTTATTATAATAGAACAAATGTTCGCAAAGGGGCCTGAGAGATGGGGGATAGAGTTATACTGCATGCTGACCTTAATAATTTTTATGCTTCGGTTGAATGCCTCCATCGGCCGGAAATACGCGATAAACCGGTAGCAGTCTGCGGTGATCCGGCAGCCCGGCATGGTATTGTACTGGCTAAGAATTATCCGGCCAAAGCCACCGGCATTAAAACTGGTGAGGTAATCTGGCAGGCCCGGCAAAAATGTCCGCAACTGGTGGTGGTCCCCCCCAATTATAGCCTTTATCTGCGTTTTGGTCGTATGGCCCGCAGTATTTACAGCAGCTATACTGATCAGGTAGAACCGTTTGGTTTGGACGAAGCCTGGCTGGATGTATCCGGAAGCACTCATATTTTTGGTGACGGTATCCGTATAGCCAACCAAATCAGAGAACGAATCAAATCTGAACTGGGCATAACTGCATCGGTAGGGGTTAGTTACAACAAGATATTTGCCAAACTGGGCAGTGATATGAAAAAACCTGATGCTACTACGGTTATTAGCCGCGATAATTTTAAACAGGTGGTATGGCCCCTGCCGGCCGGGGATTTGCTTTATGTAGGCCGGGCTACCGGACATAAACTGGCTCGCCGCGGGATCAGCACCATTGGGGATATTGCCGGTACTGATCCCGGGTATCTGCGTTCATTTCTGGGGAAATGGGGTGAGGTATTATGGTCTTTTGCCAATGGCCATGACAGCTCAGCAGTAGTACATCAGGGAGAGGAATCCCTGATAAAAAGTGTGGGAAACAGTATTACCGCCCCACGTGACCTGGAAACCGATGAAGATGTACAAATGATATTTTATGTTCTGAGCGAAAGCGTCGCTGCTCGTATGCGTGAACATGGATTTAAATGTCGTACCGTACAGATTCAGATTCGGGATAAAGACCTGTTCAGTTTTGTTGCCCAGGGTAAATTTTTAAGGCCTGCTTATGTCTCTACTGACCTGGCTGAAAAAGCCATGGAGCTTTTTCGGGATAATTATTCCTGGTCAAACCCTATCCGCAGCGTGGGAGTACGGGGATGTGATCTGGTCTCTGCCGACAGTCATGAGCAGCTTTCACTGTTTGAAGATGAGGCCCGACGAATAAAACAGGATAAAATTGAGGCTACAGTTGATGTATTGCGTAACCGTTTTGGCCATTTCTCCATCCAACGGGCAGTTTTATTAAATGATAACGACCTGAGGACCATAAACCCCAAAGAAGACCATATTATCCACCCGGTAGCATTTTTTAAGGAAGGAAGATTACCATAATGGAGGAAATAAATTATCACCATCCTCATAAAGTATATGTAAGTGTAAAAGCCGTTTTCTATCCCGATGGCGGATTTAAACCAGTTTCGTTTATCTGGGAGGACGGTCAGGAGTACGAAATAAACAAAGTAACCGATATTCGGCGGGCAGCCAGTCTAAAAGCAGGTGGGGCCGGCATTCGTTATACCTGCAGGGTAGAAAATCGGGAAGTTTATTTATTTTTGGAGGAAGACCGCTGGTTTATGGAGAAAAGATGAGATTAAGTTGAGATAAGCCTGCTATTAATTTTATGAGGAGAGGATAACAGATGGGTTTTTTCGTCAGTGTATGGGCCAGTATTTCCGACCCGGGTGCTTATCCGGAATTGATTCGGAAGACTACCGGGAAGTGTATGCTTTATCTGATCTTGCTGGTACTATTATTTGGCACACCGGTATTGCTGAAAATGTCATATTCCTATAATCAGGGGATTGACAGCCTGATAGTTGCTGCCGAAAAGGAAGTACCCGACTTTCAATTTGCTAATGGCGAACTGGAAGTATTTGCTGATATGCCGATTATAATTGATGGTGGAGCTGAACAGGTCATTATTATTGATACTACCGGAAACACTGCTGCAACTATTCTTCAGGAGTATGAATCCGGTTTTTTTGTTGGCCGTCATGAAGTAGTCAGTAAAGAAAATGCTTACAAAACTGAAACTCTAAATTATGACCAGTTAAAGGAGTTTAGTTTTGACAAAGAAGAGGTTATGCAATGGATACCCTGGTTAAAGGGTTTCTGGATCGTCCTGCTTTTCGGGGGACTGATTACCATGATACTGAGCAAACTACTGGCAACAGTAATCCTGGGTTTATTGGGTTTGTTGCTGGGCAGTATGCAGAGGTACAATTTGACTTATGAACAGGCACTGCGTTTAAGTGCTCATGCCCTGACTACTCCGATAATATTTCAGGCCTGCAAATCTCTGGTCTACCCGGGCATGCCCTTTAGCGGTTTGATTTATTACGGCACCTTTATTATATATATGTGGCTGGCAATAAAAGCCCTGAAAATCGAGGAACCAATCGAATAAGGGTTGACATGTCAACCCCTTTTTTTATTCTGACCCCATTTTTGCAGTGCTGTGTTTCGCATATATGTAAAAGGAGGTTGGAAAATGAAAAAACAATTTATTGCCCTGGTACTATCTTTATGTCTGGTTGGAATAGCCGGCAATGTTGCTTTAGCTAAAAGTGGGCCATCTGATAATGGGGAAGGCTCCCAATATCGCAGTAATGTTTCTTTAACTACAGAAGGGTCATTATTGCTGGATATAAGCGACAAAAAGATAGTACAAAAGCAAAAACATGCTGTCCAGGTAGAGAAGAATCAGAAACAGAACCAAAAACAGAATAATCCCAAGGCCATGCGTTTTGTTCTCGAAATTAACCAGGAGTTTACTGATGTGCAAAATGACTGGTCCCTGGAAGAAGTCCTGGAGGCTATTGCCAAAGGGTTCGTAAAGGGTTACGAAGATGCTACCTTCAGACCCAACTCTTCAGTAAGCAGGCTGGAAACCCTGGTAATGATTATTAATGCCCAGGGATTAAAGGATGAAGTTGCCAACTATACTTTGTCTGATGAGCAAAAAGTATTGCTGGACAAGATCCCTGATTGGGGTAAAAATTATATCGCTGTAGCCCTGGACAAAGGGATTATAACAACAGAGGAACTGGCAAGTTTCAATCCTCAGCAAGCCGCCAAACGTTATGAAGTATGTCTGTATATGAGCAGGATAGTTGAGAGTGACAATAGTAACAAATCAACTGAAACCAAAATATTTACTGATGAGGAGCAGATTCCTGCCCATTCAGCCAAACAGGTTCGCCAGATGTATATGAATGGCATAATCAAGGGTTATCCTGATGGTTCATTTCAACCTATGAAGGCGGTCAAGAGAAGTGAAATGGTCTCCATGCTTAACAAATTGGATGATACTCAAATAAAAGGTTTCGAAAACTCAACCATTAAAGGCACCATTAAATCGGTTGTGGTAACCGAAGGTGGTTATAAACTTACTGTTGAAACTAAAAAGGGTGAAACAGTAGAACTAACAACCAACTCAAATACGAAGCTGATTTACCAGGGGAAAATGCTGGATACTAATATAACTATAGAGAGTTCCCAACAGGTAAAAGTATTACTGGATGAAAATGGGGACGCCGTTCTGGTCAAAGTTTCAGCAGATGCTGCCTTAACTGAAGATAATGAAGATGAAGATGACGATGATGACGACGACGATGATGACGACGACGACGACGATGACGATGATGATGACGACGACGACGATGACGATGATGATGATGACGATGATGAAGATGACTAAGCTTTAAGATTATGCTTCCTGAACCCCGATCAGTTAATATAGTTTGCCGGTGGGGGCTGTAAGGTTCTCCACCGGTTATAAATCTTACCGGGGAGCTATTTGAAATCATGTGCTAAAATCGGAGCAGATAAAATACATTTTTCCCGGGAGGTTAGCAGATGTATTCTCCTGAACAGACCAGCCTCAGCAGTATGTTGGACCAGGTCTGGAAAGATTATCACAACGGGGATAAAGAAGCCCTGGATAATATCTATGAACACTTAATGCCGTTTTGCCTGCGGGTGTCTTCCAAAACCTGCGGACGATATATATCTGATCATGATGAAGAGGCCAGTATTGCACGCCTGGCCATTATAGAAACTCTGGAAAAATATGACCCGGATAAAGGCTCAGGACTGGTATTTCTTGGGCAGACGATCAGAACCCGCATAATTGATTATAAACGTAAAGAGAAAAAACACAGCTTGCTGCCCGTTACATTTCTAACCAGGAATGGGAGCAGTCTTACCGGGGACGTTGAAGAGTGCTTTTTTGAGGAGATTTTAGATGATTTGGCCAGAAGCCAGGAAATTGAAAAATTGAAATCCATACTTGGTGAATTTAATATAGGTTTTGAAGAACTTGTCCAGGTTTCACCCCGCCAGACCAGGAGCAGGCAAAATGTTAACCGTATTATAGATATAATTGTTGCCGATGATGAACTCAGCAGTTATTTAATGGAGAAAAAGATGCTGCCTATGAAGGATATGGAAGAGACCTGGCAGGTAAACCGTAAATTAGCTGACCGCTACCGAAAATACATAATAACTGCTGTAATTATTCAATTAAACGATTTTCCTTATTTAAGAAGCTTTATTTTACCGGAAGCCAGGGGGGAACAAAAATGGCAAACAGAAAAGGCATAGTAATGGAGACTGGTAAAGGCTGGGCCATAATTCTCATGGATAATGGAGAATATCAAAAGATAACGACTAACGATTTTCTGGAAGTTGGAGAACAATATCAGGAAAAATTCCGTTTGCCATTGAGCTATATAGCTGCAGCTGTCATTTTACTGGCATTGAGCCTGACCACTCTGGATTATTATTCCGTCAAAACCTATGCTCAGGTTTCATCCCTGGCAGAACTGGGGGTAAACCGCTGGGGAAGAGTAGTTTCAGTCCAGGCAAATAATGAAGCTGGTCAGCAGATATTAAATATGGTTGAAGTTAAAAATGATACCCTGGAAGTTGCGGTGGAAAAAATATATACCCATACTTTAAAGGATGAGCAGGATAACCGGCTATCGGTGAATAAACCGGAAATATCAGTTATCGGGCCCGATAGAAAAGAGACCAAACTGGAAGAGAAAATGCTAAAGAAGATTGATCAGGGGTTAAAACAGGCTGAGAAGGCCAGAAAAAAAGTAAACAGCAAAGAACACACCGATTATGACTTTCATGAAGATGAACCTGATTATAGAGGTGAAGATATAGATATTCATGAAATATGGGAAGATGGCGACTTGGACAGGGATAATTTGGATATTGGCAAAAACAACAAAAGTTTACACAATGAACAGGAACAGCTAATAATAAAAATTGATAAAAAGCATGATATTATAACCAAAGATAAGCAGCTTCTGCCACTGGAATCCAGACGAAATTATAATAGTTATAAAAACAAATATGATAAAGATAATGAAGATAGTTATGACGATGATGACGACGATGACGACGATGACGATGATTATGAAGAGGATGTAATATTAAAGATAAATAACTGATTTTGCAGGTTAATCAGGTTGATTAGTATTTACAAAATGACGGAGTGTTGCCTTAATATAACTGCCGCTTCAATGATTGACTTAATGAAATATTTATGGTAAAATTTTGCTCAATTTACTAAGGGGTGGTATCTTTAATTGGATGATTTGCCGGAACGAAGGGCTATAAAATTTGTTGTGTCTTTAAAACAAGTGACATCTAATCAGGAGCAGGTATTCGTATCTGTTTTTGTTTAAATGGCGCTTTTTTTAACCTCTATTTATATATAATAGGGGGAAGGATTGGCGGCCGATGTTCTTTTTAAGATATTAAATATTTAAATTTAAGCTTGTTAAATACATTATCATTGGAATTTTAGGAGGTTATATTTTGCCTGACCCGGATCCAATATTATGGCCATTGATTTTACAATTTATTTTGATTCTTATTAATGCTCTATTTGCCGGCGCTGAAATTGCAGTTATCTCAATGAATGACAACAAACTGGCTAAACTTACAGCTATGGGTGATAAACGGGCCATGCGGCTTTCGGAGCTAACCGCCCAGCCGGCCCGTTTTCTATCTACTATTCAGGTTGGTATTACCCTGGCCGGATTTCTGGCCAGCGCTTTTGCCGCCAATAATTTTTCCGGAATGATGGTAGATTGGCTGGTTGGATTGGGAGTAACCGTCTCACCTGCTAAACTTGATACCATAGCAGTGGTTACGATAACTTTGATTTTATCCTATTTTACTTTGGTATTAGGGGAACTGGTTCCCAAACGCATAGCCATGAGAAAGGCGGAACAGCTGGCCCTGGCCATGTCTGGCCTGATTTATTTTATTGCCAGACTGTTTGCACCGGTTGTCTGGCTGTTGACCGTTTCAACCAATAGTATACTTAGGCTGTTGGGTATGGACCCGCATGCTGATGATGAAGTAATTACCGAAGAAGAAATTCGTATGATGGTTGATGCCGGCAGTGAAAAAGGTGCTATCAGTCATAACGAAAAGGATATGATCCAGAATATATTTGAGTTTAACGATAAAAATGCGGAAGATATTATGACTCACAGGACGGAAGTTTCTGTTCTGTGGATGGATGAAAGTGACGAACAATGGGAGTTGACCATAACGGAAAGCAAACATTCAATTTATCCGGTATGTGATGGCAGTACCGATAATATTATCGGAGTTTTAAAGGCCAAAGAGTATTTTCGTATTAAAGAACGAACCCGGGAAAAAGTTTTGGAAACTGCTGTCAAACCCGCCTGGTTTGTTCCGGAAACCGTCAGGGCCGATGTATTGTTTCGTAATATGAAGGATAGCCGTAATCATTTTGCAATTGTACTGGACGAATATGGCGGTATGAATGGCATTATTACGATGAATGATTTACTGGAAGAGATTGTGGGAGAACTGGATGATGATGATTCAATCCCTGAGGAACCTCCAATGATGGAGCGAATTGATTCGCAAACCTGGAAAATACAGGGCTCAGCTCCTTTAGATATGGTTTCAGTACAGTTGGGCATTGTATTGCCGGAAGATGAATATGATACTTTTGGCGGTTTGATATTTGGATTGTTAGGTACGGTGCCGGATGATGGCAGCACACCTGAGTTGGAAGAATACGGGATGAATATCAAGGTTACTGATATAAGGAATCACCGTCTGGAAACTGCCGTGGTTTACCTCGAACCACAGCCCTCCAATCGGAGCAGGAATGATGTACAGTGAAAACCTGCTAAGACATTGTTATTAAGACTCATATTCCCCGGTTAAAACTATGGGAGGCGCAAATGCCAATGACTGTTAACCAGACAATGAAAAAATTTTTTGGTTTTACGGAGTTTAAACCGGGCCAACAGGAGATAGTTGACAGCATTCTCAGCAAACATGATACGGTGGCAATTTTGCCTACTGGAGGCGGAAAATCATTATGTTATCAACTGCCTGCCTTAATGTTGCCGGGAGTAACTCTGGTAATATCGCCACTTATAGCTTTGATGAAAGATCAGGTTGATTCCCTTGGCATGCAAGGTATTTCATCATCTTACATAAATAGCTCACTAAATGCTGCCCAGGTTAAGGAGCGTCTTTATCAAGCTTGCCGGGGTAAATATCGCCTGCTTTATGTGGCCCCGGAACGTCTGCAATCTGAGCAATTTGACAATATAATGCGGGAGCTGCCGCTGTCTCTCATAGCTATAGATGAGGCGCATTGTGTGTCTCAGTGGGGGCATGATTTCCGCCCCAGTTTTTTGAGTATAGGCTCGTGGGTAGCCTCCCTGAAACAGCGGCCTTTATTGGCGGCATTTACAGCGACGGCAACTACCCGCGTACGGGAAGATATTATTAATGGTTTGGGATTGCAGCAACCCCGTATATATATAAATAGTTTTGATCGTCCCAATTTGCGATTTTCGGTTGAAAAAAGCGGGGGCCGCAGTCGGTTTATCAGGGAATACCTGCAGTCGCACCCGGGACAGGCAGGCATTATTTATGCAGCCACCCGCAAGGAAGCAGACAGTCTGTACCAGGAACTAAGCGCCCGGGGTTTATCGGTTAGCAAATATCATGCCGGAATGAGCAATGGGGAAAGAAACACTGCTCAGGAAGATTTTATCCATGATCGGGTCCAGGCTATTGTGGCTACCAATGCTTTTGGTCTGGGGATAGACAAGTCCAATGCCCGTTTTGTCATCCATCACAATATGCCCCGTCATTTGGAAGCATATTATCAGGAGGCTGGCCGGGCCGGGCGTGATGGAGAGGCGGCTGACTGCATTCTGCTTTACCAGCCTGCTGATATCCAGGTTCAGAAATATTTAATTGAGCAAAGTGTTCTGTCACCGGAGCGTAAAGGGATAGAATATGGCAAGCTGCAGAGTATGATTGATTATTGCCATACTTCTGCCTGTTTGCGCACATATATTCTCAATTATTTCGGAGAAACTCCGCTGACTGATAACTGTACCAACTGTACCAATTGCCTTGAGTACGAATTACGCGATATGACTGTGGAGGCACAGAAGGTTTTATCCTGCGTTTACCGCATGCGGCAACAATATGGTATATCACTGGTGGCTGCAGTATTGGCAGGTTCAAAACAAAAGCGGGTTTTGCAATCAGGTTTCGACCGGCTATCCACTTATGGTATTATGAGTGATTGGCAGACCCGGCAGATAGTTGAATTCATAAATTTGCTGATAGCGGAAGGATATTTGAGCAGCAGCGGCGGAAAATACCCGGTAGTTATGTTGACGCCGGCTGCGAATCCTGTTTTGCGCGGCCAGGAGAAACTGATGATCAGGATGATACCGAAGCCTGCCATTGACATTGATACTGATAACGATGTGTTTGAGGCTTTACGGGCTCTGCGCTATACTATAGCTCAACAGGAGCAAGTACCTCCTTATGTGGTTTTTGCTGACAGTACGCTGCGGGAAATGGCGTCCTTTATGCCGCGGAATCCGGAAGCCCTTTTGCAAATTACCGGGGTTGGTGAATTAAAGCTGAAAAAATACGGACAGCGGTTTATCGAGGTGATATGCCGTTATATTCCCGATGATGATATTGAAGACCTGCCGGGAAAAACCGAAGCCAGGCCGTCTAACGCTGTAAACAGTAAAAAAGGCAGAAGCATCCCTTCCCGCAATCCCAAAATACCCACCCATGTGATTAGCTGGCAGATGTACAGTGAAGGTAAAAGTCTTAAGGAAATTGCCCGTGAACGGGACCTGACCGTGAATACCATCCAAAGTCATCTGGTCCGGGCGGCTATGGCCGGTTATGCGATGAAATGGGAACAATTTATTTCTAACCCCCAGGAGGAACTGATTTTACAGACAGTGGGTGAAACCGGAACGGAAAGATTGGCACCTGTTAAGGAAGCATTACCGGAAGATATTGATTATTTCATGATAAGGCTGGCGCTTATAAAAAATGGACTTTTACGCTGACGCGTCTTTTGATCTAACTGAACATAGTGGCTTATACCTTCTTAAGGGGGGAATGGTTATGAAAGTATTACATACCTCAGACTGGCATCTGGGCCGGTCCCTGTACGGGCGCAAACGATATGATGAGTTTGACGCCTTTTTGGATTGGCTGGCCCAACTGCTGGAGCAGGAGCATATTGATGTATTACTGGTAGCCGGGGATATTTTTGATACTGCTACTCCCGGCAATCGGGCCCAGGAGTTGTATTACCAATTTTTGTGCCGGGCAGCCGAATCATCCTGCCGGCATGTAGTAATAACAGCCGGCAACCATGATTCCCCTTCTTTTCTGAATGCTCCCCGTGATTTACTGCGCCATCTGCAGGTTTACATAGCAGGGAGTATTGGAGAACGCCCGGAAGAGGAAGTTCTGCTGTTAAAGGATGCCAATGGGGAAGCAGAATTAATCGTTTGTGCAGTTCCATATCTGCGTGATCGGGATATCCGCAGCGTGGAAGCCGGGGAAACCCCGGAAGATAAGGAACGAAAGCTGATTGAGGGGATTCGCGGACATTATGCTCTGGTGGCCAGGCAGGCTCAGGATGTTCTGAAAGAGTTGGAAAAGCCGGTTCCGGTTGTAGCTATGGGTCACTTGTTTGCTGCCGGCGGAAGCAAGGTGGAGGGTGACGGGGTCAGGGACTTGTATGTAGGCACTTTGGTCCATGTGGGAGCAGATATATTTTCGACAGAATTTGATTATGTAGCCCTGGGGCATTTACATACTGCCCAGCTGGTTGCGGGTCAGGAAAATATTCGTTATTGCGGGACGCCTCTGCCCATGAGTTTTGGTGAAGCTTCCCGGGACAAGCAGGTTATTACGATAAATTTTAATGAGGGCCGGATGAAAATTACTCCGCTTTCGGTTCCGCTTTTCCAGGCCCTGCAAAGTATCCGCGGTGATTGGCAGCAGGTTGAGCAGCAAATTGTTTTGCTTAAGTCCGAAGCACAGAGGGTATGGCTGGAAATTATTTATGAAGGTGCGGAAATAATAAGTGATTTACGGGAAAAGCTGGACGAATTGGTAGCCGATACCGACCTGGAAATTCTGCGTGTGAAAAACAATCGTCTCTGGGAGCAGGACAAGAGCCTCCTGGGTGAGGGGGAAATGCTCAGTGAGCTGGATGTCACTGAAGTTTTCGAATTATGTTTGCAAGCCCACGATGTAGAAGATGAGCAACGCGAGGAGTTGCTAAAGTTATATAACGAAGTGGTTGATTTGTTAAATACAGAAGACTTAAGGGCAGAATAGGAGGGAACAGGGTGAAAATTCATCAGATACGCTTTCAAAACCTGAATTCCCTTATCGGAGAGTGGAGTATAGATTTATCCCACCCGGCTTATCTGTCGGATGGCATATTTGCCATTACCGGGCCCACCGGGGCCGGTAAAACCTCCATTCTGGATGCTATCTGTCTGGCCTTGTACGGGCGTACCCCGCGTCTGGCCAGTATAAACAGCAATAGTAATGAGATTATGTCCCGTCATACCGGCAGTTGTTATGCGGAGATAACCTTTGAGACCCGGGAAGGACAGTATCGTTGTCACTGGAGCCAGCAACGGGCCAGAAAAAAACCGGATGGCAATCTGCAAGCCCATAAACATGAGATAGTTGATGCCCGTACCGGTCAGGTATTGGAGAATAAAATCCGGGATGTAGCTGCTCGGGTAGAAGAAATTACCGGCATGAATTTTAACCAGTTTACGCGGGCCATGCTGTTGGCCCAGGGGGCTTTTGCAGCTTTTCTGCAGGCCTCAGCTGATGAACGGGCCCCCATTTTAGAATCGATAACCGGCACGGAAATTTACAGTGAAATTTCCAGAAAAGTGCATGAAAGAAGTCGGGAAGAAAAAAACCGTCTGGAAGTTCTGCAGGCAGAAACAACTGGCATGAAGCTGTTAAGTGCCTCCGAAGAAGAACAGCTGCAGGATGAATGGCAACTTAAAATCACCCATGAAAAAGAACAGCAGCAACAACTTGCGAATATGCGGGAAGCATTGGCCTGGCTGGAAAAGCTGAATGAACTGGAAAGTGAAATTAAAACCATTGATCAGCAATGGCAGGATTATTTACAGCAGCAGGCAGCATTTCAGCCCGAACAGGACCGACTGCTGGCGGCGCGGCAGGCATCAGCCTTAGATGTGTCCTATGCCAATCTTTGCAATGCCAGGCAATCACAAAAGGATGATACGACCAGTCTGATTAAAGTCAGGCAGGATTTGCCCGGGCAGAAGGAGGCGCTGCAGAAGGCGGTGCAGGCCTGGCAGGAGGCCGGCAATAAGCTGCAGGAATTAAAAATATTACGCAGGTCGGAAGGGGAAACGGCTAAAAGAGTAAGGGAAATAGATGTTTTAATCAGGCAGCTTCAACAGCAGATGGAAGAAATCCAGTCGGTTATTGCAACAGCTGAGCTGGAGTGTTCAGATTTACAGACCAAAATAGCTGAGCAGCAAAAGAATTTGCAGGATAAGCAAAAAAACCGGGACGAAATTGAAAAATACTGCATAGATAACCGTCATGATGCCGGTCTGGTTGGCGGTCTCACTGGAATAACCCGTAGTTTTAATCAATTGATGGACTTATCGGCTGCTTTAAAAAACAAGCAGGCAGAATGGCTAACCAATGAAGAAAACTTGCAGATTCTAACCATATCCCAACAGGAAATTGCGGTTGCCTGTGAAAATAATCGTGCCGCTATGGAAAGGCAGTATAGAGTATTAAAAAATAATCAGGACAGTTTAAACGCCAGCCTGCAAGGACATCGGTTAAGCTGGTGGCGTACCAGATTAGATGACTACAGGTATAGGGAAAACCGAATGGCAGAGTTGAAACAGATTCTAACTAAAGTTAGTCAGTTGGATAGTGAATTGGTAAATAACCGGCGGTTGATCGAGCAACTGGAACAACAGCAGCAGCAGTTGATAACTGCAATAGAAGCAGGCGAAGAAGAAGCCGGAAACCTGGAACGGGAAGCGGCCCATCTGGAAACCCAGGTAATGCTACTGAATCGTATTCAAGACCTGGAAGAAGAACGGAGCAGATTGGAAGACGGCAAAGCCTGTCCGTTATGCGGGTCTACCGAACATCCCTTTGCCAGTGGAAATGTACCGCAGTTGGATGAAACTGAACAAAATCTGCATGCGTCCCGACAGCTGTTGAAAAAGGTTAATCAGGAAATACAGCAGGGAAAAATAGAAGTGGCCAAAGTAAATAACCGGCTGGAAAATACGCTTAAAGCAGTGCAGGATAATGAGCAGCTTATGCGAAATGAGTCTGAGTTGCAGAATGTGGTTATGGCTGAATTGAATCTCCAATTTAGTGAAGAGAATATGGTTGCAGAAATTGAATCGTTATTGCTTGTAAATGAGCAAAACATTATTGAGTATAATGAAAAAATTATTGCCATGGAAACTTCAGAGGAAGCGATAAAGGAATTAAGTGCCGGCTATGATGAAGCGCAAACTATGTTCAAAAACTCGGAATTGCAGCTGCAGCAGTCCAGCTGGCAGCAGCAACAGGCCTGCAAAGATAATGAACGACTGCAACGGGAGTACCGGAATATAAAATCTGAAGTGCTTAATTTACAGGCGGCAGTATTAAAGGAATTAGCCCCCTATGATATTTCAGAGCTTCCCCTGGATGGACTGGCGGAAATAATTGAAGGTCTGAGGCAACGCAAGGATTTGTGGGAGTATAATCAGACCGAGGGCTTGCGTTTGGAAAAAGATATTAGCGCTGGCCAAAATGAACTGGAAATAAAACAGTTCCGCTGGCAAACCGGCAAAAATGCTATACAGAGCAACCAAATCAGGCTGGACGGACTCGGGGAACAATGCCAGGTGCAGCGGAAGGTCCGTTTTGAATTATATGCTGACCGTAATCCGGACAGGGAAGAGGAGCGTCTGGATAAAGAAATAAATATAGCTGAGGATAGAGTAGGACAGGCGCGTGATTATGTGGAAGAACTAAAACAACACCTGAATCATTTACAAAAGCAGGAGGAAAAACTAGGTGATGATGTGCAAAAGCGTTCACTGGAATTACAGACTATGGAGCAGGATTTCATAGCTGGTTTGCAGCAGACTGGTTTTAATGAGGAAGAAAATTATTTACAGGCCTGTTTACCTGCAGATGAGCAGGAATCACTATCCTTACAAATGGAACAATTTGAAAAGGAAAAAACCGGGTTGCAAACCCGTCTGGCTGACCGCCAGGATAAACTGCAGCAGGAAAAAGATAAACAGATAACCAATCAGTCTTATGAGGTTTTACAGGCTGGTTTACCTGTCTGTGCTCAGGAGTTGAGTGATTTACAGGATAGTATCCGTGATATTCGGAGAACTCTGCAGGAAAACGACCACTCCCGCAAACAGATGCAGGAACATCTTAAGAAGATAGAAATTCAAAATGAACAACTGCGAGGCTGGCAGGTTTTACATGATTTAATTGGCTCGGCAGATGGTAAGAAGTATCGCAATTTTGCCCAGGGTTTGAGCTTTGATATTATGATAAACCATGCCAACCGTCAACTGCAGAAAATGAGTGACCGTTACAGGCTGGTACGCAGCTATGACCAGAACCTGGAGTTAAATGTTATTGATCACTATCAGGCGGGAGAGATTCGTTCTACCGCCAACTTGTCCGGAGGCGAGAGTTTCCTGGTCAGTCTGGCCCTGGCCCTGGGTTTGTCCGGTATGGCCAGTCATAAGGTTAGCGTAGACTCATTGTTCCTGGATGAAGGATTTGGAGCTCTGGATGAAGATACCCTTGATACCGCCCTGACTACCCTGGCGGAACTACAGCAGGATGGCAAGCTGATTGGTGTAATTTCGCATGTTCCCGCCCTGAAGGAGAGAATAAGCACTCGGATACAGGTGATTTCTCAATCCGGAGGCCGCAGTATATTGCAGGGCCCGGGCGTTTTTCGGGAATGAAACAGCATCCTGATATAGTATACCCTTAAATAAGTTAAGCCCCGGCCTTTTGAAACAGAGCCGGGGCTTTAAGGTTTAAATTGGTATTTAAATCTACCAGTCCAGACCTCTGAGCAAGGTAAGCAGAAGGGTCAGGGATTCGGCACGGTTTATAGTCTGGTTGGGACGAAGGGTTCCATCCGGATAACCATTGATGGTACCCTGAGCTACTTTGCCAACAGCCCAGCCGGGAACTTGACTGTAATCTGAGTAAGTACTCAGGTCAGCTGGAGTTCCAAATCCGGGAACATTTTTCAAAGCATTGGAAATAATAACCGCAGCTTCAATTCTGGTTAACTGGTCGTTGGGGGCAAAACGATCACCTTTACCACTAACCAGACCAGCTTTGGTCATAGCTGCAACATATGGTCTGGCCCATTCAGGAATTTGATCAGCATCGCTATATTTAGCCTGCAAAATCTGGTCATTCTCTGCGGCAGTCATATAGGTAATGCTGCTATAAAGATGCGTGTCGCCGGGTGCCAGGCCAAGTATTCTGGATACTGCTGCCGTAAGCTCGGAACGAATAATGATACGGTCCAGACCCGCCGGACGGGTAAGGCTATTGGGATTCTGAGGGTCAGGATAACCTTCCAGAAGTCCCAGCCCGTTCATGCGATTGGCAATTTTTTCAGCCCAATGTCCACCGATATCAGTGAAGTTTGGCTGAATGCATCCCATGACTACAAACCATCCGGAATAATTGCCGTCGTTAAGAACTTTTACTTTACCGTTTGCAACCGGATAAGTAGTAAGTGCCACCCATTTTTGATAGCTGGTATTCCAATAGAATGCTTTTGGATAACGATCCGGATTAGTATCCATTTTGCTCTGATCAAAATCGATAAAAAACTCATTTCCGGGGTTACCTAAATTTTGAGGATCGCAAAGTGTTATATAACCTGGCTGCCGGTCGATCATTTTGCCGTCAGGCAGATTTTCAGTTGGCGGGGGAATTTCATTTTCAAGCACAATTAGTACGGCATCATCGCTTAGCTCCATAATGCTCGATTCTCCATTAATGGCTTCCTGAACCGGATTATAGGTGGCAGTAACCGTGGTAGTACCCTCACTGGTACCCTGGTATTTTCCTTTGGCTACCGGGTTGGCAATATTCTCTGCAATAGCCCAGCTACAGATGGAAGTTACATCATCACCGGCAGCATTATCCGAACTGTATAACGTGGCAGTATACTGCCGGGATTCTCCAACCATTATAGTAGCTGTTGGAGGAGTGACTTCCAACCAGTATCTGGTTGTCTTGTCTTTCACTTCCAGAGTGGCTCTGGCAAGAAGATCCAGTGGGGGAACATAATGTGTAGCAACTGGAGAAGCCTTATAATAATGGGCGGTAACTATGGCATTACCGATAGCAATACCCTGGAAAAGGCCCTGATCCTGTAGTTCGGCAATTGGATTATTAATTTCCCAGACACATGCATCAGTTACATCCAGATTAGGCGCATCTCCCAAGGTGTTGCGCAGGTAAGCTCGATATTGCTGGGATTCCCCTTTAAGAATGCTGGCATTGGCAGGCTCAATAACCAGAATTGGTTTTCCTTGTGGTTCGGTAACTGTCAAACCGGCTTCATTGGAGCCTTCAGGGAATCTCTCCCACTTAGCCCATACTATAGTAGTTCCGGCTTTTAAAGCCTTAAATTCGCCTGGTGAGATATTCTGGGCTATTGTACTGTCTCCAATAAACCAGTCGCATAGATTGGTTACATCAGTTACCTTCCCGGCAGCATTCGTTGACATAGCCTTGTAGGTAACTGTTTCTCCTACATCAGCTGACTGGTTGGATGGCAACACTTCCAGATTGGTAATTGGTATTACTAATGCTGCAGAAGCATTAGCCGGGAAAATAAAAGCAGCAATCACGGAAAATGAAATAAGGAATGCCAACAAAAGGACTCTTCGCATAATTGTTTCCTCCTCTTTATAATGAATTAAAGGGTCGATAATTATTAATAAAATTCTAGAAAAAGGATTTAATTTCCTTTATTACAATTTAATATTTTAAAATTTTTAATTTAGGTTATAAGTGTATTTTTTCGGTAGCAAATTACTTGTATTAAATTGTGATAAAATAAAATCGGCACTGTAATTAAAATCCATAAACATCCAATGAATAGGAGGAGTTGTGATGAAAAAGCGTTTCTTTTGGTTGGCAATGATGTTTGTTTTTATACTGGGCATGGTCTTCACGGAGGTATATGCGGCCCGAGCCGAATATGTACCTGAACTGGATACGAATATTATTATCAACACCCCGGCAGCCGGGGCAATACTTACTGCCGGTAGCAGTTATGACATTACCTGGGATGCCGGCGGAATAGTACAATCAGTTAATATCATGTATTCTTCTGATGGTGGAACCTCTTGGTATTCTCAGGAAATATTAGACGGCAATCCCGGAACGTATACCTGGACAGTTCCGACATCTCCTACCACCCAGGGAATCATAAAAATTGATATCGCAAGAAGTTTATTTCAGGGATACCCCCCTCATCCGGTTATCAAGCATTACTATAATGACAGTGGAACTTTCAGTATTAAAAAATTAATGGGACCCATTCTGATAAAACCAGCAGCTCCCGCTGACCTGACTGTTACAGGTACTACTACGGATACTGTGGATTTGGCCTGGACAGATAAATCTTTTAATGAAAGCGGATTCTTCATACATCGGAAGCTTGAGGGTGCTCCCGGCTATACCAGCATAGGAAATACAAGCCCCAACATTACCAGTTTCCATGATACCGGACTTACTCCCGGAACCAAGTATCATTATGTAGTTACAGCGTATAATAGTATTGGTTCTTCGCCATTTAGCAATGATGCTGCTGCTACTACCCTGGAAATAGTAAACAGCAAACCATTAGCACCTACCCTGTTGACAGCCCTTCCCGGTTCAGATGATACCCGTATTGACCTTACCTGGAAAAACAACTCCACCAACGAAACCGGCTTTTATATTTATCGTAAAAAAGACGGAGAGGCTAATTTCAGTAAAGTATATGACAGTGACAGCGGAGGATGGAATGGATACGGCGATACCGGATTGCTGCCGGGCACCAAATATTATTACTATGTATCCGCTTATAATGCGCTGGGGTCTGCGGATAGCAATATCTTAAGTGCTACTACTACCGGAACTCCTCCGGCAGTTAAGCCGGAGGCACCATCTGAATTGATGGCTACAGCGATTTCAGATTCACAAATAAAACTGGGTTGGAAGGATAATGCCAATAATGAAAGTGGATTTAAGCTCGAACGTTCGTTGACTCAAGTAGGCGGTTATACTCAAATCGCAGAACTGCCGGCAGGAAGCGCTGCTTATGATGATAAGGGGCTTACAGCATCAACTACTTATTTTTACCGAGTTAAAGCCTATAACAGTGCAGGGGATTCGAATTATTCTTCACTGACCAGTGCCACTACCCAACAGGCATCAGTTGTACAACCTCCGCAGGAAAATCAGCCCCCGACTGATATTGTCGGCAAGACCACAATATTACGCTTTTATATTGACAAAGCCCAATATTATATCAATGATATTACTACCCCTATGGATACAGCTCCGGTTATCATAGATGCCCGGACCCTGCTGCCAATCCGCTATGTGGCAACACCTTTGGGTGCCGAAGTTGGATGGGACCCGGACACCCGCAAAGTTACCATAAGTAATAATGAAACCAGAATCGAAATGTGGATTGGTAAAAACACCGCCTTGATCAACGGGGTGGAAAAAAGGATTGACCCGGATAATGCGCAGGTAGCCCCGCAAATCTTACCGCCGGGACGCACCATGCTTCCATTGCGTTTTATAAGCGAAAATCTGGGATGTCAGGTTGGCTGGAATAGTGATTTAAGAGAGGCTAAAGTTACTTATCCCAAACCATAAAGTGTCAAAAGTGTCAAGGGAACAGTTCGAGATCACTGAAAAAGTACCATAAATGTCATCCTGAGGAGCTGCAGGCGAGGAAGGATCTCTTTTAAAGGCCGTAATATTGGGATTACCAACGAGATTCCCCCCTAAGGGACTTCACCCTCACGGGTACCACCGATACACCCTGTCGGGTGTAATTAATGTTGCCGATGCTCCTTAAGGTCGCTATTAAGGTTGCTTCACTATCGTTCAGAATGACATGTAAAAAAGGACTTTTTCAGCAGTCTCGGACGGTTCGAGATCACTGAAAAAGTACCATAAATGTCATCCTGAGGAGCTACAGGGACGAAGGATCTCTTCTAAGGCCGTAATATTGGGATTACCAACGAGATTCCCCCCTAAGGGACTTCACCCTCACGGGTACCACCGATACACCCTGTCGGGTGTAATTAATGTTGCCGATGCTCCTTAAGGTCGCTATTAAGGTTGCTTCACTATCGTTCAGAATGACACGCAAAAGAGGACTTTTTCAGGCGGTTTCGGACGGTTCTTTTGACACTTATTTGTCCTGCAAAAGGTCAAAAAGGGGATGAAAAAACCTTCATGATTACTGCCGGAATGACTGCATTTGCGATGAAACATGTGACCCGGGTACAGTTCCTGGATTGGGAAGCATTCGTCCCCTTGACCGCCCCCTTAAAGGCAATTTATTTGTTATAATAAAAGCAGTTTAATTTTTAAATCGAATTTTAGGGAGAAAAGTATATGGCGCAACAGTTTTTCAGCCGACGCAATATTCAGTTTATGCTTTATGAAGTATTACAGGCGGAAGATTTATGTAACTATGAGTATTTTCAGGATCACAGCCGGGATACTTTTGAATTAATTATTGATACGATATCCAAGTTGGGCACCGGTGTAATGTATCCGGTTTTTCAGGATATGGATTCCAACCCGCCGGTTTATGCAGACGGTATAGCGCGGGTGCATCCGGTGGTCCGTACTTACATGCAGGAATGTGGTGCCGGCGGATGGATTAATCCGGGTGCCAGTTATGAATTTGGGGGACAACAACTGCCCAGTGTAATAAATACAGTAATTACTTTTATTATGGGAGCAGCCAATTATTCTTTATCAGCCTATCCGCAGCTGACTGCCGGAGCAGCCAATCTGCTGGTGAACTTTGGCTCCAAAGAGTTGCAGGATTTGTATCTGAAACCTATGTTGGCCGGGCAGTGGCAGGGAACCATGGCCCTTACCGAACCCAATGCCGGCAGTTCACTGGCGGATGTGAAAACTTCCGCTGAAGACAGCGGACAGGGGTATTTTCTTATTAAGGGACAAAAAATATTTATTACCGGCGGCAGTACTGATGCTACTGATAATACGGTGCACATGATGCTGGCCCGAATTAAAGGTGCACCTTCCGGGGTTAAAGGAATTTCACTCTTTTTGGTTCCGAAGCTTTATATAGATGAAGCCGGTAATTTACAGGCCAATGATATATTTTGTACCGGTATTGAGCATAAACTGGGTTACAAGGGATGTCCCGCCTGCCAGTTATCCATGGGTGACAACGGCAGTTGCAGAGGTTATTTGATTGGTGAACCCCATAAAGGTCTGGCTTACATGTTCCAGATGATGAATGAAGAACGGGTTAATGTGGGGATAGGAGCAACCTCAAAGGCTACTGCCGCTTATTATGCAGCTTTGGAATACGCACAGCAGAGATTACAGGGAAGAAAACTAAATGATAAGAATCCTGAGTCCCCACAAATAGCAATTATCAATCATGCGGACATAAAACGTATGTTGATGTTTCAGCGGGCCATAGCTGAAGGGGCACTGGCATTGGGTTTACAGGTAAGTAAATATATAGATCTGGTCAAAGCTGGTAAAGAACCGGAAAATAACGAACTGCTGGTTGATTTCCTCGTACCGGTAGTGAAGACTTACCCTTCGGAAATGGGCATATTGGCTACCAGTGCTGCTATTCAGTGTCTGGGCGGTTATGGATATTGCAAAGATTTTCCCGTGGAGCAATATTACCGCGATATTCGCATTGACCCCATTCATGAAGGTACTACCGGTATACAGGGCCAGGATTTGCTGGGCAGGAAAGTTATTATGAAAAAAGGTCAGGCCTACCATTTATTTAAAGAGGAATTGATCAAAACCATAAATACAGCTGTAGAAATTAATAACCTGAAACCGGCGGCGAAAATTCTGGAAGAGGCCATGACCAGGGTTGATCAGGTAACATCCCATTTATTGCAGGCCGCATCGCAGGGGGATACGGGGCGATTTCTCAGTGATGCCTCTTTGTATCTGGAAATGATGGGTATACTGACTATTGGCTGGCAATGGCTATTGCAGGGTATGGCAGCATGCTCGGCGCTGAACAGTAATAATTCCTCTGTGGATAAGGATTTTTATGAGGGAAAAATAATCACCATGCAGTATTATTTCGATTATGAAATGCCCCGGATTAATACAATGTGCACGATCCTTACCCGTAATGAGGGCTTTATGAGCGACATACCTCTGGAAGTATTCCTATAAGATTTAAATAAAAGGGGAGGAAACAAGATGGCTGATTTTAATTACCAGACTCTGCTGACCGAGGTTGATGAACAGGGAATCCTGTGGCTGACGCTGAATCGTCCGGAAAAACTTAATTCAGTCAACAATCTGATGCTGGATGAATTGTCCGATCTGTGGGCCAGGCTGCGTCACGATCTGAAGGTTCGGGTAGTAATCATGCGCGGTTCTCCGGAGTCCAAAGGTTTCTGCGGAGGACTGGATTTATCTGAACCTATAGATCCGGAAAATGCCAATACTTATTATCTGTATGACTGGCAAAGCCGGTTGGGCAGACTGCAATTGGCTATGCGCCAGATTCCCCAACCCATAATTGCGGTGGTACACGGTGCAGCTGCCGGAGCCGGTTTCAGCTTTGCCATGGCTTCAGATATCAGAGTAATTTCTACGGATGCCCGTTTTTCGGCTTTTTATGTAAATGTTGGTCTGGGCGGGGCTGATATGGGTTGCAGCTATTTTCTGCCCCGTTTAATTGGTGCCGGACGGGCTTATGAATTTATGCTGACCGGTCGTTTTATGAGTGCGGAAGAAGCCGTAGCCCTAGGCTTTGTATCCAAATGCGTGGAGCGTGATCAACTTACTGAGGCGGCTCTGGAACTGGCCAATTTGATGGTAGCCAAGGATTATATGGCCATGCGGCTTACTAAGGAAGCCATTAACATGAATCTGGATTGTGGTGGACTGGAGAATGCCCTGAAGATGGAAGACCGTAATCAGATTATGTTGGTTATGCACAATCTGAGCAGGGGTAAGGCCGGAATCGGAAAATAATGGATATAAGTTAGTGGCAAGGGGGGCGATTTTGTTATCCGCTTTGGAGGATAGCAGAACCGCCCCCCTTAACAACTACTTATTAATTCCCTGCCATTACTAGTTATTATTGGAATAAAGGTTATAATTAGAATCATAAAATTCTACAGGATGGCGGAGAATAGCATGGGGTCTGATTTATCCAGCAAAAATAATAAGCTCTATCAGGAGTTTTTAACTTCTATTGGTTCAGAGGAAGTACATAACCGGCGTCTCCTGATAGCGGCACGCGTACGCCTGGTTATTGTTTTTCCACTTATATTTCTAATCTCATTTATAGCAATGAGTACTTTTAAGGGGCAGGGGGGCCAAACCCAGGTTGAAAGAGTTATTCTGGCTATCTGGGTATTTATGGTTCTGGTATATATATCGGCCAATATCCTGATTAATATTGTTAAATCAAAAAATGAGCTTATAAAACAATTAACCTGTACCAGTATCCTGATAGAATTAGGTATCAATCAACTGGTTCTTTATATGGCCGGTTCATTGACCTCTTATGCTACCATGTTTATAATTGTTGCCGTAGCTTTATACCGGGTATTTCTAAATTATCGCTATGCACTTTATACTGCCATAATGGGAGGAGCCTTATTTACGCTGGTGGCAATTATGGAAGTAAGCGGAGCTATTCCGTTAACACCTGCCCTTATTTACCCGGGCAGTTCCATTTATACTCAGCCAGTCGCGGCTCTAAGTGCTATAGTGGCAGTACTGACGGGGATATTTATTACTTTTGTCAGTATAAATTACGGTATGAATCAGGTGGAAAAATTACACCGTAAATTAGTTGAACATAGTATAGTTGATACTTTGACCGGTATTGCCAACCGCCGCTATTTTGATAAACAGCTTAACGGAGAATGGCTGCGAGGCAGGCGCAATAATACGCCGCTATCCCTGATTATTGTTGATATAGATAATTTTAAGCTTTATAACGATAACTATGGTCATTTAAATGGAGATAAATGTTTGCACCGGGTAGCGCAGGCATTGCAGAACGGAGTAAAAAGGCCTACTGATCTGGTAGCCCGCTATGGCGGTGAGGAATTTGCCATATTATTGCCGGAGACCGAATTGGAAGGAGCTGCCATGCTGGCAGAAAGCCTGCGTCAACAAATCATTAATCTGTCCCTGCCTCATGCTTATTCACCCGTTTATAACCAGGTAACCATCAGTTTAGGTGTGGCTACAGTTTTTCCCCATAATATTCCCGCCAGCATCCTGGTAGAAAGAGCAGATAAAGCTTTGTACCGGGCTAAAAGAAATGGTCGTAACCGGGTAGCCCTGGACTATGCCCATTTCAATAATGCCATGCAATAATCAAACCTTAATTATTTTACCCTGAAACTCTATATTTATATGAGCCTGTATTATTCTTATTGGTTATATAAGTATATTATTTATTCAAGTTTTAAATTAAAAATTACGAAAATATTGAAGTATTAGAAGGATATTTGTCAAAGCAAGTAGAATTTTCTATTTACTAATAACAGCTGCCATCTGTTATTAAATGGGAGAGTGCACATGAAAGAATTAGAAACAGAATTATTTCTGAACATTTTGGACTCTATTCCCGATCCTGTATTTGTTATTGATTCTAATCATAAAATTGTTGTCTGGAACAAACAGCTGCAAAAAATTTCTCAAATTCCCCGCGAGGAAATACTGGGAAAGGACAGCAGCTATTGTGCCATGAATTTTTATGGCACTCCTGGCCCGGTACTGGCTGATTTGATTTTGGAACCTGCTCTGGAAACTGAATTTAACCGGAGTTTTCGTCGCGAGGGTGATGATTTGTACAAAGAGGGACATATCAATGTCGCTTCTACTGGGAAAAGCGTCTATTATTGGGCCAAGGCTTCCCCCATATTTGATCACAACGGTAATATTATTGCCGCTATAGAGATATTGCGGGATAACGGTTTTGTAGTTGCCCTGGATTATAGCTCCCAGGCGGCTAACGAGCAGGCAGAAGCGGCCTTTCAGCAATTAATGGCGGCTGAAGAGGAATTGCGCCAGCAGTATGAGGCCTTGCAGAAAACTGAGCAGCAGTTGCGTAAGCAATTGGAGTTTAATAAAACCATGATTGATAATATGAACGAGCTGTTTTATACCTTTGATCAGGATATCCGTCTGACATTTATTAATAAAAAGTGCTTTGAAATAATTGGTTACCGACCCGATGAAGTAATCGGCACTTTCCGTACCCGGGAACTATTTCCCGATGAAGACTGGGAATGGATAGAAAAAGAGATTAAAAGAAGATTAACTACCGGAGATTCATCAACTTATGTTTTACCGGTAAGGCACAAGGACGGCAGCAAGAAGTTTTTAAAGATTAATTCCGCTGCTTTAAGAGAAAATGGCCGTATTGTCGGCGGAATGGTGTTGGCCGATGATATTACCGAGGATATAAAAGCCCGGGAAGCCCTGCGCGAAAGTGAAAGCAACCTTCGCCGTATAACTGATAATATGCTGGATCTGGTAAGTGAGTTGGATGCCAAAGGTAATCTGGTGTATGTGAGTCCTTCACATTTTAAAGTATTGGGATATCCGATTGAAGTTATGAAAAAGATGATGTTCGTTGATTTTGTTCATCCGGATGATATGCGGAGTATAGCCCGCGCTCTAAAAAATGCTCTGATAACAGGAGCACCTGCCACCAGTCATCATCGCTGCCAACATGCGGAAGGGCATTATATATGGACGGAAACATTGGGAAATCCTATTGTTCAGAATGGAAAAGTAACCGGAATAATACTTAGCAGCCGTGATATTACCGAGCGCAAGCAATTGGAAGAGGAGCTGCGCTATTTAAGTGTACATGATCCATTAACCAATTTATATAACCGCACTTATTTTGATGAGGAAATAAGCCGTCTGGATAACGCCGGTATAATTCCAGTCGGAGTAATAATGCTCGATTTGGATGGATTAAAACTGGTTAATGATACTATGGGAGTTGAGGCGGGAGATCGTTTGCTGGTTAAAACTGCGCATATATTACAGGAAGTGTTTAAAAAAGAAATAATTGCCAGGGTTGGCGGGGATGAATTTGCCGTCCTGCTTCCCAATATGGACCGGGAAAGTCTTGAAGGAGTTTCAGCATCCATACAGGAAAAAATAACTGAATTCAATAATAGCAATCCTGAGCTTCCGTTGAGCCTGTCAATTGGTATAGCAGTAAGAGAAGATCCGGCTGTATCTCTGCGGGAAACCTACAAGGATGCCGATGACTATATGAATCGCATTAAGCTTCACCACAGCCGAAGTGCCCGCAGTGCGGTTGTACATACTTTATTGAAAGCTCTGGAGGCCAGAGATTTTATTACTGAAGGTCATGGGGAAAGAATGCAGGTGCTGGCAGTATTGCTGGGGAGAGGTTTGGGATTGGCTGACAGTGTTCTTACTACTCTGCGACTGCTGGCTCAGTTTCATGATATTGGTAAAGTGGGAGTACCGGACCGGATTCTTTTCAAGGAGGATCGGCTTACTACGGAAGAATATCTGGAAATGCAGCGCCACTCTGAAATTGGACAACGCATTGCTCTGGCTTCACCGGAACTAAGCCCTCTGGCCGATCTAATCCTCATGCACCATGAATGGTGGGACGGTAAAGGCTATCCTCTGGGATTGGCTGGTGAAGATATTCCTCTGGAATGTCGTATTCTGGCTCTGGCCGATGCCTATGATGCCATGACCAATGACCGCCCCTATCGTAAGGCCATGTCGCATGAAGAAGCTAAAGCCGAGATAATACGTTGCAGTGGAACACAGTTTGAACCCCGCCTGGCAGACCTGTTTCTGAAACTTTTGGAAGAACACATATAGCGGTAAATAACTCGCAGGGAATGGACAACCGGGGACCACCTTAAATGTCAACTTTAAACTACAGGATTAATTCAAATAATCGGCAATAATTTTCCAGACGGCCAGTTTTTCCTGCAGGGTTTTGATATTTTTACCCGGTACCGGACTGGTAGAGGGCAGAAGTATTAAATCCAGGTTTTCGGCAGAACAGTTAACATGTTTTTTCCACATCTGAGCAGCTTTGCTTCCATTAAAACAAATTAGTTTAAGCTGGGGAAGCTTAGCTAATAAATCATTAAAATCATTGGGCACTTCATTTTTTATGCGTGAATCCAGGCTGCCTTCGCGATGACAGTAACGCAATACATCCCAGAGGGCAATTTTATTATCCATCAGCCCCTGCACTCTCGCCTCATAATTTTCAGGCAATGGTTTATTTATTACCGAGAATATTATTGGCCAGAAGTGATTTCTGGGATGACCATAGTATTGTTGTTTTTGCAGTGACATTACCCCCGGCATGCTGCCCAGAATCAATACGCGGGCATCCGGTGCGGCAATCGGGGCAAATGATTCACATAACATGGACATGACTCTCCTTTAACCGGTGATAACCAGGTGCTTATATAATGCCATTTCCGGGAGAGCTAATCAAATTAATGATAAAGGGATTTTTATTCAAAAACTTATAAAAAAACCCGATCTATATTAGACCGGGTTTATAAATAAACTGCTTATTCTTTTACTTCCTGCAAACTATTAAACCATTTTTCGTTGTGATGGGCACTGATTTCGGCATCAATATAGCCGTCCATCATCATGGAAGCAAATTCCACTCTGGATTTGGGGTGAATAGCTGCCAGGAAAAAGTGACCGGCAATGGCCAGAATCAATATCACCGCCACCCAAAAATGAATATTGTAACAAAAGGCCAAAAAGGCGGCTGGTACTACTGCCCGCCATAACCACATGGGGAAACCGGTCAGTATCATCAGCAGGCAGCCAATAATGATTAAATGCCCCAGCATTTTCTGGCCGGCATTATATTTATCCTGCGGCGGTACTTCTCCTTTCAGGAAAGGAATATAGCCTCCCATGGTTTTCAGCCAGCCGATATCGTCTTTGGTAATGGTAGCGATAGTATTCATAAACCGGGCAAAGCGTTCAAAGTTTAATAAAATATAAAGAGCAGGACCAACGGTAAATACTACTCCCGCCCAGCGATGAACCAGGGAAGAGTTGGCTTCGCCGCCAAAAATTCCGGCAATAAAGCCGATATCAAAGTAGAAACCAATACCGGTCAAGGCCAGGATAATGAAAGCTATCATATGCACCCAGTGCATGGTTCGGGTTTGTTCACCGTGTTTAAGTACTTTTCCATTAATTTCGCTCATATTATTACCTCCTACGCCGCATCATGCCGGTGAGCATGTAATTCTTCAATCATAGCAGGGATTTCCCTGCCATATTTGGTGTGCAGGAGATGATGAGCTTTTTCACTCACCGGGCTAACCTCTCCCGGTGACAAAAAGTCTTTGTAAATCTGTAATATTTCAGGGTTTTCATGGGATTTCCTTATGGCCATTTTTTCATCGAGATTATAAAGACCAGCAGCTCTTTTGGCAATATAGTCTTGACTTACCGCATAAGCATCAAAGCCAAACTTGGCAAATATGCCGGTTATAACTGCAGTAGCCGCCAGCATGCCTGAACCTATCAGGAACTGTCGGCGGGTAAATACTGATTTTTCTTTAAAAATACTCATTAGCCCTCCTCCTTTCCTAATACATTTCATGACGAATGGGCTGACCACCGCCATTGATACATCCGCCCGGGCAGTTCATCACTTCAATAAAGTGATAGTTGCTGCGACCGGCTATTACATCCTCAACTACTTTATCAACATATTTGGTACCGGTTACTATACAGACATTGACCGGTAAGGTTATCCCCAAATCTTTGACGGGAATTTCCACGGTAGCTTCACGCACCGGCTGCATACCGCGTACCGCCTTGAACTCTACTTTATCCAGGCTTTCTCCGCTGAGAACTTCGTAGGCAGTACGCAAGGCGGCTTCCATAACTCCACCGGTAACTCCGAAAATGGTAGCTGCACCGGTAGAAGAACCGATTAGCTTATCAGCTTCTTCATCCGGAAGGTTTGCAAAATCAATTCCGGCATCCTTAATCATGGAGGCCAATTCACGGGTAGTTATTACATAATCAACATCTTTAAAGCCGCTGGCTATCATTTCGGGACGCTCGGATTCATATTTTTTGGCGGTGCAGGGCATAACTGACACGGATACCATATCAGCTGGATTAACTCCCTGCTTTTTGGCTGCATAGGTTTTGGCTATGGCTCCAAACATTTGCTGCGGAGACTTGGCCGATGATAAATGTGGCAGTACGGCCGGGTATTTATCTTCAGCATATTTAATCCAGGCAGGACAACAGGATGTAAACTGGGGCAATGGCCCTCTATCCTCGAAACCTGCTACTCCGGCCATTTTAAATACCCGGTGAATCAATTCGGTGCCCTCTTCCATAATAGTCAGGTCAGCAGCAAATTCAGTATCGTATACCTTGTCAAAACCCAGTTTACGCAAAGCAGCATGCATTTTGCCCTTGACATTGGTGCCGATGGGCAGTCCAAATTCTTCTCCCAGTGCTACCCGGACAGCAGGAGCTTCCTGAACGATTACTGTTTTACCGGGGTCTTTCAGGGCCTGGTTAACCTGATCTACGGTACTACTGTCAGTAATCGCGCCAAAAGGACAGTTGATCAGACATTGTCCACAGTTTATACAGGTTTTATAATCAATATAATGTTTTTGCCCGAGAAGGCCTTTAGCAGCGCCGGTCGGACACACAGAAGTACAGTGATCACAGGCTTTGCATTTGTTAGTTATCTTAATGATCTCTGTGTCTGTTAATGTAGCTGTGCTCAAACCTTATCCCTCCTCCAATTTCTAATTACGGTTTGAGGGAAGCACGACAAAGTTCCTCAATTCCCTCACCCACCAATAAACCGGATTCTTTATTCAGGAAGCTATAATGTTGAAATAATATGGCTTCCTATTGCTCACCTCCCCTTGAATTGACTTTCAGGCCTAAATATCCTTAAGCAACTGAAGCCTTATTTAAAAGTTCCCAATAAAAATGGCCGACAGAAATGCCGGCCATTTTTTACAAAGCCAGGAACTTTTAAAAATCCAGGTCTATGCAAATAATCTAACCTAAGCATCTCCTTTACATAATGGAAGGCCCATAAGTTTGCTCATGAACCCAATGGCCTGATAATCATAGCTTTTAGTGCCTTAGACCAAGAGGCTCGGAGAATGGTGCTATTAAATTCTGGTTACATTTAATCCTTCATGGATATATTTTGAGGACAACCTGCTTTTTGTTAAGGCAGGTCAGCAGGAAATGGTTTGGTAGAAGCATTGCTTTAAAGCAGTTTCATACTGCTTCATGTTATGTTATATAATAATAGTAAGTATAAATATTTGCTTTTATGCCAGTTTAACATCAATTTTTATAGCTGACAAGTTAACTCTGATTATTATTAAATAAAAGAAATATTTACATAAAACCGGTTATCGGGCAGGGGATTTGTTGAAAATGTAGAATAAAAGGCTTAAATGGCACCATGAAGGTGCAGTTATTCAAATAAGTTTCCTTTTATTTAAAAACCAATTAGTTTTTTATCATTACCATGAAGGTATTAACCGACCAGTGGGGTTAATGCCTTCATGGTTTTTTGTCTGGTTTAAAAAAGGAAACATTTCTTTTACCGGATTAAATTAAGGGAGGGATTATAATGCACATACCGGATGGTTATTTAAGTCCGCAAACAGCTATTCCTTTTGTAGTTGCCATGGTTCCACTCTGGGGAATTGCGGTAAAGAAAGTGCAGTCGGAAGTTAAAAAGAAAGATATCCCGGTACTGGCTATTGGAGCAGCCTTTTCTTTTACGATTATGATGTTCAATCTTCCTATACCGGGAGGAAGCTCGGCTCATGCGGTAGGAGCAGTGTTGCTGGCCATACTTCTTGGGCCGTGGGCAGCCTGTATAGGTGTGTCTACGGCCTTGATAATTCAGGCTTTAATATTTGGCGACGGTGGTGTCCTGGCTGTGGGGGCGAACTGTTTTAATATGGCTTTTATCATGCCCTGGGTGGGATATCTGACTTACAGGCTGATTAAAGGCAATGCCGATAATCTGTCGGGGCGGGCGATGGCAGCAGCTTTTATTGCCGGTTATGTTGGATTAAATATAGCCGCTTTATTTACAGCGGTGGAATTTGGCTCTCAGTACCATCTGTTTCAGGCGGCTGACGGGACTCCTTTATTCTTTCCGGTCCCTTTGAAGGTGGCGGTGATAGCCATGATGAGTGAACATCTGATCCTGGCCGGTCCGGTAGAGGGATTAGTAACAGCAGCTGGTTTATGGTTTGTGGGTAAAAATTATCCGGCCGTACTGGCGCAGAGGTTTTCCAATGGCGTGAAAATTGATGATCTGGGGGTAGAGAAGCATGTTTAAAAGCTATCGTAATTTATGGCTGGTCCTGGGAGCCTTTATAATTTTATCCCCCCTGGGTTTATTAGCAACCGGAACAGCATTTGGTGAATGGGGCCTGGATGAATTACCCGGGGAGGTCGGTTTTATTCCGGCCGGTTTGGAAAGATTTGCTGAGATCTGGACCTTAAGTCCACTGCCTGATTATGCCATTCCAGGTATGGATGCTACTTTTATACAATCAGCCGGTGGTTATATTTTATCGGCAATAGTTGGTGTAGCTCTGGTGGTAGCCGTGGTCAGCCTGTTATACAAAGTAGTCAGAGATTAAATATAATTGAAAGGGTTATGGGCATGTTGCTTCCGGACTGGATGAATGAGTCTGATTTTAAAGATAAAAACCCAACTGCATTTAAAACCGGTAATAACCATTACCTGATTAAAAGTATCCGCAATATGCGTAAGGTTATTTGTGAAGCTATGCAAACTGAGCATATGGCCAAACGTGATGGACTATTACAAAAATTTAGCCCTGAACTGAAATTAGTCAGTATGATCATTCTTATTCTGGGAATTAGTCTGAGCAGGCAGATACCGGTATTGCTCGCTATGTTATTAATGACGATGTTGCTTATGCATCTTTCCCGGTTACCGGTTCTGATGATGCAGAAGCGAATTTGGGGATTTATTCCCCTCATTACATTGCTTTTTACCATGCCCATGACTCTTAATATTTTTATTGACGGTACCCCGCTTATAGTATTGTTTCAATCTGAACAGCCCGGCCATTGGCTGGGCATAAACTGGCCGGCGACAATTTTTATAAGCCGGCAGGGGGTCATCTCCGTAACCTTTTTGTTTTTACGGGTGGGGTTGTCGTTATCACTGGGTGTATTGCTGATTATGACTACCCCGGTAACCGATATATTTAAATCGTTACGGGTTTTGCGGGTACCGGATTTATTCATTATGATTCTGGAAATGACCTACCGCTATCTGATGGTATTGCTGTCAATTTCCATTGAAATGTTTGAAGCCCGCAAAATTCGTACAGTTGGACATCTGGCGCTTCGAAGCCGGCAAGCCCAGGTGGGATCTTCCATAGCGGCACTATTTGATCGCAGTATGAATCTTTCCGAGGAAGTATATCAGGCCATGTGCGCCCGTTGTTATACCGGATCAATTCCCGAAGCAGTATTGGATGAATGCGGGCAACTGGAACTAATTGCTTAGATATGCTAAGTTTTTAGTAATTGAACTTGCTTGCATGGGAGGCCTTCTTTTTTTGAATAATACTGTTTTTGTTTTAGATGGAATTGCCTTTAGTTATGGTAGCGGGGATAATCTTTTTAATAATCTGAGTCTGAAGATAGCGGGCGGTGAGAGTGTCTGCCTGCTGGGCGCCAATGGCTCAGGAAAATCAACTTTATTAAAGATATTTTGCGGTCTGGCTTTTCCCTGCGCCGGTCGTTTATATGCTTTTGGGCAGGAAATAAGTGAAGGCCTTATGGAAGATAACCGGGTTGCTCAAAGATATCATCGTCGGGTAGGTTTTATTTTTCAGAATTCTGAAGCCCAGCTTTTTAACACCCGGGTTTGGGATGAGATAGCTTATGGACCCCGGCAACTGGGGTTAAACAAGCAGGACATAGCTTCCCGGGTAGAAGATGTGCTTAACCTGCTTAATTTACAAAGCCTGGCAGATCGCTCGCCTTATCACCTGAGTGGAGGAGAAAAGAAAAAGGTGGCAGTGGCCTCCACATTAATTCTTAATCCCGAGGTATTGATTCTCGATGAACCTACTAATGGATTGGATCCTAAAACCCAGCGCTGGTTAATTGAATTGCTGCTGGAACTGAATAAAAGGGGAAGAACCATAATAACCGCTACGCATAATCTGGAACTTGCCCATGCCATATCCAAACGCGCTCTGGTACTGTCGGAAGATCATCAGTTGGTCTTTGACGGACCCAGCCATGAGGCTCTGACCAATAAGTCCCTGCTGATGTCAGTTAATCTGATTGATGAATACTGTCATGTTCATGGGGAAGAAGAACATAACCATTATTATGTTCATGGCTAGAGCAGACGAAGCCCGAGACCATTGAAAGAGTACTCTTTCAATGGCTTTCTAAAACGATAGTGAAGCAGCATTAATTATACCCAATCAGGGTGTATCAGTAGTACCTTAGGGGGACTCCGTTGCCTGAATATCCAATATTACGGAATACCAAGAAAGACCCTTCGTAGCCATCAGCTCCTCAGAATGATATTTATAATACTATTTTAGCAGCCTCAAAGTCCTGTTGTCCATTTCCCCTTGCACCTTATTTCCCTCTTGATATAATTATGTAGTTAATATTATAATAATTAATATAAACTATAAAAAAAGATAATAAAAACTAAAATATGTTAATTTTAAATAAAAATTGTGAATAAGTCTTTTTTTGCAGGAGTTTTATATCTTTTAACGAAGATAGTATACTGATCTAATTAAAAAATAATACTCTGTTCTCCCGGTCTGAATATAAAGTGATGAACACTGATATTATCAGGCCATAGGCCACACTGAGAAAAAGTGTATTGTGAAAACAAGTACGGGTGGGCCTTTAATTGTAAAAGGAGATGCTGAGTTCAGGCAGCTGATAAGTGTACCTAAGAAAGGTATCATGTTTAATATTGGTGTGCTATGATGTCCGGCATTTCGTTGCCGGATTATTTTATGAAACATTATAAGGAGCTATTCTCCGAGCCTGAGTATCTGCAGGTGATGAACACTATGATATCAGGTTATTGGGTGCATTGGGAAACGAGTGTGCCTTCCATTGTGAAAAGGAGATGCTGAGTCAGGCGGCTGATAAGGATATCTATGAAAGATATCAGGTTAATATTGGTGCGCTAAGGAGTCCAGCATTTCGTTGCTGGATTTTTTTTATGTTAATAACCGAATAATAAATAGTACTAACCCGGGAGGAATTTGATTTGCATGAACTGGCGTTAATGCAGGGAGTAATGGATGCAGTCAGAGACAGTGCCGCGGCGAATAGCATCAGCAAGGTCAGCAAAGTCGGATTGGTGGTAGGCAAGTTGTCCATGGTCCTGCCGGATAGTATGCTGTTTGCTTTTGAGGTAATCAGTGCCGGCGAAGACCTGTTTCAGGGAGCAGTTCTGGAAATAGAGGAAAAGGAAGTTATATGCAGTTGCCAGCAGTGTCAGCAGCTGTTTACCCGCCAGGAACAGCATATATTCGTCTGTTCGGGATGTGGCTCAAATCAGGTAGATATAATCCAGGGACGGGAGCTGTATCTGGATTATTATGAAGGAGACTGAAACCATGGTAAAAGTGCGGCTGGAACATAATATACTCGGGGCTAATGAGCTGCTGGCCCGTAAAAATCGTAATATATTTTCTGCGCAGGGGTTGCTGGTTATTAATTTAATGAGTTCTCCGGGTTCCGGTAAAACAACCATTCTGGAGAAAACCATTGATAGTTTAAATGGCCGGCTTAAATTAGGTGTTATTGAGGGCGATCTGTATACGGATCAGGATGCTCAGCGAATTGAAAATAAAGGGGTGCGGGTAATTCAGATTAATACTGAGGGGGCCTGTCACCTGGATGCCGGAATGGTAGATAAAGCTTTTCAGGAATTACCCGGCGATGATCTGGATTTACTTTTCATTGAAAATGTTGGTAATCTGGTTTGCCCGGCTGAATTCGACCTGGGGGAAGACTTAAAAGCAGTAGTTATGAGTACTGCCGAGGGTAATGATAAATTAACCAAATATCCGCTGATTTTCAGGGAAGCAGGAGTTATTTTACTGAATAAAATTGACTTGCTGCCTTATACCGATTTTAGTTTGGAACGGTTCAGGGAAGATTTAGCCCGGATCAACCCTTCGGCTCCATTATTTTTAGTTTCGGGGCGGACCGGTGAGGGCATAAATGATTGGAACGAGTGGCTTTTAAGGGAGGTGAGCGCCAAGCGGGCTTAAATATAGATAGAGAAAGCCAATAATGGCTAAAGTGACTGACCTGCTGCTCAATATATTTGCCGGAGTTAATTTTATTGACAATGGCATATTGCGGTAAAAGTCACTTGATTGGGATTAGAACAGATCTGATGAATTAGTAATAATTTATGTTGGGGGGAATGAGTTAAATGCCTAGTAAACTGAGTCGACGCGACTTTGTGAAACTATGTGCAGGATCGGCTGCTGCCATATCACTGTCAGGGTATTTGGCCCCGTTTATGGCTGAGGCAGTAGCAGCTGGAGCACCACCAGTTATCTGGATTCAGGGAGCTTCCTGTACCGGATGTTCTATATCCTTGTTGAATACTGTGCATCCCGATATTCAAAAAGTTTTAACCGAAGTTATCAGCTTGACCTATCATCCCAATATCAGCGCTGCTGCCGGAGACCTGGCTCTCAAAGAAGCCGTTTACAAGGTGGCGGAGGAGAACGCTGGTAAATTCTACCTGGTCGTAGAAGGTGCTGTACCTTTAGGTGCCGATGGACGCTTTTGTATGGTAGGGGAAGAAGACGGGCATCATGTTGTATTTGAAAAGTTGTTAAAAGATGTTGGCAGCAAGGCCAGTGCTATATTAAACTTTGGAACTTGCTCAGCCTATGGCGGTGTTCCGGCTACTCCACCTAATCCGACTAATTGTGTGCCAGTCGGTTCTGTTATCAAAGATGTACCAATAATCAATGTGCCTGGTTGTCCGCCTCATCCTGATTGGATGGTAGGTACCATAGCTCATGTTCTGCTATATAATGAAATTCCGGATTTGGATTCATTTGGTCGACCCAAGATGTTTTTTAATACTATAATTCATGATAATTGCCAGAGAAGGCAGTATTTTGACAATGGAATTTTTGCGAAAACCTTTGGAGAAATGGGATGTATGCTGGAATTGGGTTGCAAGGGACCATTTGCTCATTGTGATGCCACCACAAGGTTATGGAATAATGGTACCAACTGGTGCGTTCAGTGTGGTTCAGTTTGCATAGGTTGTACCGAACCGCAATTCCCGGGTTGGCCTATGTATGAGAGAGTTCCGGAAGTGCCGGTTGGGCCCGCCAGCAGTGTTACCGCCGATCAGGTTGGATTAGTTCTGGGTGCAGCTACGGTACTGGGAATTGGTGGACATTTGACTGGCAATATATTAGCCGGCAGAATTGGTCCTGGCAAAGAAAATGAAGAAGATGTGAAAGTAGGTGAGGACTAATGGCGAGAATCGTTGTTGATCCAGTAACCAGAATCGAAGGTCATCTCAAACTGGAGGTAGAAGTTGATGGCGGTGTAGTAGTTGATGCTTGGACATCGGGAACATTGTGGCGTGGTCTGGAGCTTATCATGCAGGGCAGAGATCCGCGTGATTCTGAACAGATAATGCAAAGAATTTGTGGAGTGTGTCCTACAGCCCATGCGACTGCCGGAATTTTAGCGTTGGATGATGCGTTTGGCATTGAACCGCCTCCTAACGGACGTATTATTAGAAACCTTATTTTGAGTTCCAATCTGATTCAGTCCAATATTCTTCATTTCTTTCACCTGGCAGCTCTCGATTATGTAAAAGGGCCGGATATTGCTCCATTTAAGCCGCGGTATGAAGCAGATTATCGTTTGCCGGATGATGTAAATGCTGAGGCAGTCAACACCTATCTGGAAGCATTGACTATTCGGCGTAAAGCCCAGGAAATGCTGGCTATCTGGGGCGGAAAGATGCCTCATGTTCAGGCGATTGTACCTGGTGGCGTATCTGAAGTGCCCGATACTTCAAAAATATATCGGTTTATAAATTTGCTAAAAGAAATGCAGGCCTTTATTGATAATAAATATATTCCCACCGTTAAAGCGGTAGCAGGAGCTTATGCTGACTGGTTTGCTATAGGAGTCGGTTGCAGGAATATGCTGTCTTATGGTGGTTATCCTCAGGAAGAGGGAATGAATCACTTAAACAAAGAAAAGTATTTCAAGTCAGGAACTTATATCAGAGGCCGTTTTGGCGAAGTTGATGCCAATATGATCACCGAGGAAGTAACTTATTCCTGGTACAAGGATGATACTAATGGCACAACTCCTGATGTAGCTGTTATCAGCCCTGATGTGGACAAGAAGGGTGCTTATTCCTGGATGAAATCGCCGCGTTACAACGGTGAAGCCATGGAAGTTGGTCCTCTGGCCCGCCAATGGATAATGAAAGACCCGGATGTAGCTGCTCTGGGTGATAAAGCCTTCTCAGTAATGGGACGCCATTTTGCCCGGGCAATTGAAACTGCCAAAATGGCCAAAGAGATGGAAAAATGGGTGTTGCAACTGGAACCTGGAAAGCCGGTATGTACGCCGCATAAATTACCTGACAAGGAAGTTGTGGGAATGGGGTTGTGTGAAGGTTCCCGTGGAGCATTAGGCCATTGGCACCGCATCAGCAGCGATGGACGCACCATGGTATATAATGCAGTTGTTCCTACAACCTGGAATGCCGGACCCAGAACCGGAAGCGGGGCCAGTGCCGTTCGTGGACCTATGGAACAGGCAATAATCGGAACCAGGGTTGCCGATCCTAATAATCCGGTTGAATTGGTTAGAATAGTACGGTCCTTTGACCCTTGTTTAGGCTGTGCTATCCATGTTATGACTCCTGACAAGAAAACCATCAGCCAGTTTGCCATTAACTAGGGGGTGTGAAGATGGTAAAACAGATGGAAGACAGGCATTCCATATGGATCCGGATATTTCACTGGACCAATATGATTGCTATTACCATGTTAACTTTAACCGGCTTTTATATTCACGCTCCGCAGACATTCAGGTTGTTCAGTAATATGGACACGCCCAGAACCATTCACTTTATTATGGCTTATATTCTGGTAGTGGGGGTTATTGGTCGGGTTTATTATGCTATTGCGGCTAACGATGCAAAAAATATTGTATATTCACCGGTTGAGGATACCAAGAAATTACCCAGTATGTTGAAGTATTATATGTTTCTGGCTGACGACCATCCTTATTATGGAAAGTATAATCCCGGTCAGAAAGGTATGTATACCGGATGGCTGTTTTTGGCCATAATCATGATTATAACTGGTTTCATACTCTACAAGCCTTTGCTGTTTGGCTTTATGTCAGGCTGGTTTGGAGGATTTTTAGTAGTTCGTATGATCCACTATATCGTTACCTGGTTATTTGTGTTGTCAGTTCTACTGCATGTTTACCTGGATGTGGCGGAAGGCATTCCGGTTTTAAAGTCCATGTTTACCGGTAAGATACCTGCTGATTTTCATCACGGTTATCATGAGGAAGAGGGTTAAGCTATATTTTCGGCAGACATGGAGGATTAAGGCTTGAAACGAATTATGGTAATGGGTATTGGCAATCTATTAATGCAGGATGATGGAGTCGGTGTTCATGTCATAAGGCACCTGGAGACTCTGGATTTGCCGCCTCAGGTGGAACTGGTGGATGGGGGTACGCATAGCTACGATTTACTTGATTATTTCAGCCAGGCAGATTTTTGTATTGTGGTTGATGCCATGCATGCCGGAGAAAAACCGGGAACTGTTTACCGGGTTCCATTGGCAGAGTTGGATTTGAATCCGAATCCGGATATCCAATCCCTGCATGAACTAAGCTTTGCAGAGGCCATGTATATGTTGCAATTGGAAGGTTACAATCCCAAAGTGCTTATTTATGGAGTTGAACCACATACAGTGGATCTGGGATTGGAACTTACATCGGTTGTGGCAGAGCAAGTTGCTTTGATTGTAGAAATGATTCAAAAAGATATTGCAGAAATACTTGCTAATTGAACCTTTTATACGATTCGCTTTTAGGGTGGGTTGCAGAAGTGACAGATATTATTCTTCTGTGACTCACCCTTTTAAATTATCTGCTAAATAATTAAACGCATCAGAGGTTAATAATGAATATTCAGGCATGTAGTATCAATATTAGAGGAATTGTTCAGGGGGTAGGGTTTCGACCTTATATCTACCGTCTGGCCATGCAATATAATTTAAAAGGCTGGGTGTTTAATTCTTCATCTGGAGTTTTCATAGAAGCAGAAGGTGACAGGGAGGCATTGCAGGCCTTTTTAGTCAAGTTACAGCAAGAACCTCCTCCATTGGCAGTTATTAAAAGTTTAACCGTGCAGGAGGTTGAGGAGAGAGGTTATACAGAATTTATTATAAAATCCAGTGACGACCGGCAGGAAAAAACAGTTGTACTATCACCTGATATTGCCATATGTGATGACTGTAAAACTGAGGTAAGGGATAGTGCGGATCGTCGTTTTGAGTATCCATTCACCAATTGTACTAATTGCGGACCCCGTTATACGATAATAAAGGATGTACCTTATGACCGGGCTATGACTACTATGGCCGGATTTGCCATGTGCCCACAATGCCAGGCGGAATATGAAAATCCGCTGCATAGACGCTTTCATGCCCAGCCAAATTGCTGCCCGGTTTGCGGACCTCATACCTGGCTGGTTGATCGTCAGGGTGAGATGGTCAGGCAGGATATACGCCAATTACTGAAGGCTGGCTTTATAGTTGCCATTAAGGGATTGGGCGGCTTTCATCTGGCTGCCGATGCTACTAATCTTCAGGCGGTTACCAGTTTGCGTCAGCGGAAAAAACGGGATCGGAAACCTTTTGCGGTTATGGTTAGGGATATGGAAACAGCTCACCGTTACTGCCTGATTAATCAGGAAGAAGAGAAATGGTTAAATTCCCGTTCGGCTCCAATTGTAGTGGTGGAGGAACAAAATGATACTGCTCTTCCTGGGGAGCTAATACATCCGGGGCTTGATACTCTGGGAGTTATGCTGCCCTATACTCCGTTGCATTATCTGCTCTTTGATGATGAACTGGAAATATTAATAATGACCAGTGCCAATATCAGTGATGAACCATTAATAACTGATAATAATGAAGCGTTACAAAAGTTAGATGAAATTGCTGATTATTTCTTATTGCATAATCGTGATATATATAATCCCTGTGATGATTCAGTTGTGCGCGTAACCGCGTTGCAGTCTGCGCAGGTATTCAGACGCGCACGGGGAATGGTGCCGGGTGGGATAATTATTCCGGTAGACTCACCGCCGGTGCTGGCAACAGGTGGAGAGATGAAAAATACTTTTTGCATAACCAGAAGTGGGGAAGCATTTCTCAGCCAGCATTGGGGTGATCTGAATCATTATAATAATTATGTAAACTTTCAAAAGGGTATAAAGTATTTTAAAAAAATGTTAAATGTAGAACCGCAAACCATAGTGCATGATTTGCACCCCGATTATCAGACCAGTCGCTGGGCCCGCCAGCAAAAGGATATTAAGCGTTTGGAAGTACAGCATCATCATGCTCATATGGCCTCGGTCATGGCCGAAAACGGTTTACAGGGGGAAGTTTTAGGGTTAATCTGTGATGGAACCGGCTGGGGGACTGATGCTGCCATTTGGGGCGGCGAAATCCTGCGTGGTGATTATAATGGATTTACCCGCTTGGCTCATTTGAAATATGTACCGCTGCCAGGCGGAGATGTTACCGCCGGCAAACCTTACCGTATGGCGCTGGTATATTTATATCAGGCACTTGGTGAAAAGGGGCTTGATTTAGCTTCATCGCTATTGCCGGATTTAACTGAACAGGAAAAGAATTTAATTATCAACCGGATTAATTATGCCCGTGAACCGCTGACTTCCTCCTGCGGCAGGTTATTTGATGCGGCAGGTGCAATTTTAGGGGTTTGCACTATAAATAAATATGAAGGTCAGGCGCCGGCGGAGCTGGAAGCCCGGGCTGATAAATATGAGAAAAACCATTATGAATACCATTTGCAGGCGGATAATGGGGTATGGTTGATGGATGTACTGCCCATGTGGCCAGAATTATTGAACGATTTACAAAAAGGCCGCAGCGTGGGTTGTATTGCCCAGAAGTTCCATCTGACCCTGGTGGAAATGTTTTTGGAAACCCTATTGCAACTCAGAGAGGCAACTGGTTTAAATCGAGTAGTATTGAGTGGGGGAGTATTTCATAACCAGATATTATTTATAAAAATGTATAAATTATTAACCCGGCAGGGGTTTGCAGTATATTATAACCAAATTGTGCCTCCGGGAGACGGAGGAATATCACTGGGACAGGCAATTATAGCTAGTGAGGTGAAGGGATAATGTGTTTGGGAGTACCCGCCAAAGTTATTGAGTTAATGGCCAATGATGTTGCCCGTGTGGATGTAAATGGTAATCAGACCGAAATCAGTGTTCGTCTGACCCCGGAAGTGAAGATTAACGAATATGTACTGGTACATGCCGGTTTTGCCATGGAAATTATTGATGAAAGCATTGCCCTGGAAACCATGCAGTATCTGGAGGAGTTATTGCAATATGAGTGAAATATCAGATTACCGGCAGCAATTATTGCAGGCTATTCAAACAGAAAAGGCAACTGTTTCGCTGATGGAGGTCTGTGGTACTCATACGATGGCTATAGCCAAAAGTGGGATCAGAGAACTGCTGCCTCCCAATATTAAGCTGTTATCCGGACCGGGCTGTCCGGTATGCGTTACCTCTCAGGGAGATATTGATGCAGTTATTGAAATGGCAAGGCAGAAGGATATTGTGCTGGTAACCTTCGGAGATATGATGAGAGTACCCGGTACTTACAGCAGTTTGCAGGAAGAACGCAGCCAGGGGGCTGATGTCCGTATAGCCTATTCGCCGCTGGATGCATTGAGAGTTGCCCGCGAAAATACTGATAAAGAAGTAGTATTTCTGGGCATTGGCTTTGAAACTACTGCTCCGGCGATTGCTATTACCCTGGAACAGGCCAGGTCAGAAGGGTTAAGTAATTTTTCAGTGTTTTCACTGCACAAGGTGGTTCCGCCGGCTTTGGAATTAATATTCTCCGATCCGAATATTAATGTGGACGGTTTGATTTGTCCCGGACATGTTTCAGTGGTAATTGGGGTGGAACCTTATGAGATTTTAGCGCATAAGTATAAAAAACCCTGTGTAATTACCGGATTTGAAACCATGGATATTTTGGAAGGCATCTTTATGCTGCTTAAACAGATAAAGCAGGGAGATGCACAGGCAGAGATACAATACCGGCGGGTAGTCAAGCGGGAAGGCAATCTGGTGGCCCGGCAGAGTATTGAAAAGGTATTTAAACCGGTGGAGGCCCGGTGGCGAGGCCTGGGGGTTATTCCTGACAGTGGCCTGGCTTTGCGTGAGGAATATGAAAGTATGGATGCCCGACTCAAATTTAACATACCGGATATGGAGGAAATGCCCATAAAAGGTTGTGCCTGCGGTGAAGTGTTAACCGGTAAAATCAACCCGCCGGATTGTCTTTTATTTGGACGGGCCTGCACGCCTTTAAATCCGGTGGGCCCCTGTATGGTTTCACATGAAGGTTCCTGTGCGGCTTATTACCGGTATACCCCGGCGAAAGGAAGAGGTTAGATGAAGCAGGAAAGAATTTTAATGGCACATGGTAGTGGTGGTTTAATGAGTCAGCAGTTGATAGATGAAATATTTAAATCTGCCTGGAATAATGAATTAATGGAAATGCTGGACAGTGCCATACTGAATATAACAGCCGGCCGACTGGCCATGTCTACTGATTCATTTGTTATCACCCCGTTATTTTTTCCGGGCGGGGATATTGGCAAACTATCCATTTGCGGAACCGTAAATGATCTGGTGGCCTGCGGTGCCAAACCGCTGTATATGTCTACTGCTTTCATCATTGAGGAAGGATTTCCGTTATCAGACCTGCGCAAAATAGCAGATTCTATGGCAGCAACTGCTCAGGAGGTCGGAGTAAAATTGGTAACCGGAGATACCAAAGTAGTGGAAAAAGGCAGTGCTGATGGAATATTTATAAATACCACCGGCATAGGTATTATTCCTGAAGGCATAGATTACCGACCACAAAGAGTAAATCCCGGAGATAAAATAATCGTTACCGGTTATGTAGGTGATCATGGACTGGCCATACTGGCCCAGCGGGAAGGATTAAGTTTCACTACTCCAGCTTTAAGTGATTGTACCCCTCTCTATCAGTTAGGAGAAATGACTGATAAGTACGGACAGGCCATAAAATGTATGCGTGACCCAACCCGGGGAGGTCTGGCAACAGTTTTGAATGAGATAGCGAAGCAGGCCGGAGTGGGTATCCGGGTGAAGGAATCCAGCATTCCGGTTTCGGAAGTAATCCGGGCGGCCTGTGATATGTTGGGGATGGACCCGCTTTATATGGCCAATGAAGGTAAAATGGTCATGTTTGCAGCTGCAGAAAAGGCGGATGAGATCCTGGCCGATTTGCGTAAACTGTCGCCAACCATTAACGCTGCCATTATAGGTGAAGTTTGTACTGAACCGACCGGAATGGTGCTGATTGAAACTGAATTAGGGGCGGACCGTATTCTGGGTATGCTGGAAGGGGAACATGTCCCCCGCATCTGCTAAGATATTTATTTTTAAAAACCGAAACCAATTATAATCCTTGGTGTAATGCACTGCGTCATGGTGAGTAAATATTCTTTCGCCAGGACTCTGCATGGGAGAATATAACGCCTTTTATAACTTAATACAGAAGGAGGGCAGACGATGCTAACCTATTTTTATCGCATGGCAAAACATCTGGAAAGAATTGTTAAACTACAGGAAGAGGCGAATCATAAGAATGAAGAAATATTAGCCCGATTAATCAGTATTGAGAATTTGCTTAAAGAATATGCAGACCGATAAATTAAAACGAAGAAACCCCCCCTATCCTTTATATAACCCTTCCTAAAAAATTTTAGTATATATCTGTCCGGAAGGTACAAGTTATTAGCAAATAACTTATTAAAGGGTGATATTTATGAACAGCTATGCAGATTTTTCAGATAGTCCCCATTCTTATTGGATAGCCTCAACTGAAGATAGCTTTTATCCCCACTTAAAAGAAGATATCGAAGTGGATGTCGCCATAATCGGGGGCGGGATTTGCGGTATTAGTACGGCCTTTATGTTAAAACAAAAAGGCCTGAAGGTGGCAGTGCTGGAAGCTGACCAGATTTTACAGGGTACTACCGGACATACTACCGCCAAAATTACTTCTCAACATTCGCTTATATATGCACGGCTAAAAAATAGTATCGGGGAGGAATTAGCCCGTCAATACGCGCAGGCCAATGAAAGCGCCATTCATTATATTGCCACTATAGTAAAAGAATATAATATTGACTGTGATTTTGAATGGAAGCCAGCTTATGTATATACCCAGAGTAATAAATACATCCAGGATATTGAAGACGAGGTAAGGGCTGCTTCTGAATTAGGTATTAAAGCTGGATGCGAAGAAGATATTTCGTTGCCGTTTGCAATAAAAAGAGCGGTATGTTTTGAAAATCAGGCTCAGTTTCATCCTCTGAAGTATCTTTGCTGGCTGGCTAAGGATATTCCAGGCCAGGGTAGTCATATTTTTGAAGGGTCGCCGGTTATCGATATTGAGAAAAATCCTCTGGCAGCTGTAACTCGTCAAGGCCATAGAATAACCGCAGATAAGATTGTAATTGCCAGTCATTATCCTTTCTTTGATGGCGGCGGTCTGTACTTCAGCCGGATTTATACTGAGAGATCTTATGTGCTGGGTATAAAAATAAAGGAAAAATTCCCGGAAGGAATGTTTATTAGCGCGGAAGAACCAACTCGTTCGCTGCGCTCTCAAAATAACGGTAAAGGGGAGTTGATTCTGGTGGGCGGTGAAAATCACAAGACTGGTGACGGTCACAACTTAAATCAGCATTACTATAACTTGCTTGATTTTGCACATCAGACCTTTGAGGTAACAGATATACCTTACCGCTGGTCTGCACAGGATTGCATGACTATTGACGGTGTGCCTTATGCAGGAAATATAACCCCGCGAAATCCTGATATTTATGTGGCTACCGGTTTTGGAAAATGGGGAATGACCAATAGTACCGCCTCGGCCATGATTATCAGTGACTTGATAACCAAAGGTGATAATCCCTGGGCACCGGTATATAATCCCTCCCGCTTTAAACTTGGTCTAGTTAAGAATTTTGCGGTGCAAAATCTGGATGTAGCCAAAGAATATGTAACCGGTAAATTAAGCAGACCTGATGATATTAATATTGCTCCCGGTGAAGCAGGAACAGTTTATAAGCAGGGTCAGAAGATGGGGGCTTATCGTGATAAAGAAGGAGAACTGCATTTAATAGATATTACCTGTACCCATCTGGGCTGTGAATTAAAGTGGAATGACGCTGATATATCCTGGGATTGTCCCTGTCACGGTTCCCGTTTCAGTCCTGACGGTGAAGTTATTGAAGGACCAGCCTTTAATCACCTGTGCAGGAAGGGTGAATGCACCAATCAGGTTGAGGCCAGGATATTTAGTTGAGTTATCAACAAGTGGACCGGTGTTTATTTATTAGAACAAATGTATATTCTTTCGCGAAGATTAATCAATAGCTGTAAGAATATACCTGAATATTATTTTTTAACCGCAGAATGGTTATATTTATGCTGATTGTATAGCTAATAATTCTGGCTTTACCAGAGCATTTTTTCGTTGTACAGATAATTATAATGGTCAGATTATTTTTAAAAATTGAAAATGTCTATTATTAGTAATATGAGGTAAATTTATTGACTGCGATATAAATAATGTTAGAATAAATATACCGTTCAGGAAATTATAGATTCGAAAGGAGTTTCTATGACAGACATTTTAAAGTGGCAATACAGTCAAAAATTAATCAGTGCTGAAGAAGCGGTAAAGAAGGTAAAGTCCGGCGATCACATTTTTTATGGTGAATTTGCTTTATTCCCTGAAACACTGGATGAGGAATTAGCCAAACGTATTAATGAACTTGATAATTTGGTTCTTACCGGTGTCAGCTATACTAAACCTCCTAAAGTCGTATTGGCTGATCCTGAACGTAAACATATTACCATGCGCGATTATCATTTTGGAAAAGTTGCCCGATATTTACATGATGATAATCTGTGCAACTATATACCGGTAACTTATCATCAGGGCCCCAGAATTATAAGAAAATATATGCACATGAATATTGTGTTTGCAGTAACCGGGCCAATGGATGGTAAAGGTTTTTTCAACTTTGGACTGAGTAACTCAGTTACGCATGCTGCTATGGATAAAGCGGATATGATTATAGTAGAAGTGAACAATAATGCTCCCAATTGTCTGGGCGGCAATCAGGAATCAATTCATATATCCAATGTAGATTTTGTAGTAGAAGGAAAACATTCTCCACTGCTTGAATTGCCTGCTGCTCAGCCGTCACCCACTGATCAGCAGATAGCTGAAATTCTGTTACCGGAAATTGAAAACGGCAGCTGTCTACAGCTGGGGATTGGCGGACTGCCCAATGCAGTAGGAACTTTAATAGCGCAGAGTGATTTAAAGGATCTGGGCGTTCACAGTGAAATGATGATGGACTCCTTCGTAGAATTATACGAACAGGGTCGCCTGACCGGAGCACGTAAGAATATTGACAAGTATAAGATGGTATATTCCTTTGCTTTGGGCACCCGCAAGTTGTATGATTTTCTGGATTATAACCCGATGTGCGCCTCCTATCCGGTAAGCTATACCAATGACCCTCGTATAACGGCTTTAAACGACAAGGTGGTAGCCATTAATAATGCGTTGGAAGTGGACCTGCTCAGTCAGGTATCTTCTGAGACTATGGGGTTAAGACAAATATCAGGAACCGGCGGGCAGCTTGACTTCATATTTGGAGCTTTCCAATCACATGGTGGTAAAGGTTTTATTTGTCTGCATTCTACCTATAAAGATAAGCAAGGAAACATACATTCCAGAATCGTTCCTTCTTTATCTCCGGGTACAATAGTAACTGTTCCGCGTTCTATTGTTCAGTATGTAGCTACTGAATATGGTATTGTGCAGTTAAAGGGTAAAGCCACTTATGAACGGGCCGAGGCTTTAATAAGTATTGCCCATCCACAATTCCAGGATGATTTGATTAAAGCAGCTGACTCAATGAAGTTGTGGACCAGAACCAACCGGATTGAGGGTTAACAGCTACAGTTTAAGAGACCGGAGGATATGTGAAAGATTAGCCAATCTTATAAAAATAAATAAACTAAATGCCAGTAAGTCTGGATAAAAATTGCTTATAATTACCCATATTCAGCCCCCGCTTAAGAAGGGGGCTGTTTGTTTATATTTTAAGGTATATGCTATAATCTGCTTATTGAACCGTTAATTTCTTTAGACGGTTTAATCTCAATTTATTTAAAGGAGGCGAACAAATGAGTTTTATACTGACTGATAAAGTAACCTGGGTAGGAAAAATTGATTGGGAGTTAAGGCGATTTCATGGAGATGAATACTCTACTCATCGTGGTTCATCCTATAATTCTTATTTAATAAAAGACGAAAAAAATGTTTTAATTGATACAGTTTGGGGACCTTTTGCCAAAGAATTTATAGCCAATCTAAAAAAAGAAATTGAATTGGACAAGATAGACTATATAATAGCAAATCATGCTGAAACGGATCATAGCGGAGCATTGCCATATTTAATGAAAGAGATTCCTGATACTCCAATCTATTGTACTTCCAGCGGCGCAAAGATATTAAAAGGTCATTATCATCAGGATTGGAATTTT